>JAUWYK010000085.1 GCA_030615865.1 Dehalococcoidia bacterium
GCCCATTGGTTTCCTTGACAGGATATAGTTTACCTTGACCTGGTGGATGGGGAAGTCCCTGTAGCCGATGCCATCAGGCCCAGGTCGGTAGCCCAGCTCCCCACACCAGTATTCTGGCTTGTCAAAGATGCTCGTCATTTCAGTAGGCCTTCCCCCTGACATGATTCTTTAGGTCAAAGCAGTTTTCTCGCTCAATGTAAACTGCCGAGCCAGTTCTCTTCGCCTGGTGCCACATCTCAAGCGGCAGCCATTCCCGGTGATTTATCATCTGCAGGAAATTACCCTTGTCTACATAGGGCTTCCCGCCAGCAGCTTCAAGCTTCATCACAAAAGGTTCTAGTGGGTGAGCGGCAAAAGCATCCAGGCACTCAGGGAAACCGTTCATTTTAGCAACCACACTCCAGGGGTAGGCAATGCAGGCGAACTCCCAGCCTTCTGGTACCCAGATAAAGCTTTTCTGACAGCCGTTTTCCTCGGGACTGCCCTTCCATGGTTGAGACCAGATTGAGATTAGCCCCTCGTTGTCTCTCGGCCTAGGCTGCTCCCACATCTGCCCGGGGAGAACCACGCAGTAGTTGTCCTTGAACAGGTCATAACGTTGGGCAAATTTCTCTAGGCAGTCTGGGGGCAGCCACTGGTAGTCCTGAAGTATGACTACCACTTCTTTTGTGCTTAGTAAAAGGCCGGTGTTCATAGCATTAAACACATTAAATGGCAGCTCAGGGAAGCATTTTGGCTTTGACGGCCCCACATAGGCCACTGGTATTCCCTTGCCTTCCAGGTAACGTTTTACTATATCTTTTCTATCTATAGGGTAGTCATCGACGATGATCAACTCGTAATTCTTCATGGTCTGGTTCTTTAAAGAGTCGGCCAGGATGTCAAAGCCACCGGGTCGGTAGGTCATATAGACGATGCTAAATTCCAACTTCTTTTTTATAGTCCCTTCCTCCTTTGTTTAACATATTCACAAATTAGTGCTTCGGCATCTGGCCAAAAGGGTATAGGAACCTCTGAAGATGTTCCTTCTATATAGGCACCAAGTGGGAAAGACTCAGGTGGGCAGTAGCTGCTCAGCAACTCATAAATAGCCTCATTATCCTGCTCAGTCAAAAGCAACTCATATGTCTCTCCTTGCAATAGTGGCCTGTTTCCATCCAGCTTTCCTGCGTTAATGTCCTTGTTTGGTATCCTCCAGTCCGGGCCATACATATATTCTAGCCACCTTTCAGGTTCACTGAAGATGCGCCAGCTCTGGCCCAGAAACTGAACCTGATTTGGTCTTTCAAAGGCATCTATGTCATACATTTGATGGCCCTGAATTCTTACCACCCCTGGCGCAAATAGAAGGCTCCTGATTTTGATACTCCCGGCCATCAAATCACAGACAAAGGTGTTCTTTTCGTGGTAAATGATCTGGAAAGACGTAAACTGTTTAAACCTTGCCAGCAATTTATTAATTTCCTCAGTTAATTCAATATGGGCTTCGCTTCTCCTCCAGGTAAAGAAGGGGATAGTGCTGAGGCACATGCCATTCAGGCCACCATGCTCTCCATCCCGGTAGACTTCAATGAACTTTTCCCCTCTCCAGTAGTCCAGACCAAGTTCAAATCCTTTATCAATGAACATCTTTTCACAGGAAACAATCCTGTCTAAATCCTCAAAATACACTGCTAAATCTATATCACTATCCCATGGAATCAACCCCCCGTCCCGGTAGACACCGAGAAAGGTGCCAAGCCACAGCCAGAATGATACCCCAATGCTGTCTAAAATCTCCTTTATATCCAGCATGAATCTCTCAGCGGCTTTTATATCCATCTGATGGCTAGGGCGGTATGACTCTGGGTGTCTATCGATAATGCTTTGCCTAGGAACTGTCATCTCAACCTCCTTAATTTCCTAGTAATTTCCTTTTAATTTTATACTTCAGCATCCCCTTTATATGCTTCACTGCCTTATCGCCAAATTTGCCCCTGATCATCTCCAAGTATTCAGGCCTGCTGTAATAGTCTTGGAATGCTTTATCGCGGAAGGCCAGCACCTCCTCACTGGATAGATATTTGGTTGGCAGTGGGAGTGTCTCATAGCCTAGTTGAGCGTAGCCGTCCCAGGTTTCGGGTAGCCTCATGCCCTCTCGCAGTGCCTCTTCGTACAGCTGGGAGCCAGGGTAAGCCATAGTGCAGTATAGATTTACGTACTCAAAGTTGTATTGGCACATCATGTCCAAGCTGGCTTGCATTGAATCAAGGTCATCCTCTGGCAGTCCAAACATGAAATTAGCCATGATGGGCATGTCCAGTTCCCTTGCCATCTCGATTCCCCCCTCAATATCCCGGCTGAACTTTTTCCCAACCCCCAGGCGGCTCCTTTCCGACGCACTTTCGATGGCATAGCAGGCCCAACGCATCCCAGCCTGCTTCATCTTCATAAGCATGGGCTTGGTGACCCTGTCGATTCTGGCATAGTACTGTGTTATGTTCAGGTCGTAACCCCGCTCAATAATGGGGTCACAGATGCTGGCAACCTGCCTCTCCTTTATTGTGAACAGCTCATCCATAATCTTGATGTTTCGGATGCCGTATTTGTTTACCAAAAGGTCTAACTCCTCAAGCACCTTCTGCGGCGGGCGGAAGCGCATACCTGGTTTACCGCTATACATTTGTTTTACTTGGCAAAATTTACAATCATAGCAGCATCCAAGTGAGGTATAGATAACAGCGTAAGGAGACCTCCGGTCAAGATTATCAAGGCAGGACCAGTTATGCGCACGGTACTTTGTCATATCGAGCAAATCCCAAGCAACAGGTGGGAGTTCCTCTGAGCTTAACAATCTTGCCCTCGGGTTTGAAATGATCGTGCGATCCTGCACATGCCAAAGCCCGTCAATCCGGTAGTGCTCCCTATCTGACTTCAGCGTTTCCAGAAGCTCAAGGATGGTGTAGAAGCCCTCACCCTGGCAGACAAAATCAGCCCCAGTTTCCCGTAGTGTCCTTCCTGGCAAGGATGAGGGGTGTAATCCACCCACCAAGATCTTTATATGGGGCGCTCTGCTTTTCAGTTCCTTAATCGAGTCAATGGTTGCTGTCATCTTTGGCGTGGAGGAGGCTGATGGATTAACGCCCTGCACGATGACAGCTGCCAACAGGGGGTTACATTTGGCAATCCTCTCTGCTGTCTGGACAGGACTTAAATTTTCAGCATCAGCATCCAGTATGGCTACGCTGTAACCATGTTTTCGGATGAAACTAGCAATCAGCCCTGCCCAAAATGGAGGCTCAATGCCCCGAAGGGGTGAGGTAACCTTCTGGTGCATTTTAGTGGTGTTGCTTGGGTTAATGAGTAATAAATCTATTCTCATTGAGGCAACATGCCCACCCTCAGCCCGGGCGCATATCTCCAGCATCTGCTGGCGAACCCATTTTGCCTTTTTCTCTAGATTAACCATGGAGTATGATTTGGCTCCCTTCCCGTTCAAATTTGAATGGCACCTCTAGAAGTCGTGATAGTCTCTTTTTGACCATTGCTTGCTTATCTGGCTCCACAAATAGCAATAGGAAGCCACCACCCCCAGCACCAAGCAATTTGCCACCGGTGGCACCGGCACAAATGGCGTTGGTATAGAGAAAGTCAATGTATTCCGCTGATACTCTTTTACTGAGAGTGCGTTTGAACTTCCAGGATTCATCAAGAAGCTTGCCGAAGTCAGACAGGTTGCCGCTACCAGTTAGTAGCTTTTCCCCCTCCGCCACCATCTGGTACATGGTTTGCAATGTAGGCTTGTTAATTGGGGTTCTCTCAATCCATTCTCCGGCAATCTGCTGTGCTTTCCGCAAGAAGCCGGTAAAGAACATCATCAAAGAAGCCTCAAGCTCCTTCAGTCTGTTAGACTTAATTGGGGTAACAGTTAGGTCACCACCAAAGTCTATGCGGTTGAAGCTGCCAAAGGCGGAGGTAACTTGGTCTTGAGAGCCGACGTTTTCCTTTATCATCTCCTGCTCAATGTATATTGCCTCTACTGCTAGCTGCATCTTGGTCGCCTTCTCTCCTTGCAAGCTGTGTAGGGCATTGAGCAAACCCACAGTAAAAGCTGAGCTGGTGCCCATGCCAGTCATAGCTGGTAAATCCCCAGCATGGTGTATTTCCACCCCATCGTTAATTTTCATAAACTTAAGTGCCTCTCTCACCGACGGGTGTCTAATGTCATCAACTTCTTGAGTTAGCTCTATTTGGGACCACACAATCCGGTGCTTGTGCTCAAAGAAAGGCGGCAGCCAGCGGCACAGAAGGTAGCAGTATTTATCGATTGAAGTCGCCAGCACCGCCCCTGGATTTCCCATATACCAAGCCGGATAGTCGGTCCCACCGCCAAAGAAGCTGACACGGTATGGTGTCCTGCTCATAACAAAGCTAGACATAGTGTCCCTCCTCATCCCTCCTTGAAAGGAGAGGAGCCTTTACCGGCCACCAGATGTTAAATCTAGGGTCATCAAATCGATAGGTAAACTGTTTTGACGGATCGTAGTAGCTTGACTGTTTGTAGTGAAAGATAGCCTTATCGCTTAAGACCAAGTGGGCAACGCCATATCTCGGTGGAACCAGAACTTGAAGCCCATTCGCCTCTGATAGCACGGAGGATTCCCACTTGCCAAAGTCCTTTGAGTCAGTATTGCAGTTGATCACCACTAGATAGAACTCGCCGTGCAGACAGGATATAAGCTTCCAAGTCTGACTGTCGCCGTGGATACCCCTCAGAACGTTTCTAATGGATACGGAGATGTCATCCTGGACAAACTTGATATCAATGCCCTTTTCCCTGTACATCTTCTCGTTGTAGGTCTCGATATAGTGTCCTCGGTGGTCTTTAAAGATACCAAGTTCAACCTTAAGCACCCCATCTAGGCTTGTTTTGGCTACTGAAATCATCAATTCCCCCTAATATAAATCAGCGCTCTCTATTAAAATAGTGGACCTTTCACTCTCTAGGGCGACTTTATAGGCTGGGACTATGTCTCTACTCTGGGTCAGCTTCACCACATCTATATTGGTCATCAGGCACTCTAGAGCTTCAGTATGGTCTTGGCAGTGTTGCGCACCGGGGTAAAGTGGCTTAACGCTACCGAGCATGGTTCTGATGATAACCTTTGGCTTAAACTGGGCACAAGACATCTCCTCTACCTTGTCTAAGTGATTTACCAGCTGATTGACGGCAATGATTAGGAAGTCTATCCTGGGGAAGATGCTGACCGGTATATAGCCCTCCAGGCTCAGCCCGGTACTCATCCCGAGCTGAACATCTTCGAACACTGGTAGCTCAATCCTCCTTGATATTGGCACATTCTCAAGAGTTCCATACATGACATGACCTGGGTAGCGGATGCTTTGCCCCAGAAAGATTACCCTCTTGTTCTCAGCCAGCATCTCCATGGCTTTAACCACTTCATCCCTGTAACTCATCGGAATACCACCCATTTTCCGGCATTAACGTGGGGCCACACCCTGTTATATTTATACTTTATGATGTGAGGACTAGCCTTGGCTGTCCCCCAGACCAGCTGGGTGGGTGTGTTTGTACTCAGTCCGTTATCCTCGACTACAAATGTTATAGGCAAGTTGTGTCTTGCCGCATACTTGGTGCATTCGTGAAAAACACCACTCTCAGCAGCCATATCGCCAACGAATATCCATACATGCCTTTTACCCCGCTTCCTCTTTATAGCCATAGCCACGCCGAGAGCAATGGGAAGACAGCCACCCACCATAGCCGAGGTAAAGAACCTATGTTCTTTGTTATTTATATGTATGCTCCTACCTGCCAGTATCTCACTCCTCAGCCATTCCTTATCTATCCCATGGAGCAAGGCATGGTAGTGGCTTCGGTGGGTTGAAAATACCCAGTCTGTCCTTGCTATCTGCTTGAATATTTCTATCAGTGGGTCTTCATTTCCCCGGCTGAGGTGAGTGGGTGCTCCTATCTTAGCCTGTAAGAATAACTGTCTTATTTCCTCCTCAAACTGCATTAGCTCCTGCTTATTCATCCCTGCCTCCTCAGCACATTGCCCTGAGGCTCTAAACCCTTAATAATCTGGTATCCCTTAATCAGCTCTCTAATCCCCTGCTGCAGGGAAACATCCGGCCTGTATCCTGTTGCCTCAATCTTCTCATTGCTGACGATATAGTTTCTCTGGTCTATATCTTCCCCCACCTCTGCCGCGACAAAGTAGAAGTCTGGTACCTGTTTCTTTATCTCTTGGCATAGCTCCCACTTTGACAGGTTGGCCTGGCTCAGCCCAACATTGTACGGCTCGTCCTTCATGCTGTCGAAGTTTTTCATGCAGTGTATAAATGCTCTAGCCACGTCACGGACATGTATGTAGTTCCGCTTGAAATGCGCCTGGTACAAAACCACAAAGCCATCGTTAATCGCCCGGTAGACAAAATTATTTGCTAAGAGGTCCAGCCTCATAAAGGGGCTTACGCCAAAGACAGTGGCCAGGCGCAGGCTAATTGAGTTGCCTGCATTTAAAATTATCCCTTCTGCCTCAACCTTCTCCTTCCCGTAGAGGGAAATCGGTCTCAGAGGGGTCTCCTCGGTGCAGTATATTCCCTCCTCTCCTACTCCATATCCGCTGTTGGTGCAGGGAAAGATTATCTTTTGCTTCGGGCTTCGGCACCTAGTTAGTATCCTGATAGCCCCGACGTTGGTGCTCTCGGCGGCAATCCAATCCCTGCTACAGGCCGAGGCGCCAACGATAGCTGCCAGCGGCATAATAAAGTCAGCCCCCTCCACCGCCTTCATCATGGTATCCTCATCCCTAACATCACCGCGAATGATGTGCAGATTGGGATTATGGCATAAACCGAGCAGAGAGGTCTGATCGAACATAAAGTTATCCACTACTGTTATCTGGTAACCTTCCTCCAGTAGCCTAGTAACCAGAACCGAACCTATGTAGCCACTACCACCAGTGACCAGCACTTTCTGCATTATTATCTCCTCAGTAGACTAAAGGTTTCATCATAAGAGA
>JAUWYK010000067.1 GCA_030615865.1 Dehalococcoidia bacterium
GGCTCCAGATGTGCCCCTGGAGACCATATTCAGGGGAATATTCCCCTTCCTTGGGGCAATAATAGTTTGTGCCGCTATCTTAATCGCTTTCCCTCAAATCGCGCTATTCTTGCCAAGTTTTATGGTATGGTAACACAGAGAAAAGGGAGGCGAACTGAAAGTAATGACCGTTGTCGAGATGGTAGCCAGAAACGCCCGAATGTATCCTGAGGAAGTTCCCCTGGAAACTATCTTCAAGGGCATATTCCCCTTCCTGGCAGCACTAATAGTAGCGGTAGCAATACTCATCGCTTTTCCTCAAAACGCAACCTTCTTGCTCAGTTTTGCTCGGTATTGAGCTTGGTTAAATAGTCATAACTACTCGGTAGAGGGGCAGGCAAATGTGATAGTTCCCCTATTTGTGAGGAATTTTAGGTAGAGGAGGTAAGCTTGAAGGTGAAAACATTCGAGAAGAATTTCTGTCACGGGGGGCTCATGGTACTTAAAAGGGGTCGGGGATTCACTGTTGAACAGTCTGGCTAAATGTTAAGTAGGTAAAAGAAACCTCAGATTCTTTCCAGCATTTCATTTATGCCTGAGACCAACTCCTGCTGCGGATGTCGGAGGAGGACTGAGCTAATGAAAATTGCTATTATTGGTGCTGCCGGCTGTGTAGGTTCATGTGCCGTTTTTAATATCGCTGTCCATGGTCTAGCGGACGAAATAGTGATGATTGGCGGTAGCCGGCAAAACGTGCTGAAACAGCATACTATGGATCTTGGTACGGCTGTGGCGGCACAAGACATACTTGTTCGTGTTGGTAGCTATGATGACATTCCCGGCTCAGATATAGTAATTGTGTCCGCAAGTGTTCCTCAGGCGGTAATCACTTCTCGCTTGGAATTGCTTCCTGCTAATCTAATTATTATTCAGGACATCGGGAGGAAGCTAGCACAACGTTGTCCTGATGCCGTGGTAATAACTGTCACCAATCCGGTGGATCCCCTTAACTACGCTATGTACCTCCTCAGCTCTAACCGAGACCGGAGAAAGTTCATTGGCTATTCAGTGAACGATAGCTTTCGCTTCCGGATGATAGCTGCCGAGGCTCTTAAGGTAAAAACCAGTCTTGTAGATGGTACAGCCATCGGTGAGCATGGCAGTAGCCAGGTCTTGCTCTTTAGTTCCCTGCGGGTTGACGGGAAACCGGTTGCAGTAAGTGAGGAATTCAAACAGAGAGTAAGAAGCCAAGTACCTAACATTTTAAAGAGTTATGAGGAACTCAAGTCCGGGCGTACCGCAGGCTGGACTTCGGCAGTGGGATTGGCAGCCATTTGTCGTGCTATTGCTCAGAATACTCTAGAGGTGACCCCCTGTTCTGTAGTATTGGATGGTGAATACGGCTATTACGGGCTGAGCATGACAGTTCCGGCGATCATAGGTAAGGATGGCATCCAAAACATCCAAGAACCAGAACTAGCTCCAGATGAGCAGGAAGGGCTGAAAAATACGGTCAACATCCTGAGTCCTTATATGCGTTTTGTGGAAGAAAAGCTGGGTATAAGAGTAGACGACGCTATGAAATATTAAGGAGTAAACGGCGTTGAGTAACACCCGTTTCAAAAAACTGTTAGAACCTGGCTACATAGGCAAAGTAAGGATTAAGAATCGTATTATTAAAACCGCCCAGGGTTCTTCTACCATTGAGCCTGATACTGGTTTCGTCGGCGAACGGGCTAAAGCTTACTATGAGGCGTTAGCCAAGGGCGGAATAGGCTTACTTATAGTAGAGTCTTGCGGCGTAGAATATCCATTGGGTGTCCATCATCCTCCAGTTCAATTTCGCCTTCACGATGATAATCTCATCCCAAGCTTCAGTGAATTAGCCCAGGCTGTCCATAAGCATAATTGTCCTATCTTTCTCCAGCTTATTCATGCCGGTCCCTGGAATCCCACTGGATTACTAGTACGTCCTGATGCCCGATGTTCTTCTCCATTAAAGAAAGAGGAATTACCTGGTCCTGATTTTGTTGGGACAAAAGGGATGAGCCTCGCTGAAGTGGAAGAAGTCATAGAAATGTTTATTAAAGCCGCTGAACGAGCCTATAAGGCTGGCTTTGATGGCGTGGAGGTCAATGCTGGAACCTGCACCTTACCAAATAGCTTCTTATCTCGCGTCTTTAATAAGCGTGAGGATAAGTATGGAATTGCCAGCTTAGAGAATAGAGTTCGGTTTGTGACCGATATAGTTAGTGGGATAAAAAAACGTCTTGCTCCAGATTTTGCAGTAACTGTACTTATCAATATAGTTGAATATGGTCACGAAAGAGCTACCAAAATTGAGGAGGGCGTCCAGTTTGCCAAGTTAATTCAGGATGCCGGCGCAGAGGCAATTCAGGTAAGAGCTCATTATTATGGTCATCGGGGAGGCTTACTGCATCCGGATAGATTTTATTATCCGGAACTCCGTAAGCCACTCCTTGAAGGCTTGGATTGGAGCAACAAGGGTAAGGGCGTAATAATACCGCTAGCTGTAGCCGTCAAGAAGGCGGTGTCTGTGCCGGTTATTGCCGCCGGTCGATTGGATCCAATCCTTGGAGAACGCCTGCTCAGGGAAGGAAAGCTGGACTTCGTGGGTATGACCAGACGCCTTCTGGGGGATCCGGAACTACCCCGCAAGGTCACTGAAGGCAGATGTGAAGATATCCGGCCATGTCTTGGCTGCCTCTACTGTATGGATGCCCGATTACAGAATAAACCGGTTATGTGCCGAGTAAATGCTCAATTAAACCGCGAAACAGAATTAACCTATCAGCCCGCCCAAAAGAAAAAGAAGGTATTGGTAGTTGGAGCCGGTCCATCAGGTATGGAAGCCGCCAGGGTAGCTGCACTGAGGGGACATAAGGTCTTCCTCTATGATAAAGAGCCCCGACTTGGCGGACTTTTGCCCTTAGCCGCTTTATTCAAAGACCTGGAAGTGAACGATATAATGGATTTAGTTCAGTATTTTAAGACTCAATTTAACAAGCTGGGTGTAAATGTAAAGCTGGGGCAGGAGGTAAATGACTTGGTAGTTGAACAGCTTAAGCCAGATGTAATCATTATTGCTGGCGGAGGCAAACATACTACTCCCGACATCCCAGGTATCCAGGGGTCTAAGGTGCTAACCAGCGCCGCCCTCCATCAAAAACTAAAATTTTTCCTAAAATTCCTCAACCCTCAGGTGCTGGAAAAGCTTACCAAATTCTACATGCCGATTGGCAAACGGGTGGTCATCATCGGCAGCAGAATCCATGGCTGTGAAGTAGCCGAATTTCTGGT
The DNA here is from genome assembly GCA_030615865.1 of Dehalococcoidia bacterium. Next base: position 3,301 of record JAUWYK010000067.1, read on the forward strand.
TAAGCGGGGCAGGCAGGTAACCATTGTTGATAGCGTTGAGGCACTGGGGGAAGGCATGACCGGAGACGATAAGTTCCAACTCTTTCCCTGGTTTGATAAGAAAGGGGTCAAGAGATACCTGGGAGTTAAATATAACGAAATAACCAGTAAAGGCCTATCCATTACTACCAAAGAGGGACAGAAGTTGATCATTGAAGCTGATACTATAATTACTGCTTTACCCTTACAGCACAATACTGACTTGATAGAAAGTCTGGAGGGAAAGGTGTCTGAAATCTACTTCATTGGAGATTGCAAAGAGCCTAAGCTGATAGCCGATGCTATCGCCGATGGGGCGCTCGTAGCTAATTCGATTTAATCCAGAGCAGGATAGAGACCACATTTAAAGTAACATTTCATCGAGTTGTTCAATGGGTACTTGGGAAACTCTCCTGCGTGTGAGCAGCAAGGTTGTCGTTTCTGGCATCCAGTCTATCCAATGCAGGCCTATCCGGCCAGTTCAACCAATGAAACGAAACATTTCGTCAAATTGTTGTGCTTGGTATTCCTTACCTAGTGACCACAATATATACTAGAATAGACTCGATTCCAATCATCACAAAACAGAAATTGCGATGTCTGACGAAGCGCTCTTAGAAATAGTCTATCACGGTCGAGAGAAGCGAAACCTCAAATACAAACGGTCAATGAGCTGGGCCGCCCAGTGCCTTCGGGAGTTCATTCTGGCTTTTTGTTACATATGACTCTGGCAGTCTTTGGATAGAGTACAGAGCCGTAATGCAAGCCTGTGCTATTTGCTATCCCCCTATTTCCCAACAAGTTTGACTTTACCAAATGAATTGCCAACTGGCATTTTTCTTGCTTATGTGATACAATTGTCAATAAGGAGCGGCGAAAAAAATGAAATTAATGGTCATTGGCTTTGGGCAATGTGGGAGCAAGATTGCTGATGAATTTGCTCGACTAAACAGAAGAGCTCGGGTTCAGCGAAGGATTGAGATAATTACTGATGCCTTTGCCGTAGACATCGATACTGCTGATTTAAAAGGTCTACATACCATAAAGCCTGATTATCAGCATAGAGTCCTCATTGAAAGCCAAAAGACAGATGGGCACGGTGTAGTCCGGATGAGTGAACTTGGCGCAGAAATAACTATGGAAAACAGCAACAGGATTATTGATGCTATAAGATCAGCCAGGCGATTCTTTGAAACTGATGCTTTTCTCCTAATTGCTGGTGCTGCTGGCGGTACCGGCTCTGGTGGAATTCCAATAATGGCACAGTCCATAAAGGATTGTTATAAGGATAAACCAGTATATTCTCTGGTTATCCTCCCTTTCAAAGACGAGGAGGAGACGGAGGAACGAACTATCTATAATGCGGCAATATCTCTTAAGTCTATCTATTCAGTAGCAGATGCGGTATTTCTGGCTGATAACCAGAGGTATGTCACAAAAGACTCTGCTTTAAGGAACAACCTAACCAAAATTAATGAACTAATTGTTGAGCCATTCTACGACCTGCTCTGCGCCGGTGAAGAAGAAAAGACCAAATATATTGGGGTGAGTATAGCTGATGCCGGGAATATAATACAGACCCTGGCAGGATGGACAGCAATTGGTTATGGTAAATTGCAACTACCACTACCACTTATCAAGTTACCCTTTGGGAGATCGCGTACTTTCAGGGACAAGACTGCTGAAACGCGTGTAGGAATTCAGGCGATGGAGGAGGCAATAGGCCAGCTATCAATTGAGTGCAACCCTGCGGATGCAGGGAGCGCCTTATACCTTATCTTAGCGCCAGCTACGGAAATAAAAATAGACTTGTTCAAAGAGCTAGGAGGTTATCTAAAGGATATAGCTCGAGAAGCTGTGATAAGGAGTTGTGATTATCCTAGGGGAAAAGGCGTAATGAATGTGACTGTAATTCTGTCTGAGCTTAGCTCTGTGGAAAAGATAAAGGCGTACTACAACATAGTAGGCAGCCTTATGCGAAAGATCAAAATGAGGCAAGCAGAGGCTGAGAACAAAGTAAGAGCAATGGAAGCGGCGTCAAGAAAAATACCCTCGCTATTATGACTAATTAATCCGCGCTTATTTCCAAAGGAATATCAGCTGCTTGGCCATAACTTCAGTCAATACTCAGGGAAGTACACGATAGTAGGATCAGAGCGCTTCCGAGGGTAAGATTTAATAAATGAAATCCACTTTTCTGTGAGCTCCAGTCCCTATTGGTACCACTTAGTAAATCCGTGCGCTCTAATCGCAATCTTCGATTCCACCTCATAATAAAAGAACACGACTCTACAAGAGGTTCCAGTCCCAAGGGTTCACTCCGCTACTTTCTGGGCTGAAAATAACAACCCTTTGTTATTGCCAAATCGAAGTGTTTGTAGTAATATCTGGGTTGGTTAGGTATGACCTAGCGAAAGTAAAATCTTAAGAAAGGATGGCAAAAATGGCAAAGGAAATCATTCTTTACAATCTGGCAGATAATGTGACTGATGAACAGTACAAGGATTTCGTTACTAAGGAGAAAGGCCCTATACTGGCGAGCCTGCCGTCGGTCAAGAAGTACGAACTGGTCAGGATAACGGGAGCGGTGACGGGAGAGATTCCTTATAACTATGTAGGAATCGTGCATGTGAATAGCCTGGATGAATTCTCCCAGAAAGGTAAAACGACGCAGAAATTCCAGGACTTAATGGCGAAATTGATGCCGATGCTGAAAAACGTTCATATCCTGTATGGGGAAGAGATCTATTAATCTGAAATTAACCGAAAAAACGTCAAAGGAGGGATAAATGTTAGACCAGACCAGTCAATGGTACAAATTGCAGTACCCGGAGTGTTTCGTTAATGAAGAGCAACGAATGATGCAGAAGGTGTTTGCTGATTTTACCGACAAGGAGATTATGCCGGTTCGTGATAAAATTGACGATGATGTAACGCATGAAGAAATAATTAATCCCATCCTGAAGAAGTTGCAAGTAGACCTCGGTTGCCAGAAAAACATGATACCGAAAGATTATGGTGGAAACGAAGCGCTATCTATGGTTACCGGTGCCCTGAAGCAAGAGCAGCTTTCTCGCGGCGATTATGGTATAGATCTTCATAGCGCCGTTACCGACTGGTGTTTGGCACCGGCTACCGTGGCCTATTTCTCACCCGATGCAAAAGTAAAAGCGTGGGGGAAAGCAGTGCTTGATAAATTTGCCCCCATGTTCGTGGGTAATGAGCTGCGTGTTGGCTGCTTTAACATGAGTGAAGTAGAGTCTGCCGTTGATATTGAGAATCATCTGAATGAGGGCAGATTAATACGGACGAGAGCTAAACTTGAGGGTAACGAATGGGTAATTAACGGTGCCAAGCATTGGGCAAGTAATAGTGGAATAGCTGACCTCCATTGTGTAGTGTGTAATATGGACCCGAAGCTGGGGATAGATGCCTTTATTATGGTCTATGTTCCCGAACCCTGGCCTGGGGTTTCCCACGGTAAATTTGAGGTCAAATGCGGCCTTCAAGCTGACCGAAATACCTCCACTTTCTTCGATAATGTAAGGGTGCCTAAGGAGTGGGGGCTGCAGGGACCTGAAGCCTGGGATATATTTCTGACTAACATGGTCTCAGTATTTCCTCTAAATGCGGCAAACGCCGTTGGTTTGCTACAAGGAGCATTTGATGTACTTGTTGAATATACGGGACAGAGGGTGGTAGGTGGTAAACCAATCAACCAGCACCTTTCTACGGCTATGTTTTTGGGCGAGATGGCCTCGGTAATATCTGTGGGTAGAGCCGCTTTTTTGGAAACAAATTATCAATTTGACCATATGGATATTTATGGCTCATGGATCACAGATAGTATGATAGCTAAGGCACGCTCTGTGCTTACATTCGCTGCCAGAGCTGCATCGGAGCTGATCTTAAGGGGGATGGAATTCATGGGTTCCTTTGGTTACGTCCGTGAAAACCACTACGAGAAGTATTATCGTGACGCTGCATGTGCAAAACTAGTTTTAGGCGGAATGCAGCTGGGTTACTTCTCCGTATGCAGGCAATTTTATGACCTGGACTTTTCTTCATTTGGCCCGGGGAAGCTTCAAGTGCCAGCCTGAGGCCTGTAGGTGTCTTACCCTGATAAAGCAAGCCCTCCTGAGGCAAATAGCCCAGGAGGGCCGCCTTTTTATGACATCGCAAATTGTCTTCTTCTAAGGCCAGAGTTCCTGAGCCACGTCTTCCAGGCCCAGTTCTTGTAGCTTCTTTTTACTCGGCTTGGCTGTCTTGAGGTCCCAATCCATAGCAGTAAGGCACTCTTTGATTAGGGTGTCCTCATCAACGGTTACCCCGGCCAGGGGCCCCTCTTTCTGCGGGGGTCGGCCGAGTACCCTGTCGGGGACTTTGAACTGCAGCGGGTTCAACCCTTCGCGAACATTGAAAGCCTGCCGAATGTTAGAAATTCTCTCTCCAGTCTTAAGCAGCTCGTCATTAGTTACGTCCCAACCGGTAACCGCCCTCATAAACTCAGCGATAGGGTCAACGCTGGGAAAAGCCCAGTACACAAACAGACACATCCCGGCACAAACCAAGGCATGGTTGAAGTTGCTACCTATCTTGTGGGCTTCACCCCGGCCACTAAAGGACCTGTGGTCGAATTTGGGCAGCAGCCCTGCGGGATGCCCCGGTGCCATCGACAGTTCCGAGCCGGTAAAATGACGAGCTGGAGTGGGGTCCAGCCTGTAGTTAGTTGCATAGTGAAACGTATGCTTCGGGTCATGTGCCGGAAGCTCTTGCCCCTGAATATGCATGGCGTATTGGTCGGCGCCCTTACCAATCTTCTCCGCGGCCACCTTTACCCCATCGGCTAACACAGCACCGAAACCTTCCCTCTTGGCCAGTTTTTCCGTCATGGCAACGATGGCTTTATGGTTGCCCCAGGTCATCTCAATACCATCAGTGTCTTTCCTGGTGATAAGCCCATTCTCAAAGCATTCAATAGCCAAGGCGATGGTAGCCCCGGCAGAGATGGTGTCAAGCCCATAGCGATCGCAGATATCCCCTGCCTTGATTATCGATTCAATGTTGTTATTGAGACAATTGATGCCAAACATAGCAATTGTTTCATATTCCGGTCTACGTGAACCTGCCTCATATTTATACTCTCCGGTTCCTTCCTTCATGTACCCGCCGCAGGCGATGGGGCACAGGTAACAGGCAAACCTCTTCGACCGGCGCTCAATTACAGCGTCGGCTCCGATAGGTTCAGCGTCGGGAAAGTCAATAATCCCTATTCCCCCCCAGTTTTTGACTGGCGATCCACCGTCCTTGGCGTTTCCAACAGTGAGGAACGGTGTGCCTATCGGCTTTAACCAGACAATATGCCCTCCCAGTTCACCCAGGTACTTTTTTCTTAGCTCATTGGTTCTTTTTTCATCGGCGAGGGGAACCTTCATTTTGCCCTTCACCGCCACCGCCTTAAGCCTCTTTGAGCCCATCACGGCGCCCAAACCGGAACGAGCCGCCGTTCTGCCCCTGTTCATAACCGCCGAGATGTGAGAGAGATTCTCTCCCGATTGGCCGATGCAGGCTACTTCAACACTCTTGCCCAATTCAGATTTGAGTATGTCTTGGGTTTGGTAAGTATCCTTCCCCCATAGATGAGCGGCGTCTTTAAGCTCGGCTTTACCATTATTAATAAAGAGGTAAACCGGCTTGGCTGATATGCCAGTAAAGAACACCGCGTCATAGCCAGCGAACTTCAGGCAAGAACCAAAATAACCACCTGAATTGGCATCACCCCAACCGCCGGTAAGCGGGGATTTCCCCACCACGGTGTGCCTTGTACCCGAAAGTGCCGGGGTACCGGTAAATGGGCCGGTAAGAATGCCAAAGGTATTATCTGGGCCCAATGGGTCAACACCAGCCTTTTGTCGGCTGAAGAGGATTCTAGCGCCGATGCCATAGCCTCCAATGAACTGGCGACCAAGCTTTTCGTCGAGCACCTCATCCTTTAGCTCATTTCTGGAAAGATCCACCAGCAGAATCTTTCCCATATAGCCTCGTGCCATACCTTCCCTCCTTGCTTTGTTTGTCAGTAACCCTAAAGCGGGGGTTAGCCGAGTTAGCCCAGGATTGCCGATATCAGCTACTACGGTTATCTTACACTTCTACCCGCTGATATTCAAACGTTCCGGCGACGTTGGAATAGCTCCTGCTGCCTTCATTGCACAATTCGGCAGCCCGAAAAATGCGCTAATATTTGGGTAGCATGTCAAAGAGCTGACATTCCCCGTTGATTGCCTAATCTTCGACTTTAGTCTCTTTCTCTAATACCTCGGCCAGGGCTTTATAACCCTCAACACCAAATGACTTGAATTGCATGGCGAGCAATTCCGAGTACTTAAAACCTTTAGAGTTAATCCAGTCTCTATGTACTTTGTCTCCTCGGCCAATCATGTGTCGGGCGAGATCCATAGCACTGCTTGAAACTTTATTGCAAACTGGGCAATGATAGCTCATCGCTGACCTCCCGCCTAATTTACATTAACGGTTCTACTTAGCTTGTTGCCTCTTCTCCTTTAGTGCTCTGAGAACCTTCTCTGGGGTTATGGGCAAATCATTTATTCTCACCCCGACTGCTTTATATACTGCATTGCCTATGGCGCCAGCAGTGGGATTGGTAAGCCCTTCACCAGCCTCCTTGGCGCCAAACGGTCCCTCGGGCTCATAAGTGTCAATCTCTAAGATCTCGGTCTCCGGCATATCCAGGGAGCGGATAAGCTTGTAATCAGCAATCGATGGATTGAGTATCCTGCCCTCATCCATTGGCTGGTCTTCACAGAAGCCATAGCCCCCAGCCATCATTATTGCCCCTTCTAATTGCCCTTCAATGCCTACGGGATTGATTACTGTGCCACTTTCATGGGCAGTGGTTACATTTACCAGCTTATATCTGCCGGTCTCAGTATCCACTTCAACCTCGGCAGCCTGGACACCAAAGCTATAGGCGGGAGATATCATACCCTTGCGGTGTGGAGTATAGTGCCCGCGACCGATGATAGCCTCGCCATCCCTACCCCTTATCGTCTCTTTAACGATATCAAAGTAAGAAAAGCCCCTTTCTGGACGGTCAACCAGGTGAATCCATCGGTCTTCGATATTCAGGTCATAGACAATGTTGGCTCCTAGCTTGGCGGCGGCGAACTCCAGGAGCTGACACTTGGCATCAGCCGCTGCCCTCTTGACCGCATTGCCGTTCATCAGTGTTTCCCGGCTACCCCAGGCACCGAGGTCAACAGGGCAAATGCCGGTATCACCGGCATGTATCCTGACATCCTCAAGATGCACCCCCAGTTCCTCGGCACAAATCATGCTCAGTGTGGTATCAGAGCCTTGACCAATATCACAGGCTCCGGTGAATAGGTCGACCTTACCATCAATATTTATCCTGACTATAGCTGCCGAGAAGGCATAAGGGGTATCAAACCAGTTAAAGATACC
>JAUWYK010000079.1 GCA_030615865.1 Dehalococcoidia bacterium
TGCCTTAATGTCAACCTGTTTTTGGATTGCGTCTAAACCTACTTCATATATCGGTGATACTTTGTTGACTATTGAGTTTATTCTGTCCTCATCGGCGTCAATAAGGATAACTTCATTGCCTAGTTTGGCCAAGCAAATCGCCACTACCAAGCCAACATAGCCTGAGCCTATTATAGAAATATTCATTCATTGCCTCTATTTGGTTTTATGGGGTTAAGGTGCTTTATCCAATTATCCTAGGATTCATAAGACAAACGATAAGTTCTCATAGTAGTAACTTTGGTGCAATTGAAGAATCACTGTCTTCATTATCATAGCCGGCACAGGTATGATGGAAGCTGGTCATACTTATTATAGTCCAAATAGTGTCTATTGTCGATAGCGGTGATTCCTTTATGAACATTACCGCACGCTGGGGCAGGATACTGAACAGGAGTTGCAATAATGCCTTGACCCTGTTGGTCTGATCCCCAACATTCTTCTGCACACGTCATTCATACGCTGATATTCCAGCGCCCTTTCCACACTGAAGACAACCCCACCTAGGTCGTTCTTTGTCATCTAAATTGGCGGTCACCCCTGTATTTGCCTTGATATCGATATAACTCTCCTGCTTTAAGGCAGTGATATATAATCTCAGCTAACTTACCCATGGTGCTGCATAGGGCCTTAATTCGCACTTTGCCCTGTGCTACTTGGCGGTAATAATAGTCCCTGAAATCATTATCACGTACGTTCTTCCTGACGCAGCCGAAGCAGATTTGGAACAATACGCGTCGCCCATGCTTACTACCCTCTTTTCCCTGCCTTGTCCGGTTACGGTTAGCACCTGATTGGATTAGTGTGCCGTAAACTCCAAGAGCTTTTTTGAATTTCTTCTTGTCAGGCCATCTCTCCATGTCCTTGATAATGCCTATAATGGTGGCGGCGGTGATGTCGCCAACACCTGGAAATGAAAGCAGAATTTCCCCATACGGATGTGTGGTCAGTTGGGTTCGTAGCACGGACGCCAAATCGTCGCACTTTTCTAAATACTCTATTCTTAGTATGCTCAGCTCTCTAATGAGCCATCCATAGGTGCCGTCAGGCACACCCACACTTTTAGCAGCAAGTTCTATAATATTCTCTTTATCTTTCCGACGCAGTCCTTTAATCCTGTTTAGGCCATTGCTAGTAAGGATATCTCTAGGAGTTGGATAATAAGGGGTTATCTTCAAGAGCTGATTAAAATACAGCGTCTCACCTTCAGGAAAGACTGCCAGTAGAAACTGATGTAGTCTATTGGTGGCTTGCATGGCCAGCTTGTTGAATTGTAACCTTTGCAACACCAAAGAGTTTAAAATCGCTGCTTTGGATCCTAGCTCAGGTGTCATTTCTGAGATACGAAAGGATAGGCCCTGTGCATCTCTTAGATAGAGCATATATGCGGCACTAGTAGAATCGATCACATCACTCTTACTTTCCTCGTCAAGAAGGCGCTCCCTTGCAGCTTTCATTGCTTTGCTTTCCAAATGGCAAACGTGGTACCCTTTGGTTTGTAAGTAGTATACTATAGGTTCCGAATAATGACCGCCTGTATGGTCAACCGCGATAGCCACCTCCTCAGCACTGGAAATGTATGACCTGATAGCCATATCAAGTCGTTCGAAGCTATTGAGATCATTTTGAATGCTGAGTGGTCTCACCTTTTTCCATGCTGCACCAGAGAGCTCAAGTAAACCTACAGGTATGACCACTGCCTTATGCTCCCTGGCATGAACATCAATTCCAACATAAAGTTTCCTCTTATCATATTTCATGGTTTCCTCCTTTTGAGTTAGTGGGGCAGGCAAGCTGAGCAGTGTAACCACGACGATGGCAGATCTCTAGCTTCCCGTACCGACCACTCAATTACTTGGTCTCCACACTGCAGCAGGATCTTGACCACGACCATACTGGGTCTACGAACCGTTGCCTTTGTCCTTGGGTTTATCATTCAGAACGATTCAACCAGGCTTTGATTTGGCCTCAGCCTGCCCCGTTTCTAAAAAGAAGATAGGATAAGTTCTTATGGGTGCTACTTATAGTCTGTAGACTTATAGTATACACCACCATACAATTGGTGTCAAGGTTTTGGCTGCACCGTAACAGTAAATGAAGACAATAGAAAAGCAATTTGGGGAGAGGGTAAGGGAGCTGAGACTGGCAATAGGATTGTCTCAGGAGGAACTAGCATTCAAATCAGGCATGCATCGGACATATCTTGGTGGCATCGAACGGGGAGAAAGAAACCCCTCGTTGAAGAATATTGCAGCAATAGCCAAAGCCTTAGGTGTAACTTTATCGCAATTGTTCTTGTTTGGAGACTAGGAAGGACAGAAGAACCACAACTTTCAACAAGTGATTTTGGTCTAGCGCTCTAACCGAGATATCTACCTCATACAGAGAAAGATAGCATTCCTCACTTGCTTGAATATTACTACGGTTCGGCTTGTGAATGAACATTCCGTCATTTCATGACGGGGCATATTGCACATCAACCCGTCATCTTGCCTAGGTCTCGCTTGAAGTTCACAGGTCGTTTCACCTATCCCCTTTTACCGGCGCAGCTTACCTTTTCGGAGCAGGGCTAGAATGGGACGGAAAACCAGTTCTTACTTTAACATTATAGAAATCTTATCCCTCATAAAGCTCACAACCCTCTCTGCTTTACCAACCAACTCAAACAGTTCCTTTTCACCAAAGCTAGCATATGCTCTTGGCTCATGAGCCAATCTGTTTCGCTTTTCTCTCAGCTTTTGCAGTTCGTTATGCTCGTCCTTGTTTACCAAGCCTAGAGAGTGAAGTAGGCTGACTAATAACCAATAACTCATATCTGGAAGCTCCCGCATCATGTTAAATCCCTTCAATTTAAAAGCCGTTTCCAGTAGTTGCACACCATAGAATTCTATTAGACTTGCCTGATGAAGGAAACGATGTGCGTATACCCATTTTCTTGTATTGACATCCCGTTTGTATCCTCCGACAGGTTCCCAAAAAGGGCAGGTCTGGTCAGTGACTTGGCATCTGTCAGGCTCGGGGTATTCTACGATTTTTGTTTTTGGACATAATAGAGGAGTATGGAAATGAGCGTGTGTCCCTGCCCCATCGCCATGAGGGTCAGGTTCTATATACATAGTAAGTTTTGCCTCAACCTGTCCTACTTTACAAAAAAAGGCAGTGCTAACAATCACGTCAGACTCTTTGGCTTTCTTATACCATTCTTCATTCGTAATATCTTGATTCATGGTAGTCCTCCTACACTCCCATTTTACCACAGGTCACAAGGAGATAAGCCGAGATGGAAGTTATGGAGCTTCAATCTTATGCGGGGGAAGGTCATGCCATACCAAAGACCCCAAAAACCATTGCTATTTAGCACTGCTACTCAAAATTAACCCTACAACAAATGTGGTAGAGAGCTTGTTGGTAGGAACTGCCTATTAGCTAAGCAAGAGATAGACAATGTCCGTGTGGAATGTGGTCATGACTTTGGGGTGGTGTTATTAGCTAGAGAGTAAGTGAACATTGCGTCATTTCGTTTATTGTGGATTTGCAGAATAGGCACGTTCTCCCTAGAATAGGAGTGTGAATCGCAGAGGATGTGACTACGCAGGATGCCAAAGATTTGCCCTTCCTTACGGCTTCGTCTACGGATGTGCCTACTGTGAGGACCATTACCTCCTCGGCTTGGAACATGCCTTACTTGAGGAAGTGGCCTCAGTAGTTGCAGGGAACCCCAGCACAAAGTTCCGAAATCTCCTTGGTCGCTATGCAGAGGGCTTGTACAGCGCAAAAAATGTGCCAATGCCGGAGGGGCTTGCGGGAAATAAGATACGTGACCGAGCCGAAGAGGTCCAATATGAAGGCGAAGTTATTAACTTCTCAATAGAGAGGCACCTACGACCAATCCCAACACGCCAGCGATGGTGTTTTGACTTGGGAAAGAAAGAACTCATTCTCATGAGCGAAGAGCCGTTGTACCTTGGCTGTGAGGAAGCAGCCGAACTCATCGGCAGGACCCCGGCAACGGTCTGCAAGTACATAAGAGAGCACAAGTTGCATGCCAAAAGAGCCTCCGAGATGATAGAAATACAGAACTGGTTTCGTGACAAGTATGAGAGGGGGCATGATGAGATATATAGCCGGACTATCTTTATTATGCCACCCAGAAAGTGGCTTATTCCACAGGAGGAAATCGTTCGCTTCATGAGCGAACATTAAGCCAGAATGTTCAGCCAACTGGCAGGTGTTTCTCCGTAAATAAATAAGAGCCACAGCAAGTGGCTCTTATTTCAGTTTTTCCTGGGTTTAGGATTTACCTATTCGAAACACCTTGGTTCCGCAACTTGGACAAACACCCTGAGTAGCAGGACGCTTGTTCTTCATTGTGATAGCTCTCGGATTCTTAATCTCAACCTTCCTTTTGCACTTCATGCAATATGCCTGCATTTAAACCTCCTCGTTTGTAAGATTCTAAGCAGAGAGTATCACGTAGCGCATTACTAGTCAACAGGTTTTCTAAACATTTCATCGAAAAGTAAAGGTCTGTATGAATAGCTACGGCTACAATGTCTGGGGCTTTGCCTCCCAGGTAGGGAATAGCCGGCACAGCCCAGATGAGCACTGGTTGCAATTATGATAGATCCTGCCGTCTTCCCCCTGCTTGAATCTGGTTGTCGGGACCAGAATGTCGTCCCTAAAGCACAGGGTTTCAACAGTTAGACAGCGCGGGCACTGGCAAACATACTCCTGTGCTCCTGTTGCCGGCAAGCGATACTTCTTTACTTGGGTCATAGTGCCAACCCCACACAGGCTACCACACGGCAGCCGGAGAGTAAAGAGTTCTTAGCCCTCCCGGTCATTACCCCGAAGGTAGCAGATGAGACTGTAGAGTTAGGCGAGGTAAATCCTTTTTAAAAGTTCTCCATAAAATCAACCAAAACCCCTTGACATTTCTCTAGCTAGGCACTACAATGGTAGGTAGAGGTGAGCGGTGGCATTTATCAGAACTAAACGACAAGGCACCAGAATCTACTACTATCTCGTGGAAAGCAAGCGAGAGGGTAAGAAGGTGAGGCAAAAAGTCATCAAATATCTCGGTATTACGCCTCCGACAAAAGAGCAAATAGAAATTATGAGGAGGGAACGATGAGAGCAGCAATATACTGCCGGGTATCAACCGAAGACCAGGAGAGGATCGGCAAATCAAGGGTTTTATTTGCCGCAGGTGTGGCTACGAGTGGAAACCGAAGGAAGGCCCCGATACCACTGGACGAAGCCGCTAATACTAAGTAACCATACTACCTATCAAAAGGAGGATAAAATGAAACATCAACAAGGAGCAACTGCTTTGCCAAATTCCCCTACCCTATCACAGCTTTGGGAGGCCCTCGGCTCAAAGCTGATTGAAACCGCAGAGGGACAACTGCCTTCTAAGCAGCGGGTCGTGGGTTCGAATCCCTCCAGGGACGCCACAGAGAAGAATGTGAACCTATGAGCAGGGCAGAGAGAAGAGCTCAGTGAAGCTGAAAATATGGTTTTTAGAGACCAGGCCCCAGTTTTTGCTTCTTTCCATCGTACTAGCATTTCTGGGAACCTGTATTGCCTGGTACGATGGTGTTTTTTATCTCGGTTATGCGCTGCTGGCTTTCATCGGGCTGCTTTTGGCTCATATCAGTGTCAATGTACTTAATGATTACTTTGACTATAGAAGCGGGATAGACCTGGAAGCTAAAAGAACCCCCTTCAGCGGGGGCAGCGGTATTCTCCCTGCCGGTCTCCTTAAACCGGGGCAGGTCTTGTGGTTAGGGCTGGTGTCTTTCCTGTTGGCTATACCTATAGGTGTTTATTTTGTGATGGTCAGAGGCTGGCTTCTGCTACCGTTACTTTTAATAGCTGCAATATGCATTTTACTTTATACCCCCTTCATAACCAGGCTGAAATGGCCTGAGTGGGCACCTGGGGTAGGGATGGGAACTTTGCCGGTTCTCGGAGCTTACTTTGTTCAGACCGCTGCCTACACTCTGCCTGCTGTTGTGGCGGCAATACCCTCTGGCATTTTGGTGCATAACCTGCTTCTTTTGAACGAATTTCCTGATGTAGAAGCCGATAAGAAGGCAGGCAGAAAAACCCTGCCCATAGTGATGGGAAGAACAAGGGCAAGCATAATCTACGCAGTTCTAACCGTAGTGGTTTACCTGTGGATAGTCGGTGGCGTAGTGGCAGAAACAATACCAGCCTTCTGTCTAATAGCCTTGTTAACACTTCCCTTCGCCATAAAGGCTATTCGGGGTGCCCTGAAGCATCAAGAGATAAGTGGGCTAGTGCCAGCTATGGGTAATAATGTTCTGGTTGTCCTCTTAACTCAATTTCTTCTGGGCATCGGCTATATCCTGGCGAGGGTTTTCTAAATTAGAATCCAAAATTTAGCTTTTATTGAATTTCTATTAATTGGAGTAAGGTGATGTCAGTTGACCTAATTTTGCTGCATCCGCCCAGCGTGTATGACTTTCGCCAGAGAACGAGCCTTTATGGACCGGTTAGTGACCTGATTCCCTCCTCCCCTATTTTCGAGATGTATCCCATTGGCTTCACTAGTATTGCTGAATATCTGGAACGTGCTGGATATCGGGTGCGTATTGTTAACCTCGCTGTGCGCATGCTGAACGATAAGAACTTCAATGTTGACAGACTGATAAAGCGCCTGAGGTCGCTAGTCTTTGGCATTGATTTACACTGGCTAGTCCACGCTCACGGTGCTATTGAGGTAGCACAGATAGTAAAAAGATACCACCCGGAGGCAAAACTAGTAGTAGGAGGGCTTTCAGCCTCTTATTACTATAAGGAGCTGCTCCAATACCCTGAGATTGACTATGTGGTGAGGGGTGACTCTACAGAAGAGCCACTCCGACAGCTAATGGATTGCATAGTGAAATGCAGGGAGCCTGAAGCAGTGCCCAACCTTGTTTGGCGCGATAGCCAGGGTAGAATACGGGAAAATCCCTTCACCCATGTCCCATCTGACCTCAGCAATGTTATGGTCAAATACTATACTCATACCTTGCACTCTGTGATTAAACACCGTGACCTTGCTAACTATGCTCCTTTTAAGGGCTGGCTACGTTATCCTATAACCGCTGTGCTTACCTGTCGTGGTTGCTCCGAAAATTGCGTTGTCTGTGGAGGCTCTGCAGCCGCCTTCCGAAACTTTTATAATCGAGAAAGGACTGTCTTCCGCTCTCCGAAATCGGTTGCTCAAGATATAAAGCAAATTGAGCACTTCAGTGGTGGCCCTATTTTCATCTTAGGCGACCTGCGCCAACCAGGAGAGGACTATGGCTATGAGCTTTTGCACTTGCTTCAGAAGGACGGAGCGAAGAGTCAGTTTATCTTTGAGCTATTCTCTCCCGCCCCGCAAAATTTTTTGCATCAGATGGGTCTGTCATGTCCTAACTTCTGCCTGGAGATTTCCCCTGAATCTCACGACCCGCAAGTAAGGAGAGCTGCTGGCAAACACTATTCTAATCAAGACCTGGAACAGACGCTGGGTGATGCCCTTGATGCCGGCTGCGGGCGTTTGGACGTGTTCTTTATGATTGGGCTTCCAACCCAAACACCACAATCGGTAATGGATACCATTGATTACTGTGGCTTCTTGTTAGAAAAGTTCA
>JAUWYK010000069.1 GCA_030615865.1 Dehalococcoidia bacterium
GGCTCTGACTGCTTGTCAGCACACGGTTTCAGGTCTATTTCACTCCCCTCCCGGGGTACTTTTCACCTTTCCCTCACGGTACTTGTTCACTATCGGTCATCAAGGGTATTTAGCCTTGCCCTGTGGTCAGGGCAGATTCCCACAAGATTCCTCGTGTCCCGTGGTACTCAAGTACAGATAAGGAGCTTCTCCCTTTCGTCTACAGGACTGTCACCCTCTATGGTTGTCTTTTCCAAAAACCTTCGACTAGGGTTCAGTTTGTAACTCCTTGACCTATTCTGGACTAGGTCCTACCTGCCTTACAACCCCCTACAAGCATAGGCTCCAGGACCACTTAGCTTATAGGGTTTAGGCTCTTCCCCTTTCGTTCGCCACTACTCAGGGAATAATCTCTTTTCCTCAGGGTACTGAGATGTTTCACTTCCCCTGCTTACCCCCACCCAGCCTATGTGTTCGGCTGGGGGTGCTCAGGTTTTACCTGAGCGGGTTGCCCCATTCGGGAATCCCCGGCTAAGCTTGCTCGACAGCTCACCGGGGCTTTTCGCAGTCTTGCCACGCCCTTCTTCGGCCCTTGATGCCAAGGCATCCACCATGTGCCCTTACCCGCTTGACCTGCTTCAGATTTGATATTAGTCCTCAATATTCAATTGTTAAAGTACTATAGACATAAGTAAACGGCTTGGTGATGAATCACCAAGCCGCTCGCTTGGTTGCCAATCACCATTCCTTACTTTATGTATCAACCTTTGCCATCAAAAAATCCTTGTATAAAGGTTAGCATATATCAAAAGGTTTGTCAACCCCTTATTGGCTTGATAGAAAAATGAGCCCAATATGGTATAATTAAGAAAATCGGCTGGATTTAACCAGAGGTGAGGGCATAGAATGCCAACTGTGGCTGAGCTCCTTAGACAAGGCAGGAAGCAAGAGCTGTGGCAGAGGTGCTGCGGTTTTATTGACCTTAGCCTGGAGGAATTTATGGTAATCCAGCGCCGATTGCTGCTGGAACAGATAGAGCTGCTGAAGAACTGTGAACTCGGGCGAAAGGTGATGCGGGGGGCTATGCCGACTAGCGTGGATGAATTCAGGGAGCAGGTTCCCCTAACTACCTATGCTGATTACGCACCCTACCTCCTCGAAAAAAGGGAGGACGTGCTGCCTATGCCACCAGTTGGCTGGCAACGGACTTCAGGTGTATCAGGTGAGTACCCTTGCAAATGGCTGCCTGTTACTCGAAAGTTCCTTGAGGAGATGTCTCCAACGCTCGCAGCAATGTATCTTCTTAGCACTTGTAGAGATAGGGAAAATTTCGATTTTCCAGAAAATGTAAGGCTCCTTTACCTTTTAGCACCACCACCTTATATGACAGGGACTTTGGGAAGACAGGCGGCGGAAGAGCTTGACTTTGTTATGCGGTTTATACCGCCGCTAGACGACGCTGAAAGCATGTCCTTTGAAGAAAGAATCAAAAAAGGCTTTGAGCAGGCTCTTGAGGATGGGGTCGATGTTATTTTTGGGATAGCGAGCGTGCTGGTAGCGGTAGGTGAGAAGTTTGCTCAGGGAGCGGGTCCCAAAGACCTTAATGCCCTTATATCTTTGCTTTCCAAACCAGGACTTCTCCTCCGATTGACGAAGGCTTCACTCAAGAGCAAACTAGCGCGTCGCCCGATGTTTCCCAAGGATATCTGGCCAATTAAGGGGCTGATGACAGGGGGAACAGATACCGCGATATACAGAGCGAAGATTAAGGAGAGGTGGGGAAGAACCCCGTTAGATGTATATGCCTGTACAGAGGGTTTTATCATAGCTATGCAGACCTGGGACTATGAAGGTATGACTTTCGTGCCCGACTTTAACCTCTTAGAATTTGTTCCTGAGGACGAGCATCTGAAATTAAAGGCAGACCCTTCTTATCAGCCATATACTATTTTACTGGATGAAGTGAAGCCGGGGGAGAATTACGAGATAATCATTACTAACTTTCATGGCGGTCCCCTTGTCAGGTATCGGGTTGACGACATAATCCGAATAACCTCGCTGCGCAATGAAAAGCTCAATATAGATATCCCCCAGATGGTGTTTTATAGCAGGGCAAATGATATCATTGACCTTGCTGCCTTCCCCCATGCCTATCTTACAGAAAAAATCATCTGGCAGGCAATAGAGAACTCCGGCGTAGATTATATGGACTGGGTGGCACGGAAAGAGCAGAGAAAAGGAGAACCGGCATTAATCTTATATCTTGAGCTTAAAGAAAATATCTATGAAAACGAAGAGGTGGCTACCATTATACATAAACAGCTCAAGATAAATAAAGATTATGCTGATATTGAGGACCTATCAGGTTCAAAGCCACTTAATGTGACTTTACTCCCCTCTGGAGCGTTTGAACAGTACATCTCAAGGCAGCGGGCTGCCGGCGCTGAACTTGCCCATCTCAAACCACCCCATATTAATCCTTCCGATAGTGTAATTGAGACTCTACTAGGCGGGTCTCACGCAGTCTTAGCTTCCTCAAAGTGATTCGCAGTAGAAACCCGTACTAAATCCTATGGTGCCCCCTACTAAAATACTACGATACCCCCCCACTAATATACTACATATTTCTATTGCCCTTCCTCAGCTTGAGTAGTAGTATTAATTAAGTAGTATTAATTTTAGTGAGGCTAATTAAATAAGGAAGGGTTTAGATGAGCATTTGGTTTGTAATCCCTCTTTTGACTTTCGTTGCTTTTATTTGGCTAATATGGGTTAATTTGCGCCACAGACCACTAAAGAGAGTACATAAAGTTTTCTTTCTTTTCCTTCTGGTAACTGCTTCTTGGTCTTTTACCTCTTGCTTAGTCACTGGTAATTTTCTCCCCGGAAAAGAGCTTTTATTTGCCAAACTCGCCCTCATCTTTATCCTCGCGGGAGCTGCCTTTTACTGCCATTTCTTCCGCTCCTTTCAGAATAAGCCTCTCGGAAAAGGAGTAATTATAGGATATGGGCTTACTTTGTTGCTTATTCCTTTTATTGTCCAAGACTACGTCATAAAAGAGGCCTCTGTTATCAGTGGAGGACTGTATCCTGAATTTAGCCCCACTATCTATCCCATTGCTCTGATTTATCTGACCCTTGTAGGTTCAGCGGTACTGCCTCTAATCAAACAATATAGACGCTCTATCGATCCTCTTACCCGTAATAGGATTGCGTATCTGTTGACAGGATTTAGTATAACGACACTATTTGTTTTACTTGAGTTGTATCCCCCTGTCGGGAAATATCCTTTGGTCCACCTAGGCAACCTGGGCAATGCTGTCCTTATCACCTATGCTATTGTTAAGTACCAGCTACTCGATGTTAGAATAGTGGTAAGAAGAGGGCTGACATATGCTGTCACCATGCTTTGCTTCGCTGCTCTCTATGTTGCTCTCTTCTTTGGTCTACTTCGTTCCTTTCATCTAGAGGCAGGCTATAGTACCGTAGCCGCCGGTGCCGGGGTGGCATTTTTAATTGTCATCCTATTCTACCCCATAAAAAACACTCTCCAAAAGTGGATAGAGCGCCTCGTTTATAAAGAAACCTATGACTATCGCCACATGTTATTGACTTTTGCTGACAAGATGAGTCACGTTCTCAACCTCGAAGAATTAGCCGAAAGCATGCTAACTCTGATAACCAAGGCGATACATACTAAGGAAGTAAGCCTCTACCTGCCTGCTGAGGGAAGGGGTGATTTTATCGCCCGGTTCAACATGCCAGACCAGGGAAACCCGTCTACTAGGATGAAACTGGCGAAAGATAACCCTATTGTGACCTGGCTGGCTAAAGAGGGCAGGCCTTTTAGCCGAGAGCAAATAGACATTGTTCCCCAACTTAAGAGCTTATGGGAGAAGGAAAGGGAGCAGCTTACAGCCTCGGAGATAGAGCTATTTTTCCCGGTAAAGAGCAAGGGCACCCTAATTGGCATCCTAGCCGTAGGCAGAAAGCTGCACGATTCTGCTTACAGAAGTGAAGATGTAGACCTGATTATGACTATGGCCACTGAAGCCGGGGTGGTTATGGAAAATGCTCAACTTTATGCTGCAGCCAAGATGAGGGCTAATACTGATGAGCTAACCGGATTATTTAATCACCGCTATTTTCATGAGCGACTTGAGGAAGAAATCACCAGGGGTCTTCGCTTTGGGGCAACATTTTCTCTGATCTTTTTAGATTTGGACCTTTTCAAGCGATACAATGATATCCACGGCCACCTCGCTGGTGACGAGGTTCTTAAGCAGGTAGGGCAGTCCATCAGAGGCTCACTCCGAGCTGTAGATATGGCTTTCCGCTACGGTGGAGATGAGTTTGCCGTTATTTTACCTAGTGCATCCAGTGAGGATGCCTACCGGGTGGCAGAACGAATTCACAGAAGTATAGAGCAAGTGATGAGCTCGAGGCAAGCTTTGTTGACTTGCAGCGCTGGTATAGCCTCGTGGCCTACCGATGGAGTGATGAGGGAGGCTCTCATCCAGTGCGCAGACTTAGCTTTATATGAGGCTAAGCGATGGGGGAATCGAACCTGTTTGTCCTCTGACGCAGTAGATTCCAATATACCAAAACTGCGAGCCGGGTCAGAGGCAAAAGAACAAGTTCTGAGCACGATTTACGCCCTAGCAGCTACTGTTGATGCCAGGGATCACCATACCTTTGGCCACTCCAGACGAGTGAGCAATTATGCTACAGCCCTTGGTCAAGCAATTGGACTTCCTTCGGAGAGGATAGCAATACTTCGTACCGCTGGATTGTTACATGATATCGGTAAGATTGGCATCTCTGACGAGTTGCTCAATAAGACTACACTGTTGAATGAGGAAGACTGGGAGCCAATGCATTCCCATCCCGCCCTGGGCACATCCATACTTAAGCATATCAATGGTTTAGCTGGCTGCCTACCAGGAATTCAGTACCACCATGAGCGCTATGATGGAACTGGGTATCCATCTGGTCTTAATGGTGAGAATATTCCACTTGATGCCCGGATCATAGCCATAGCCGATGCTTACGAGGCTATGACCTCACCACGCCCTTACCGAAAGGGGGAGCTAACACATAAACAAGCACTGGAGGAATTGGAGCGCAACGCTGGGACTCAATTGGACCCTGAACTTGTTAAGGTCTTTTGTACTCTCAAGAAGCGGATTTTACCGGCGGAGGTAAGAGCTATATGACCACAGCATGGAGCCGTGTACCTTCTTAGCCTATAAGGAGCTTAAAGATGGACATTGATGAACATTTGCAGGTAACTGAAGAGAGCAAAATGGGAAAATTAACCATCTTTATCGTTGATAACCAGCCCATTTTTCGTCAAGGTATCTGCCAGGCATTATCCTCATACCCTGATATAGAGGTGATGGGAGAGTGTGATTTGACTGCTGATGCGTGGAGCCTCGTTGAGAGTCTTTCGCCTGATGTAGCATTGGTAGATATTAACACGCCTTTACCCAACGAGTTTGGTCTGGCACATCAAATTGCTACTCGCTGTCCCAAGGTGGCGGTGGTGATACTTGCTCCCAACCCTGATGATGACCAGCTTTTCCACGCTATCAAATCAGGCGCAGTTGCTTTTTTAAGTAAGGATATTAGTGCCGATGAACTGGTCAGCACTCTTAGAAAGGTTAGGCGGGGAGAATATCCCATAAATGATAGCTTACTGAGTAGGGCAGGTGCCGCCAAGCAGGTATTGGAGCTGTTTCATAGTCTTTCTTTGATGGGCAAGGGTATAGAGTCTCTAATTACACCGCTCAGCCACCGGGAGACGGAAATATTGAAGTACGTAGCTGAGGGAACCCCGAACAAGCGTATCGCTTATGCCCTCAATATTAGGGAGCAGACCATTAAGAACCATATTACCTCTATTATGCGCAAGCTGAATGCTAACGATCGGACCCACGCCGTGGTGCTGGCTATGCGTAAGGGATGGCTTAATCTTAATATAGAAGTAGAAGAAGTCTCAGACATCCCGGTAAGAAAAGAGCTAGCCACTTCCAGCTGAAACTACTCTTTGGAAAGTTTGATTTACTAAAGGTGCATTACTGTCATTACTACCCCGGCAAATAGAGGAATAGTTAAATTATCATCTATCGGTAGTGATATAGCTTCCATAAGAGTGGCACTTACCGAGCCTACTAGTATGGTGAGCAAGGGGATATCAACGGCTGCATAGCCGAAGGCAAGCCCAGTGACAACACAGGAGATGAAACACGCTAGGTCTCCTTCCACAGTTTTGCCAAGGAGTTTCCTTTTGCCTATGCTCTCACCGACAATGGTACTTACTGCATCTCCCACAGCCAGAAAGGAAAGCGCCAGTACAGCAATGTCTCTTTGGAAGGCTAGAAAGGCGATCAAGGAGGAAATAAGCACATAACTAGTGCCGGTTAAACGTGACTGCTCCTTTTCTCTCAACAGCGGCTTGAAGTGGGAAAGAAACCATCTATTTAGGCTCGGAGCCTTCAACCTTAGTAGCTCAAAGGCTAAGAAGATGAAAGTCACCGCGGCAACGGAGCAGAGTAAAACTGTTCTCGGCAGAAATAAGGCAGCTAGGGGAATTGCCAAGCCACCAAACATGTGGAATAGCCCTCTTTTAAGGGTGCTTGATGTGCCCAAAACCTTTCCTCGGCTTGATATGACTACCTTCTACTGGATTTCAACAGTCTAAGATGCCCGTTTCCCTAATTTCACCGCTATTTCCCGAGTTTCTCCGTCTCGCATTATTGTGAGCATAGCAGTTTCGTCTGGACTTTTATTTTCGCCTAAATAGCTGGTAAGGTCTGCTACCTCACGAACAGGGATTCCGTCAATAGCTACTATAATGTCATCGGCGGTAATTCCCGCCAGTGCGGCAGGGTTTTCTGCTATAGCTTCAGTGACTCGGGTTCCGTTTATTGTGTCCAATTGCCTGGCTCGTGCCTCCTGTAGGGTAAGGTTGGTCAGCTTGACCCCCAGCCAAGGGTAGTCAAAGAAGCCATGGTCAATGAGGGAAAGAGCTACCCTTTTGAGTTTATTCGAAGACACAGAGTAGTAAATTCCATCCCCTTCCCCAGGGTCGACCCGGGCTATAGTCAGTCCAATAACCTCGCCCTTTGAGTTTATGAGTGGTCCCCCTGAGTTTCCAAAATTCACTGTAGCATCACATTGAATTAAGTTAGCCACCCAGTGGTGCTTACCGGTGTCGTATTCAATGTCAACGAACCTATCCTTTTGGCTAACAATGCCTGAGGTCACCGTTCCCGATAGCTCAAACGGGCTGCCAATAGCTATAACGGGTTCACCAATAGCAATGGCATTTGAGTCTCCCACTGTTAACGCATCAGTAGTCAATGCTTGTTCCAGTGTTAACACGGCGATATCACTAAACGGACAATAACCGGTGACAGAGGCGGCACTAATGGTGCCGTCGTATAGAATAACGTCAACCTTAGTTGCCTCCTCAACTACGTGGTAAGCAGTTACTACATACCCCCGGGGGTCGAAGATGAAACCCGAGGCGGTTATTTGCTTTGTCCCTCCAGCTTCGGTTATAACTTCAACTACACCGCTCTTAACCTCTTCATAAAGCCTCTCAGTACTTATGACAGCTATATCCTCAATCTTACTACTTAGGGTGCTAATTTTGTCCTCTACATTCATCATCCGGCTTGTTACTTCCTTGTTGAGAGATGCCATCTCCGCATCCATGATATTAATATTGCCCTGCATGCTTATAATTTGATGGCTAGCTTCTTTCTGTAATTCGGTCAAGGCAACGATTTCTCTATTGAGATTGAAACAATAAGCGCCAAGAATACCAACAATAATCACCAGAAAACCTAATATACCAATGACCTTCTTACTCATATACCCCTCCTTCCTCTTGATGTGGTAGTTTTTCTTTAATAACCAGGGTCGCCGAATTTGCTCTTGGTAAGAGAAATATCTCTACATAGACATAATGTGTAGGTGACACCTTATACCAGGCTAGCATGCAAAGACGTGTGAAGTGCTTGTAGCTACCCGAGTAACCTTCATAAACGAGTGCCAGCTGGCGGGGTGTCAACTTTCAAATCTAGAAAAGGCATACCTGATAACACCTTAACAGAAAAAGTCAAGGGCTCCAGTGTCATTCCGTTTCCTCAGCCTCTTCCTCAGCCTCTTCCTCTTCCTCCACTTCTTCCTCTTCTTCCACCTCTTCCTCGGCGGGGCTGGTTAGCCAATTGGCTATGTTGGATATAAGCTGGTTGTTATCAAGAATACCATTATAGGGCTCGGTGATAAAGGTGAGGTCATAAATCGCCAGGACGTTAGATTCATTGCTTAGCGCTATAGGTGATAGCCCCTTTCTCGTCTCTATTACTGAGGAAAGGGTATTTTCGTCAACAAAAGCGATACTCCAATTGTCAGAACTAATAGAACCGGCAGTGTAAAGGGCTATCCTTTCTAGGTTCTTCGTTATCTCATTTTCCGTGAATTGAGTAACGAATATGTTTCTGTAGTTAGCATCGTTTTCCTTCATGTTATATAGGTAGCCGGGTTCAAATACCAGGCCAAATTTGACCGATATGCTATTTATTTTACTACTTCTGGTCGGGTCAGCAATGAGGAGCAGCTTACCTCCATTGTTTACAAACCCATCCACAGCCTCTCTTTCCTCCGCGGAGAACTCCTCCTGGGGGCAGACTATGATGAAGGCATCTGCCACCTCAAGCTTCTCTTCCAAGCTCTCGTTTGTCTCCTCTTCCTTACTTAAGAACTCAATGGTTAAACCTCGTGAAACAAGTCGCGATATCAGAACATTGAACTCCTCTATATCAAAGGCGTTATCATGGGTCAAGTCGAATAGGATAGTACCTTGCCCCGGCGTATAGGTGTCGGAAAATTCAGTTGATGGTGCCGCTGGAACAGCGATATGCTCAAAGCTGGGCATGTCACTGGGAGGAGCATGATAGAAGCCGCTATAGTAGAAAAGCCCTCGTCCCAGGACTACAATGAGTATTCCTATAAGGACAATAACTATCCGCTTAATCACCGCTTCACTCCGACTCAAAGTATAGGTAGTAGTAGACGGGCATGGTGCTGGCTTGTGATTTCAGGCTTTCCAAATCTGAAGACGAAAAAAACCAAATCGAGGGAGGCTTGGGTATAAAGAGTTCTACCACCCCGTAATTCTTGATGCCAGCTAGGCTAGCTGCCTTTTCTATTGCCGCAGTTCTTGTTCCTATGGCATCTATAAGACCGTATCTAAGGCCTTCAGTACCGGTATAGATTTCAGCCCGGGAGAGTTCCTCCTCACACATCTTCAGTTGGTCTCCCCTTTGCGACATGACCGCAGCGATAAATTGCTGTCTGAATGTTTCCAGTACACTTATGGTTTTTCTCGTTGAGCCACCGGTAGCCTTGAATGGTCCAGAAGTTATCATAGCCTCGTCTAGTTCTTCAGGGCGAGGTAGGCTACACCAGGCACCTATGCTGCCAAGTTGGGAAGTTGGTTCAGCGTAGATATAGTTTGATGCCACCGCAATATAATAGCCACCGCTGGCACCTGCTGTCCCTATAGAGGCAACCACAGGTTTCTGTTGCCTCAGTCGAAGCATATCTAAGTATATTGCCTCAATGGGAGAGGCACTTCCTCCAGGGCTATCTATCTTTAAAACAACCGCCTTTATGCTGTCATCATCCCTGGCATACCTCAGCATGTCCAGGACATCATCGGTGTAGGCTTGGTCTAGAATGAGACCAGAGATTTCTATGGTAGCGACATTTGGTTTAGGTATTACTGCGATAGAAATCAAGCCTCCCAAAATCAGGCCGAGCAAAATAAAAAAGGGAATAGAGCTAAACCAGCGACGCACGGAACTTATGGCAGATTGTAGTGCCGGCATCATCACCTCCACTAGTTTTGTCTATTATAAGCACAGTACAATTATATCACAAGTGCTAAAAATTTTGGCTACTAACTATTAGTAACTCACCAACTTTATCTTAAGAATTATCCTGATGTGCAACTTCAGAGCTTGACTTTTGTATCATTCATTTTTTATAATATCCAAGCTAATAAGCCCGAGTAGCGCAATGGTAGCGCAACCGACTTGTAATCGGTAGGTTAGTGGGTTCGA
>JAUWYK010000109.1 GCA_030615865.1 Dehalococcoidia bacterium
CACGAAAGTGGGACGTAGATGGTAACGAATACGTAGATTATGTACTAGGTCACGGAACTCTGATACTGGGGCACTGCCACCCTGACATAGTACGAGCAGTGCAGGAGCAGATGGCCAAGGGAGTTCACTACGGCGATAACCACGAACTGGAGGTTGAGTGGGCTGAACTAATAAAGAGCATGATGCCAGCGATGGAGAGGGTCGAGTTTTTCGCCTGTGGGCAGGAAGCCAATATGATGGCGATAAGGCTTGCCCGGGTCTTTACTGGCAGGAGAAAGGTCCTTAGGTTCGTGGAAAACTTTCATGGTTGGGGCGACGAACTGGTAATTCCCACCCTAGGCACTGTTGCCGATGAGGTTAAGGTAATACCTATGCACGACCTTGAGCGTTTAGAGGAGGAGCTGACCACGAAAGAATACGCTATCCTCTTCATTGAAGGGGGTGGTGCCCACATGAGTGGTCAGATTCCTTGGGATGCTGATTTTGTTTGTGCCCTGCCTAGCCTCACCCAAAGGTATGGTACTGTTCTTCTTATTGATGAGGTAGTTACTGGCTTCCGCGATTCACCCGGAGGTTGGCAAGCTACGATAGGGGTAACGCCTGATTTAACAACCTTAGGTAAGATCGTGGGTGGGGGACTGGGTGTTGGAGCCTTGGGAGGCCGAGCTGATATCATGGATATGTTAAAGCCTAAGGCTCCCCCTCAACAGTTCGTTACACACTCAGGTACCTGGAATGCTAACCCCCTCACCGCGGCCGCTGGTGTTGCCGCTTGCAAGCTCTATATAGGGGGTGAGGTTCAAAAAAGAGCTAATCAACTTGGCGCTTACCTTCGGGGAAGAGGTAACCAAGCCCTGAAGGAACGGGGTATTAATGGCCGTCTCTACGGTAGGTCCATTGTCCACATCTACCTTGGTCCGATTGATTACGAACCATCTAATGATACTTTGCCACCCACTAAGGATGTTGACAAGTTAATGGCAGGAAGCCCAGCGAAACATCGGCTGTGTCTTCACCTGCTTCAGCGTGGTGTTGCTACCATGGGAGCCAGATTGTTTATCCTGTCAGCAGTTCACACTGAAGAGGATGTTGACCAGACAATCAAGGCTTTGTGTGATTCTCTCGATGCCGTGATTGAGGAGGGTACCCTAAACCAAGCAGCCTAAGGGGATAGAACGGGCTCTTTCAGTATGATTAGGGTAATCAGGGTTCCCAAGGAATTGGAGTCCTGTCGAGGCCAAGCATCAACACCTGAAAAAGGAGCCGCGTAGCCCTGAAAGAAACCACTCCTACAATCGACACGAAGCTTGAAAATTACATCGACCAGAACTAGAATGCAACTCTGGACAATCTCCAAATCTTATAAGGTAAACTCGTACCAGTTTCTTACTCATAATCGTAAATTGAAGATGAAAACTATAAGGAGGTAGCAATGGCGAGTAGCTTCAGCTTAGTGATAAAGGGAGGATTGATGGTGGATGGAACCGGTAATCC
Source organism: Dehalococcoidia bacterium (assembly GCA_030615865.1). The sequence goes on from JAUWYK010000109.1 coordinate 1,495, forward strand.
CTGGCTCAGAAAGGATATTGGGATAACTAACGGGAAAATCACAAGACTGGGTCATATCACCGAGGATAGCGGCGAAACGATAGATGCTACAGGGATGATTGTCTCTCCCGGTTTCATTGACCTGCACAATCATACCGACTTTAGTATCTTGGCGTATCCAAGTGCCGAGAGCTATATAATGCAGGGAGTGACAACAGCAGTTGTGGGTAATTGCGGGTTGTCTTTAGCGCCGTTGGAACCTGATAAGTTGGCTCTGCTCAAGAGGTATCTTTTACCTTTCTTGAAGGCTGGTTTCGATTATGGCTGGGAGTGGAGAACACTGGCCGAATTCTACCAGAAGGTAGAAAAGCAGGGCATCTCCCTGAATTTGGCTCCTCTGGTTGGACAGGGAACCATCCGTTTGGCTGTCAAAGGATTCGATTCAACCGGGTCCTCAGCAGAAGAAATGAATCAAATGAAGAAGCTTTTGACTCAAAGCCTCGAGGGCGGTGCCTTCGGCATGTCCACCGGTCTTATCTACCCCCCTGGATGCTATTCGAGCACTGAAGAGCTCATAGAACTAGCAAGCGTTTTAAGGGAATATGGAGCGATATACGCCACCCACATGAGGAACGAAGGGGATAGACTTATCGAGGCCCTTGAAGAGGCTATCGAAATAGCCGAGGCAAATGGTATCCCGATTGAGATTTCGCATCATAAGGCAGCCGGGAAGTCAAATTGGGGTAAAGTGAATGCTGCCCTGAGGCTAATGGAGCAGGCAAGACAAAGAGGCGTTGAAGTCAACTGTGATGTCTATCCCTACACAGCCGGGAGTACTACAATAACTACCCTGTTACCCACCTGGACCTTAGCCGGCGGCGTCGAAAAAATGCTGGACCGACTGAAAAACAAACAAACCAGGCAATCAATCAAGTTGGAGGGTACCAGATTTTCTGAATGGGATGGCATTGTTATTGCTGAATGTCCATCAAAGAAAGAGTATCAAGGGAAATCTCTGGAAGATATTCTGAAAGAGACGAATAGGTTCGATGATCCCTATGAGGGCCTGTTTGATTTGCTTCTAGAGATAGAAGGAAATGCCACCATTATCGTATTTCTGATGGATGAGGATGATGTACGGACCGTCATGTCCAGTCCGCTATCATCCTTTATTTCAGATTCATGGGTGACCGCTCTGGACGCTGGCGGAAAGCCCCATCCCAGGGCATATGGTACATTCCCACGAGTGCTCGGTAAATATGTGCGGGAGGAAAAGCTGTTGACATTGGAACGGGCCATAAGCAAAATGACATCACTGCCGGCTGGGAAAATAGGCCTGAAGTGCCGGGGTATCTTTAGAGAAGGGTTCTGGGCTGATGTCGTTATCTTTGACCAGGCAGTTATCAAGGATCAAGCCACCTTTGACGACCCTCATCAATACCCTAAAGGAATAGAATATGTTATTGTAAACGGACAGGTAGTTGTCGACCATGGCAGATTAACCGGTGTCAGGCCTGGTAAGATTCTGAGAAGATAGGTCAAAGTCACGTAAGGGAGCTGTGGCAGCAAGGGGTGGATTGCCACCACAGCAAAGTGCACTAAATGTGGGCGTGAAACATATTGGAGTTCGTCAATACCTGCTAAATATGGGACGGAGACTGAAATCTGATAACAGAATTAATGATGAAGGCAAAGTCCTCAGAGGCAAAGTGGGTATCATAGCCCACAATTATCCCACGATTGGCTAGTTTGGCTTGTTTAAGGTAGCTAGCTACCCCTTGAGGGCAAGCCCACACATTATCAAAGGTAAAATCCTGGGCGATAACCCCTCCCCAGCCATCAGTACCAAATTTAATCGGACTATTTATTCTACCTCACCCCCTCGGATTCTATCTAATAATATCCCTCTTAAGATACTATGATAATACATCTTGGCTTCTGCGTCATCCACCTCAAACCTTTCTATGAAGTTGTTTTTTTGAAGTAGCTGCGATACACTGCGGGGCGGGAGGTATGAGCGAGTGGGGAAGATTCTCATCTTAGGTGCTGGAGCTATGGGTACTGCTTTAACAGTTCCATTGTGCCAGAACGGGCGGGAGGTGAATCTCTGGGGGACTGAGTTTGATGTAGAGGTCCTCGAGGCAATGGCGAAGACTGGACAGCACATCCGGCTAGGGATTGCGTTGCCTCGAGGTGTTATGCTCTTCCCTTTTGCTGAACTAGAGAGGGCTTGTCAAGATGTAGAGATTGCTGTTCTGGCGGTTGCTTCCGCAGGCGTTAGGTCTGTCATGCAAAGGTTGGCTGCCTTTTTAAGAGAGAGAATGATTATAGTAAGTGTCGCTAAAGGGCTGGAGGAAGACCCTAAAACTGGAAAGCCACTGACAATGCTGGAGGTAATCGAAAGCGGGCTTCCGCCGGCGCTTCGTAATAAAATTCCGGTAGTGGCGGTAGGCGGCCCTTCAATAGCTAAGGAAGTTGCCGAGCGTATACCGACCGAGGTTATCTTCGCCTCAAAAGACCTGGCGGCGGCAGAGTA
>JAUWYK010000010.1 GCA_030615865.1 Dehalococcoidia bacterium
AGTTCGACTTAGTAAAAAAGAATTAGATGAGCTGATAGAAAGCGTAGAGGCCGAGGGAGGGGACTCCACTGAATTCAAAAAGCTCCGCGCCCAGTTTGTTGAAACACAACCTCAGAAGCCAGCACGCCGGATGGTAATACAACTGGGGACGAGAGAAGAGGAGACAACCGAGGAACGCCTGAATAGAGAAGCTGGTGACCTTTTCCCTGGCGGCTTCTCTGTTGACATATTGAATATGTGTGTTGAGTATGACGAGAAGCACAGCCTACAGGAGCTCAAGCAAATGTGTGTGGAGGCTGAGCTTAACCCGAGGGGACACAAGAAATTACTGGCTGCCAAACTAATGGCACACCGCTGCAATCAAGGAGCCGAAAGCTAGAGGTTAAATTCAATGGCTGGAATCATGAAGATATCTATCAAGGAAGCTACTGAGCTTGCAGACCTTATTGAGGAAAATGGCGGCAACGCTTTATCGTTGAGAGCTGCTATCTCCAGCATAACTAAAAAGTCTGTTGGTCTGCAAGTTACTGCCGCTAACGAAATATCAGACGAGGAGCATGTTAAAGCACTGCGCGAACAATCCCCTATTGAGCATGGAGATGGCCTCGACTGTATGGTGTGCCACGCTGCCGTCAACTTTCTAATTAGTGGCACGTGCGAAAATTGCTTTAGGGAGTGGGCACTATCAACTAAAAAGAGTTGACTGAGCAGGTAAGCTTTAAATAATAAAATAAGGAGGGGTAATGGCGTTAACAGCAGTAAGTAAAATGACTTGGAATGATCTAGTTAAAGAAAGGAACCGGTTGCAGAAGAAAACTGGATTGATATTTGGTGAATTTAAGAGTTCTAACAAGGATAGCCAGCGGCTAGCTAGTATAAATAGAGAGTTAGGGAAGCGATGCTAATGAAAATTGTGCTTCCGAGGCTAGCCCTTTGGTGGATGCTCCAGTATATCCTGAATCATAGTTATAATATCTTCATCAACTCCAGGATAGTTCCTGTGGACATATTCAGCAAAGCCAATATCACAGCCAGTTCACTTGGCCATACTCTTGAAAATGCTCAGGATACCGACCACGGCACGCTGTATCTCCACCGACTCCTGTGATAACAACGTCGCCACATAAGGGTCCAGTTGCCCACTACTGGGTACCTCCGCGGAAGATTGAGGGGGCAGGTAGCCAGCTAAAGTAAGTAACTCAGCTTCACCAAAGCCTAGAGGCTTGGCGATTTTGCCCAGAATACGGGCTGAGGGGAAACGTCCCCCCCTCTCTATGCGCCCCAGATGGGATGGGGATACACCTGAAGCTTGGGATAGCTCCTGCAATGTCAGTGGTATCATGACCCTCCGTTGCCTGAGTAGCTCGCCTAAGTCATTCATTATCATTTCCCTCTGGGGCAACATAGAAGAGCTGGTCGAATGTATGTTCAGGGAAGACTCTCATCGCCCCAATGATAAATTGCTGATTGATGTTGCGCTTGCCTTGCTATACCCGGTAAATCTCACTTAGTTTTTGGCTGTTCTTCCAACTTTCGCCGTTCCCACAAATCAATCAGCTGGGTTATAATGCCATCCAAGGTTTGCCCCGGATTCTTGACTAAATGCAATCTATCCCTAGTTTCTTTTCTTACCCTGATAGGAACAGTTTTATGCACACCGCAAACATACCATAGTAAGCAGTCTTTGTCAAGGGGTATCTAGCTAAATTCCAAAATTGTCGCCAAATACTATCAGTGCCTTTTCTCCTCTGTATTGGTAATATTAGTTTCAAAGTATAGGAGGCTATTACAATGCAGCAAGAACCAAAGAAAATCGAGCGGATATTCTATACCTTCCAAGAGGCCCAAGAGTTTCTCAATATTAGCCATCAGACAATATATGAGCTCATGAAGCAGGGGCTTCTTTCCCACAAGATTGGCAGGAAGCGGGTTTTCTTAAAAGAAGACCTTATCCGCTGGATAAAGGAGCACTGACCAGGACAATAAGGAGATTAAAAGTGGCTAAAAGGATACTCCGCTTAAATCGCGGGCCATATGCTTTTGGTGGTATCTATCCCGATTGGAAAAATTGGAAAGTTGTATTCGGCTGGGTTGCTGAAACCGACTTTGAGAATATTGCTTTAGTAATGGTTGTAGTTTGGAACCTGCCCCCCAGATGGCCCCCATTTAAGAGCAACAGTTGTTTTACTGAACCACCATCCACAGCCCAACAGCCTTTGGGATTATCACAGATACAATAGCTGCAATAAAGGCTGATAAGAGGCTATCAGAGACTTGCGTATGCGGCGAGTGTGGCTCCCCTTTAGTTGTCTGCTAGGGCGACAATGGGGCATTGAGGGATATGTTCTGAGGCACTGGGGTGGGAACTATGCTAATATAGGGACTTTTGATGGTTCTTATGGTATAATTAAAGTGTTCTCTTTCTCTTGAGAGGCTCCTGCCCCTCTATCGTGGAGTCGAGCGATATGGGAGGCAATGAGGGCACATTAGTAAAAGGCGGGGTAGCACCGCTGGCTATCCGCCGAAGAAAATTAAAAAACGGGGGCGCAGCTAGCGCTCCTCTTTGATTTAAGGGGGAAAAGAGGTGAGACAATGAGGGAGGGTTTCCACAGGTTAAGCATCCAGGAGCGGATACAGCGTGACGGGGAGATCATGCGCCTGCGGCAGCAGGGCTGCCAGTGGTGCGTTCTTATTAAACGTTTCGGCCCCTCGGCAGTTCTAAGTGCCCTGGGGAAATTGGGAAATACGACAAAGGGGGGAAACAACAATGGTTGAGAATAAATCAGAGACTACAGTTCCCGATGAAATTAAGGATTTCGTAGGGCTGCTTGTGGATCACGAGGTTAAGGAAAGTAAGGCTATCTCAATCGGGAAGTTCATATCTAAAACTGGCTCGCCGAAGGTGTTTGAGGAGCCGGAAGAGCTGGCGGGCTTTTTGAATCGCTATCCGCGAGATTTGGCGCCGGTTCAACGGCGGAGGATACTTGAGCAATGGTTTGCTGAAAAAGGGCTCAGCGTGCCTGAAGAACTTTTAACCAAGACTGGTTTACACCCCAAGGATGCTCTCCAGGCGCAAAAGGACGAGGAGAGGAAAAGGAAGGTAAGCGAAGGGACTCTTTGGACAGTCATCGTTGATGATAGGGGGCTACCGAGCATTAGGATGATAAAGGATGCCAGTGAGCCAGGCACGACCCTAGCGGAAGCGAAGGCAGCCGCAAAGGAAATTGGAAAAGAGGTTGGGGGTGATGAGGCCCTGGTTACCTATAATGAAAGCCTCGGCAAGCACATGCCCAATTTCAAATCAGATTTTGTCAAACTGCACCCCGCTGCAGCCTGGGCAGTGGCGAAGCAAATGGATAAGGCAATGGTTGAAGGCGAGCAGGTCGACCCTATGGATGAGTTCATTGACCAGATGACCAAAATAGAATCGATGAGGGAATTAGTTGGTGGCAGGAGGGAGCCTGAAGGGAAGGGCAGCACCGTGAGTGAAATTATAGCGGGGATGAAGGCGCTCAAGGATATGACCGGCGATGGTGGGGAGACTGGAGCATTAAAAGAACTCAGGGCAGAAATGACCAAGCTGAGAGAGGACCAACACCAAGCAGAGCTCAAACGGAGAGATGAGCAGAATGCTGGTCTTGTTACTGTGATTCAAGAATACCGGAGTGAAATCGTCAAATTAAGAGATGAGATAGAAAAAAACAAGATGACTACCGGTAGGACAGCCTATGATCTACTTGGTGACCTAGTTGAAAAAGTGCCGAACAGGGAAGATGTCAAGGCTATGGTTATGGAAGCAGTGGGTAAGGGACCCAAACTCCTAACTAGAGGGACTGGGGAGAGAGCGGAGGTGCTGGAAGGGATGGCAGCTAATATTGAGTTCGCTGCCGAGCTTAAGGGTATAGAGGACTGGTGGTTTAAATTAGGTTAGGAATTAGTAAATGAAGGGGCTTCGCCCCCATGGAGGTGAAACACAATGCCGAATCCAGATGAGGGGTTCTTTCACATACCTGGGGAAAAGTCCCCTGCGGTAAGAGTAGGCGAGGAAGTTGAATTTCGGTTAGGACCCTCCAGCGAGATGCATCTGAGGCTCGCTGAGGTGGAGAAACGGCTAGGAATTGCACCGGACCCTATCCGTTATCCGAGGACAACCCTAGTAAATCCAGGAACAACCTCAGCTTTACCAAAAGGAAAAAGTTCAGCACCAACCCCAACAGCACTACCCAACCCGCTACAGGCCATAACTAATTTTCTTAATAGCTTACCTCCTCTGCCGCCATTGCCGTTTACTGCCTCTGCTTCCGCTTCAAAGCCTCTTATACGGGAGCGGGTTGCTTCTCCGCCTGAAGTGACGGAAGAAGCTGCTGTTGTTTCAAGGAAGCTGAATCCCCAAACAGAGATAATACCACTTGTCCTTGAGTGATAGCCCCCCCAACATACCTCAGCGGTCACAGGGCTGATTTTAAGGAGGATTGAAGAGGAGTTTAGTGGGATATTTCCTTGCCTCTTTGGTTTTCATTCCCTCTATTTTTTGTGTCATAACATGGGCGTTTCTAAGGCTAGCTAGGCGTATAGGCGGGTGATTTGGTGATTAACCACCAAAAGAACAAAGAAAAGATTTGGCATTATGACCGATGGGGAGGTTGGCAGCCTATCAAAGCCACCAAGCTGACTGTCCTATTGTTTATCTATGACCGAGAGATGGTGACTGCCTTTGACCTTATGGAGCAGTTTGATTACACCTATATCAGTGCTCACTGCCGGTTGTCGAATTTGAAGCGGGAGGGCTTCATTCAGCGAACTGGAGGTGGGCATTGGTGCCTCTCGGACCGGGGCTATGATAAGCTAGACCATAGTGGGAGTCTGAAGAGCAAGGTGGATGAGGAGCTGAGGCGCGAGAGGCAGGCAGAGGGCAGGGTCTGGTATATTGAAGATGGCAAGATGAGGATGACTAAAACTGTGGGCGAGATGCTGCTCACCCTTGTTGAGGCTAAAGAGGTAATCCGTGAATTGAAGGAGGCTCGCTTAACATAGTTTAGGTCAACTACTGTCAGCTAAAGCAGACTGGAAACAATGTTTCCACATCTCCAATATCTTGCCACCCCAACGCCCGGGGCACTACAACCCCGATTACAGCCTGCCCCCCACGGGACGGCGAGGTTTTGTCAGCCTGGACAGCAGAACAACGACCCAGGCTCAAGACAGGTTTACCGGCAGTGCCCCAGGTACACGGCAGCTCCCCTATACTCATTTCCAGCCTTCAATAAAGGTTCAATATTTTGTTCACTTCCCCAGAACGTTCTAGAGAATGAAAAACGTCCGCTATTTTTTGAGCTACCTTTATTTGCCATACTTTGCCCTCGGTTCCTTCCCTTCTATATTACTATCAAGGCTAATTGCTTTCCTTGCCAGCATCTCCACTTTCACTCTCGAGCCTATAGTAGTCATACGGCAACCATTCAACTTGGTATTCCTGCCCCTTTAACCATCGGGTAATGCGCAATCTTTTATCCTCGTTATCTTTGTTATCGTGAGCCTGAAGGTAAACCACTGCCCCGTGTAAATCTGGGTAAGGACTGTCTTTGCATTCATCTTCTATGATAAATTCATACTGGTAAGGGGTAGGCGGCATATCCACTCCAGGTAAGTAGGGTACATGTCCAGTGGCAGGAATTAAATTCAATCCCGCAGCCTCATAACAACGCAATTCCTTATCCGCTATTGCTATAAATTTTTCGCAATCTACACATGCTGTAAACTCAACTATTACCTCGTCGATTAAATCGTTCAATTCGCAGCCCCCTAAATTTCGACTTTGGCGGTATCCTATCTGCATCTGAGATTTCCGGATTAGCACGCCAAAAGCCTTTTCGTAATGTGGCGGTAGCCCTTCAAGGTATTCGGCATATTTAACTCTGGCCTGGGCAGGGTCCTGAAATTCGTGCGCCCGCATATCAGGTTCGGGAAATATACTCTCAAACTTGTGTCGTTCTGGTACTATTCTTAACCCTAAGGAGTCGAGTTCTTCTGGTCTGAGATAGCCACCCCTCAGAATCATTATGGGATCCCCACAACATTCACAGATTTGCAAGCTCAACTCTATCCGTTCGCTCATTTCAAAAAGGGTCTCCTCCCTTCAACAGTATCAGAATACTGTCATAATAAAACCTGTTGCCGGCACCGCTCCACGGCGAGCCTATCTACAACTGTTCAATTCTGTACTTGTGACTTTCGCCTTATGATGGCATAGGCTTTTAACATACCAGGCTTTAACCTGGGGTCATTAAGCCAATCACCATAACGGCGTTGGGCATCTTCCATGTCCTTAAATTCGTGAAACCTAGTGTCAGGGGGGTTTGACGGGTGGTTTGAACTCTCCTGACATAATCCCAAGGTGTTTAATTCTTCGGGTGTCAAGTAACCACCCTGCAGAACACAAATAAACTTTCCACATTCTTCACAAATTGCGAATGACATTTTAATTTCGTTCATTTTCCTCTGACCTCCCTTTTGAAAATAAGGCTTCATCTCCGGTATCAATTGTCACCTCAAGTCCTCTACCTGTGAGGCAAATGCCGTCTCGCTTATACCCTTGGCCATTACTTACGCCCCCCATTCATACACAAAAGGCACGATGCCCCCATAGAATCTAAATTGAGGGCTTTTAACCCTTTATATGTAGTTCGGGCACCTACTGGCTCTTTCCGCCTTGTATATTTACGAGTTAGCCTCGGCCTCCCAGTCGCTCTTTTTATTGCCTTTTCAAGTTGCTCCGCCCTAAAGCCATAGGCAGTAAAGTCAATTCCCCTACCATTGTGCCCCAGATGATACATATTATGTTGCTGTGTCTCATCGTGATACACTGATGTTATAACACGCTTCCTACTCAGCCTAATTGCATCTCGTATAAGAGCAGGGGTCCGCCTGTTTAACCTCTTCACCACCACCAAATCACCAACATTGAATTTACCTCTCCCCATTACTACCGCCTCACCATGTGCCCGTATTTGCCCTTGATATATTTATCCGGATCATCCTTTCTCTTTTCTCCCTGGGGGGCAGTGCCCGGATGTTTACTTCTCCTTGCTGCCGTGATTATACTCTTGATATTAGAAATGCCCGAAGTCAGTGCCCAGTCGATTGCTTCCTTCATGCGGGCTTCACCGACCTCAGACTCGGCTTTCTCAAATTGCTCCTTTTGTACCAAGTTCTGCCACCGCTTCCTGCTCGTTTTCTCAAAGAGGTACTTAGCAGCCGGTGTTTGTGCATCAAGTCCTTGGGTCGAAGGCCCTCTTGTTTCTTTAGTATGTTTCTTTATTGTTTCTTTAGGTTTATTTAGCAGCTTTGATTTTGTATCTGTAGGGGGTGACAATTCTGTCACCAGACCAGTGCCAATTCTGTCACCCTCTGGTGCCAATTCTGTCACTAGTGCCGTTTCTGTCACTAGTGACAGTTTCGTCACTCTCCAGCTGTCAACATCTAAGTTAAGGCTGAGAAGAGGAGTCCTACCCCTTCGCGCCTGTCTGGTGAGAATGTGACGCCTAGTTAAGTCCTCGAGCTCCCGGAGTAGCTGCCGTCGAGATACGCCAGTAGCCTGATTAAGGTCAGCCAAGCTAATCGGATAGGGTTCATTCTTCCACTCGCCCGATTTCTGCCATCCTATGGTCTTTCTCATCACCGCCCAGATTATCTGGGCTTGACTGCCACTTACCCTCAATCGGGCAAAAGCATCAGCAACCGTGTTGGGAATGCGGATATGTCCATCGCGGGGGTGCGGCTGTGTTGAGCTCCCTTGACTTTCACTTGGTACCGGACTATTATTAATATTAGAGCTATTCACGTAACTCAGCAGCTCCTACTGTCGAAGCTCTGGCTTCACCGCCAGGGCTTCGACTTTAGACCTCCTTGGATTGGCGGATGCCTATCGCCTTCCTATTCGGGGTCGGGGCCTCGTTGATGGCCCGTTTAATGCGCTTCTCCACCTCTGGGGTTATTGGGCGTCTGCCTCTCTCAAGGTCACAAATGATAGTGGCGGGCACACCAAGCAATTGGGCAAGCTCGTACTGCTTCAGTCCTGCTTTTAACCTCAGAAGGAGCAAACCATACTGATCCATTGATTGGTACCCTCCTTTGCTGTATGCAAATATTGCTCTATATTTACATTTACTATTTATTATAAGACGACCTTGAGGGGTTTGATAGAGCACTCAAAATGGACAAAATGTCAATGATTTCACAAAATGACAACCGAGAGCTAAAAAGTGTCAATGGGTGTTGCCATAATTAGGAATTACATAAATGAGCAATTTTGAAAAAATTTACAAAAAAGTTGGGACATTACCCTGAAGTGGCCTTTGAAAATCGGTAAGGTTGATGGCGAGGGAACACTGACTGAGGTATTGCAGCGGCTTACCAGGGAGCAGGCAGAGGAGTTTGTCAAGGAGATAAATAGCCGGCTGGAAAAGCAACAGCCTGGCTTATTTGAGTAAGGATAAAGGCAGTAAAGACTGGCTGAAAAGATGGAAGGTACCCAACTAATCCATTTGAACCAAGCTAGGCAGGCTCTTGCCTTAGCGAAGTCCATCAATGAAGTTAAAAACATCAGGGACAAAGCCGAGGCACTACGAGCCTATGCCAAGCAGGCTGGTATGACCCTGGAAATGCAGAACGAGTGCGCCGAGATAAAACTGAGGGCGGAGCGCCGGGCTGGGGAGATGCTGGTGGAGATGGTAAGACCAGGCAATCCCCAATTCTTTCATGATGAAAGAATTGTCTCTCTAAAAGACCTTGCTATCGGGGAATCCCAATCTCACCGCTGGCAGCTTGAGGCCACTATACCTGAAGGCCTATTCGAGCAGTACATAGCAGAGATCAAGAGAAGGTGGGGGTTTTTACCAATACATTATAGCTATTGTATTGGTAAAATGGCTTACATTTTTGAACATAAGGGTGGAAAAGCCCGTCATGGTTAAGTGACGGAATACCGGGCTAACTAGTGATTTTTAACCAGTTAAAAAGAGAGTTTCTACCTATGCCGGGGGCAGTAAATGAGAGGTAGGGTCTGGGAGCGGGTCGCACTATGAGTTATTATGTCTAGTAGCCTCGCCCTTGTGCTACCCATTGGATTTCATCATAGCCTGTTTTGGGATTGCGACTAATACTCACAAGGTGATGCTTCCAATATTCTTCATCCGAATAGTTGCTGGGAAGATGGCCAGTGCGAGCTTCTGTTTGACGGGCGGCGTGAGCTTCCAGTGAATCAAAAATGTCTATATAGAGATATCCCTCGGAGTGTTCCTGGCGAAGATAAGTAGCTAGTGCCAAAACCTCATCTTTAGTTGCGGTTTCAGATACCAAGAGTTCCATTCCGATACCACCTGCTGGTATATCCCACTGTCGTAGGACTTGATAATCTAAGGGTTCTGGTGGTGCTGGCTCTAGTGGTGTCAAAGGGGCTGATGGAGCGCAACTGATTGCCAGACTGAAGATAAGTATTGTTGTGAGTAGCCAAGCTAATTGTCGCATATTAGTCTCCTTTCTGTTTGTCTGCATTATAGGTTATTCTACTCTAGCTGGTCTAGCAGCTCCTCAATGGTATTTGGTAAGAATCCCTTCGTAAGAAGCTCATTTGGTAATTTCTTCAACTCTGAATTTTTGACCAAATGGTAGCTGACCATCCAGATGTAACAGTCAATGACCGGTCGGCAATAAGTAAGATTATGAAAAAGTTGGATACCCAACAAATTCATACTCTCTTTTATGAGTCTCACAAAGAAGTGGATAAGATAGCTGACCACCCTGATGTAACAGTTAACCAGTCTCAAAATTACCGGATTGTGCATTTTGTCGGTACCGACAAAATGCACCAAGCGATAAGCGAAATTACAAAAAATGTCGATACCGGCAAAATTTGTAATCTCTTTGGCACCAAAGACAAAACAGGGGCCGGAGGCTTCGAAGCCCCGCCCCCTGTTGCCTTAACCAGCCACCACTTGGAGTCAACTTTCCAAATTGGAAAGTTAAAGGCAATGGGTCTATTAGGCATCCCCCAGGAGCGCATCGCCCAGAGGCTGGATATGGAACCCCTGTTTAAACACTCAGATTTTTTCCCAGGCTCTTCCAACAAACGCTGAAACGCCATAGCGTGGAATTACTATCCTTCTCCCGAAACGAAGGGCTGGTAACTCACCACGTCGAGCCATTTCGTACGCCAGATTACGGCCGATTCCTAACAGCTTGGCAGCTTCCTTGACTGTCAGTGTCAGCTTGTCCTCCATTTTTCTCCTTTATTTTTGGTAGCGCCAGCCCCAGCCATCTCCACGGTTATGGTTATCCCCTCGCAAAAGCCTATCCAGGGGGCTAAACTGCTCGTGCCCAACCAGTGCTTTTTGGATATCGATATATTTGGAGTACTTCAGCACCATGGACAAGGTGGAATGCCCTAGAAGCAGCCGCAGGGTATTTAGGTCGCCTCCAGCCTCAAGGTAGCGGGTGGCAAAGTAGTGGCGAAAGCGGTGTGGACCGCCCCCTTCCTCAATGCCGGCGCGCTTTTTCAGGTGTTTGATCACCATCTGGATGCCGCGTGCCGTCAGCTGTAGGCCGTCAGAGGTTTTCCACAGCTCGTCACCGGCTCGGGGGCTAATTTCAAGGTAGCGCTTAAGTGCTTTCCTTGCTTCCCCATTGATGGGCACCACCCTGGCCTTAGCCCCCTTACCCATCACCCTGACCTGCCTCAGTTTGGGGTCGAGGTCAGCTAGCCTGATGTTGGCCAGCTCAGTCACCCTGAGTCCGGTATCAACAAAGAGGGAGATGATGGCCTTATTGCGGATGCCAAGATAGCGGTAGCGAAATCGAGAGTCATCCTCGCACAGCCGAAGGAAGGTCTGCACTTGTTCATCTGAGTAGGGCATGACCTCCTTGTACTGGGGTGGGGCCAATTTCAACCGCTGGCCTGGGCTGACTTCAATATACTCCTCCTGCTCAGCCCAGTTGAAGAAGCTCTTCACCGCCACGCCGTAGTGATAGACAGTGGCTGGTGCTGCCTTACTATACGAGGACCGCGGTGCCTCGGGCCAGCGATACTTTTCGGTTCGGACATAATCGAGGAAATCCCGGAGATGGCTCCGGGTGATGAGGTTGAGGCCAGCCGGCCAGCCCTGGGAACGGGCATACCACTCAAACCTGGAGAGGATTTCCGTGTAGTATAGCCGGGTTTTTGGGGTCAGGGGACGCTCGATGAACTGGTTGATGAGCTCCTTTAGGATAAGTGTTTTGGGTTTTAGTTCGGTTACCATTTTTCATTTTTGCCCGTCCGCCTTTTACAGTTTGCCTAACTTCTTTTATCTATTTTTATTCTAATGCTCAGCTGGTTAGAGGATGAAGTGTAAAGCAGATGCTCTAACCAACTGAGCTAACCGCCCAAGAGTGGCGCGCTTGGCGGGTCTTGAACCCACGACCTCAGCCTCCGCAGGGCTGCGCTCTATCCTACTGAGCTACAAGCGCTAAAGGAATGATGGTGCCGAAGGGGAGATTTGAACTCCCATGCCCTTACGGACACTACGCCCTGAACGTAGCGCGTCTGCCATTCCGCCACTTCGGCGTAGCCAAGTTTACCCATTTAGTATAAACAAATTATACTCGGCTTAGCTTTGAGTGTCAACCCGTCATCAGTTTATTTTCCCGGAGATTATGACTAATTAGAGCTTCGGGCAAAACCAAAGTGGTTGACCAAAGATTTTGTACATGCTATTATACTATAGCGCTCAGGCAACGAATAACAAGAGGAGGAAAAGTCTGCAATGCAAGCGATAGCACCGTCTAAAGAAGTGATGGATATTATAAAAGAGGAGGGCGGAGACGTCCTTAAATTATGTTATCAATGTGGCGTTTGCAGTGCCATTTGCCCCTGGAACTTAGTAAAAAGTTTCATCGTTCGCAGAGTAATGCATCAGGCACAATTGGGTTTGATTGACTTTGAAGCTGAGGAGATGTGGCTGTGTGTTACCTGCGGAGCTTGTGTTCAGCGGTGTCCGCGTGGTGTGGAAATAATAGATATTATGAGAGCCTTGCGCCGGGTCATCAGTGAAGTCGGCATTGCCAAGGTTCCCGACTCGCTCCGGATTGCAATTAAGAACATCTCTGGAGTAGGTAATCCGCTAGGAGAGCCACCGGAGACACGAGCCGATTGGGCAAAAGGCCTTGGTGTGAAGACTTATACCGAAGGTACCGAGCTATTGTACTTTCCATGCTGTATTCCAGCATACGACCCAAGGCTGCAAAGAGTTGCCCAGGCTACAGTCAATATCCTGAAAAAGGCCGATGTCGATTTCGGCATCCTGGGTACCAAGGAAAGCTGCTGCGGTGAGAGTGTTCGTAAAGCAGGTCAGGAGAGCCTGTTCCAAAGTCTAACCCAAAGCAATATTAGTGCTTTTGCCGAAGCCGGTGTTAGCAAGATTGTTGTCACCTCCCCCCATTGCTACAATACATTCAAAACTGAATACCCCCAGTTTGGCGGAGATTTTGAGGTAATCCATTTCTCCCAGTATCTAGCCCAACTTATTAAAGAGGGCAGGCTAAAGTTCACCAAAGAATTGAATAAAAAGGTTACTTATCATGACCCCTGTTATCTAGGACGTCATAATGGTATTTATGATGAGCCACGGGAAGTTCTGGAGAGTATCCCCGGTGTGCAACTGGTTGAGATGCTAGACTCTGGTGAAAACAGCTTATGTTGTGGTGGTGGAGGGGGGAGGATTTGGATGGAAACCAAAAAGGGAGAGAGATTCTCTGACCTAAGGATAGAGCAGGCGCTTGAAGTAGGCGCCAGTATATTAGCCGTTTCCTGTCCTTACTGCCTGCTCAACTTCGAAGATAGCGTGTTGACCGGAGATAAGGGCGACATCATTGAAATTAAGGACATCGCTGAATTGGTTCAAGAAGCGATTTAATACACTAAGGGGGCTTAAAATATGGAAGACAAAGTTAGAATTGGCGTATATATCTGTCACTGCGGGAGTAATATTGCCGGGACGGTGGATGTAAAGGAGGTGGCTGAGTTTGCTCAAGGACTACCTTCAGTGGTAGTGGCCAAGGAGTACATATATATGTGCTCCGACCCAGGGCAAAATATGATTAAAGAAGATATCAAGCAGCTAGGGCTTAACCGGATAGTTGTTGCTTCTTGCTCACCGACGCTGCATGAGCACACCTTCCGGCAAGCTGTCCAAGATGCCGGGCTAAACCCCTATCTCTTTGAGATGGCTAATATTCGAGAGCATTGCTCATGGATAACCGAAGACGGTGAGGAAGCTACCGAGAAAGCCAAGGCACTGGTGAACGCTGCGGTAAGGCGGGTTTTTTATCAAGAACCGCTGGAGGTCAGGGAGGTTCCGGTCAACCCTAATACCTTGGTGGTGGGTGGAGGTATCGCCGGCATTCAGGCAGCTCTGGAGATTGCTAATTCAGGACATAAGGTCTACCTCGTTGAGAGAGAGCCCAGCATTGGTGGTCACATGGCCCAGTTCGACAAGACCTTCCCCACTCTGGACTGTGCTAGCTGTATTTTTACTCCTCTCCTGAGCGCGGTAGGGCAGCACCCCAATATTGAGCTAATGACCTATAGTGAAGTAGACGAAGTCTCCGGCTATATCGGCAATTTCAAGGCTAAGATAAAAAAGAAGGCAAGGTATGTTGATTTAGATAAGTGTACCGGTTGTGGGGAGTGTACTAATGTATGTCCCGTTGAGGTACCTAACGAGTTTGACCTCGGATTAGGTCAGAGGACAGCAATATATCGGTCTTTTCCTCAGGCTGTCCCTGCTGCTTTCGCTATTGACAAACGGGGCTACCCGCCCTGCCGGGCTGCCTGTCCTGCCGGGGTCAATGCCCAGGGCTATATCTCCCTTATTTCTCACGGCAAGTTTAAGGAGGCGGTTGAGGTGCTGAGGAGAACCATGCCCTTTGCCGGGGTCTGTGGGCGCGTCTGCACCCATCCCTGTGAGCTAGATTGCGAGCGGGGGGAGGTTGATGAGCCGGTGTCTATTCGTTATCTAAAGCGCTTCATGGCTGACTATGAGCTGAGAGTGGGCAGGGAAAAGGCAACCCCCATTGAGAAGACAAAGGAAGACAGAGTAGCTATTATCGGCTCAGGTCCAGCCGGGTTAGCCTGTGCCTACGACCTAATCAGGCAGGGGTATCCGGTTACTGTCTTTGAGGCTGCTCCCCAGGGTGGTGGTCTGCTGCGCTATGGTATCCCTGAATACAGATTGCCCAATGAGGTGTTAGATAATGAAATCAGCTATATTGAAGAGCTGGGGGTGGAGATAAAGACAAATACCCCGGTGAAGAACCTGGAGGATATATTTAATCAGGGTTATAGAGCGGTCTTCCTGGGCACTGGTGCCGGGATAAGCCAGAAGATGGGTATCCCCAATGAAGATGCTGAAGGGGTAATCCATGCCCTCTACTTCCTGAGGCAAGTGAGCTTAGGAGTGAAGGTTGACCTTGGGGAGCGGGTGGCGGTTATTGGCGGTGGCAATGCTGCCGTAGATGCGGCTAGAGTAGCTAAGCGCCTGGGGGCGAAAGAGGTTACCATTGTCTATCGCCGCTCTCGAGCCGAAATGCCTGCCGTCCCAACTGAGGTTGAGGAAGCCGAGCGGGAAGGGATAAAGCTCCATATCCTGGCGGCACCGGTTAGAGTCCTGACTAAAGACAACCGGCTAGCTGGTATCCAGTGCATTCGGATGGAGCTAGGAGAGCCCGATGCTAGTGGTCGCCGGCGCCCGATGCCGGTTAAAGGCTCAGAATTTGAGGTGGACGTTGATAATGTAATTATCGCTATCGGTCAGGGGGTAGACAAGGCAATGCTGCCCAAAGAGCTTGACTATACTGGTTGGGGGACCCTCTCTGTTGACTCGGTCAGCCTGCAAACAAATGTTGAGGGTGTCTTTGCCGGTGGTGACGTGGTTGCTGGTCCGGCTGATGTTATTGGTGCTATTGCCGCCGGCAAGGAGGCAGCCATCTCTATTGACCGTTACCTCACCGGGGTCGACCTGAAAGAGGGGAGACCAACGCCGATTAAAAAGGTAAAAGAGGTATCAAAGGAGGGCGTGGAGACAAAGGCAAGGGCGGCTATGCCAGTACTCGACCTGAAGAAACGAAAGGCTTTTGCTGAGGTGGAGCTGGGCTTTGATGAGAAGGCAGCTATTGAAGAAGCCAAGCGTTGCTTGAACTGCAGCGTGTGCTCAGAATGCTTAGAGTGCGTTAAGGTTTGCGAACCTGGGGCAATAAATCAGGAGATGGAGGAGGAATACAAGGAGATTGAGGCAGGGAGCATCATTGCGGCTACCGGCTACGATGCCTTTGACCCCTCGGTTATCACCCAGTACGGTTACGGGCGCTATGATAATGTGTTCACTGCTCTCCAGTTTGAAAGGATGTGTAACGCCGCTGGTCCCACTGGGGGCAATATTGTGCTTAAGGATGGTCGAGAGCCAAATAGTGTCGCTATCCTCCACTGTATTGGCAGCCGCGATAAAAACTATCATGAGTATTGCTCTCGGGTGTGCTGTATGTATGCCCTCAAGTATTCTCACCTGATAAAGGAAAAGACCAGTGCTGACGTATACCAAATGTATATGGATATGCGCTGCTTTGGTAAGGGCTATGAGGAATTCTACGAGCGTCTCTCAGAGGAAGGAGTTAATTTTATCCGGGGGAAGGTAGCCCAAGTTACTGACCGCACCATAGCTGAGGAAGAGAAGGGGAAGCTGGTTGTGGTGTGTGAGGACACCTTATTAGGTAACATAATACGGGTGCCGGTAGACATGGTTATTCTGTGCACTGCCTTGGAGGCTCGCTCAGATGCAGCGGACGTTGCCAGGCTATTCACTATAAGTCGCAGTGCCGATGGCTTCTTCCTGGAGAGGCATCCCAAGCTAGACCCAGTGGCTACCATGAATGATGGCATATTCGTAGTTGGTTGCTGCCAGAGTCCCAAGGATATACCTGATACTGTAGTTCAAGCGTCAGCCGCTGCGGCTCGGGTTCTGGCTATGATTAGCAAGGGCAAGGTGGAGATTGAAGCTGCTATCGCTGCTATTGATGAGGAGCTTTGCTCTGGCTGCCGAATTTGTAATCTCCTCTGCCCCTATAATGCTATCTCCTTTGATGAGGAAAAGGAGGTGTCACGGGTCAATGAAGCCCTGTGTAAGGGCTGCGGGGTGTGTGTGGCAGACTGCCCCAGCGGTGCCATTACCGGTAAGCACTTCACCACTGAGCAGATTATGGCTGAGATTGAGGGGGTATTGGTCTAAAATATACACAGGAAAAGACTATATATGCCAGGTAAAGGCAGGATGTAACCGGGGGCTAGTTGTGCCACTTATTCCAGAAGCTCTATGATATGCATCACCTTTACCGGCATTTTGTTCCTGATAACACCGTCAATTAATTGAATCTCACAGCCGGGGCAGCTACTAGCCACAATATCAGCCCCGCTAGCTTTAATAGCTTCTATCTTCTTATCAGCAATCTTCTTAGACAGGTCATAATAATAGATGCTAAATGTTCCCGCCATGCCACAGCACCTATCGGCATTTGGCATGTCAACATATTCTATGCCGTGTATTGATTTTATAATCTGCCTTGGCTGGTCTTTTATCCCCAGGTGACGATTGAGATGGCAGGGGTCATGCCAGGTAACCTTCAGCCCCTTAGCTTCAGCCGAAGGCTGGTAAGCTGATGTCGGCAGCTTCAGCACATCAACCAAAAACTCGGAGATATCCTTCACCCTGTCAGCAAATTTAGCATAGGTCTCAGCCCGCTCTGGGGTATCGGCTAGAAACTTTACATAGTCCTTCAACGCTGAGGTGCAGGTGGCACAGTCCGAAATAACATAATCAACATCAGCAAATGCCTTGACATTGGTATCAGCCATCCTCCGCCCGGTGTCAAAATCACCAGCCCCGAGAAATACCGGCGCCCCACAGCAGCCCTGCTCCCTGGGCACTATTACCTCCACCCCGTTCCTATTCAGGAAATCGATTATATGTTTACCTAACTCTGGCAAAACAAAGTCGGTCATACAGCCAGTAAAATAGCCCACCCTCATCTTTGTCTCGACACCAGTTGGGGGTTTATTTACTACCGGGACCATCTGCCGTAAAAACTTGGGGGCAATTTGAGGTATATGTCTGCCCTTACCCAGAGCCGATAGAAAGAAGGATAAATGTCTGATTGTGCCCTCGGTCTTGGGCAGGAAAATCCCCTGAAACCAGGAGGCAAACCTGACCACATTACCAAAGAGCGTTCTACGTGGTAGTAGCCAGCGGTAAATAAAATTATAGGGAAATCTTAACCCCCTCGCCTTGACCGTATCCGCCCTGGCGGCAACAATAATGTTTGGAATCTGCGCTCTAGCCGGGCAATTTTCGGTGCAAGCCATGCACAAGGTACACTTATTAAGCCGCTCAGCATACTCTTTCGTATAATCTAACTCGCCAGCCAGCAACGCCCTTATCATCATATTCTTGCCCCTGGCAACAGACGATTCTATCCACTCCTCCTGATATACCGGACAAAAGAAGGTGCAGAAGCCACACTTCATACACTGCTCCAGGTCACCCTCAAATTTCTTTATCTCTTCAAACTCGGCTTTGGTTGCCATCTTATGCTCCCTCTTCTTCCCAAATCTTACCCGGATTAAGAATGTTATTAGGGTCTAATATTCCCTTTATCTTTTTCATCAGGTCAAGGGCTACCGGGTCCATAGCCTTCTTGAGAAAGCGCTGCTTCTCTAGACCAATACCGTGTTCTCCGGAAAGGACACCACCTAAAGACAGCGCCGCGTCAAATATCTCCCCCATCGTCTCCTGAGCCCTGGCAAACTCCTCTTTATTTCTAATATCAGTGAATATAGAGGGGTGAAGGTTGCCATCCCCGGCATGACCCAGAAACTGGATAAAGAAACCAGACTTCTTGGATATCTCGCCTAACTTTCGTATAAACTCAGCCAGCTTATCTCGGGGCACGGCTACATCCTCAGCCATAACGGTATGAGCGGCACTAAAAACAGCGGCAAAACCACCACTCCTCATCTTCCAGTACATAGCTGCCTCATTGGCATCCTTGGCTACCTTAACCTCTTTAGCCCCACTCTTCTTCAGGATGTCAACAATCTGCCCAGTGTCTGCTTCTACTGCTGCCGGGGAGCCGTCAGCCTGCAACAGAAGCAGAGCATTGGCATCTACCGGCAGGCCCATAGGTGTCTTTTCCTCAATCCGCCGGATAACAAAGTTGTCAACGAACTCAACCTTCGCTGGCACTACCCCGCTGGCCATAATATTGGATACCGCCTGACCGCCCACTGCCATATCATCAAAAATAGCCATCATAGTTTTACTGGCTGGCGGCATTGGTAATAATCTTAATGTTATCTTGGTTATCACCCCCAGCGTTCCCTCAGAGCCAGTGAACAGCATTATCAGCTCATAGCCAGTTCTATTTTTAACCGTTACTCCACCAAGCTTCATAATATAGCCGTTGGCTAAAACTACCTCTAGCCCGAGAACATACTGCTTGGTTACGCCGTACTTCACGCAATACGGACCACCAGCGTTCTCGGCTACATTACCACCCATGGTGCAGCCAAAGAAGCTCTGAGGGTCAGGGGGGTAGAATAGACCCTCTTTAGCCAAAGCCATGTTTAGGTCTTGGAGGACAACACCAGACTCGACGGTGACAGTTAGATTGGTCTTGTTTATGTCCAAGATTTTGTTCATCCTGGTAGTGCATAATACAATCCCACCCTTTATTGGGATGGAGCCACCGCTTACATTAGTGCCACCACCCCTTGGGGTAACTGGAATCCTATTCTCATTAGCCAGCTTCAAAATCTGAGACACCTGCTCACTGCTTGTTGGCAGCACAACTACGTCAGGCATATGAGCCCAGGTAGTGGTGCCATCATAGGAATAGGCATTGAGGTCTTCTTTTGAGGTTAAAACCGCCTCCTTACCCACAATTTTCTCTAATTTTGATATCATCTTCGCTTCCAGCATGTTAACCTCCTTTGAATTATATTTAACCCCTAGTTGTTTTCAGACTTCAATTGCAGTAGCCAGTTAAGCGCCACCTCGTCTAAAAATTCACCTCCCCTGGCTCTTAACCGACTCCAGGGTTTCAATAAAAGCGTCTATCCTATTGTGGGTATCAGCCTCAGAATAGGAACTAATGTCCACAATATCACTCTCTAATATCAACGATGGTATATCCCGATATATTTTCTTTAGTAAGTTCAATTGCCAGATTAGCCCAAGATGCCAGGTGCGGCAGGAGAAGGCCTCGTGCATTACCACCCCGTCTATCTTATAATCCTCAATATACTCAATAAGACGCTCAACATCTGGGTGAGACCCGGGACGCTTCTTGGTTTTATCATACCTGAAAGTCCAATATTTAAACCATCTCCAGGCTAGATGCTCTATAGGGTCACTAACCTTGGGTAGATTAAGTTCCTCAATCAGCTCTGCCATCCGATAGGTAGTCTCTACCGGGAATACCGCTCCCTTACTATTAAAGTAGTTAAAATCGGACAAGGCAAACCAGGCTGGCAGCCCCCCACCCCAAAGCAGCCGGTATTTCTCATCAGCAACTACGCCTATCTTTTTGTCTATCTTTTCCTTTAGCTCGTCATATAAATCCTTATAAAAATCATAGGCTTCCTGAGTCCCCAACATAAATGTGAGGGGTACCATGGTATTCATAGCATCTCCGGTACCCATTGGAGTGGGAATGGCTCTACGTAGCTCATAAGCCTTGATAAAGATATCCCACGTCCTATCACCCAAGTCAACAAGCTCACTCAGCCTGTCCCAGTCCATCTTCTTGCCGGTTTGCTTCTCCAGAAACTTCACCAGACCCCTGAGCTGGTCAACTATGTATTTTATATGGTAATCCTGAACCTCCCTGTAATCGGTGTCCTCGTCATACGGTGGCCAGGGAAGATTCACCACATAGATAGGTACATCGGGCGTATAGTGCTGTACTGCCTGATACCACTTGTTCCTCGGGTCGCAAAGAAACTGACCACTGCCCAGCATCATATCAGGTCTGGCCTGACCTCCCCACGGAGGCTCCGGTGGCATTTCACCCAGCTCCTCACGCCAGCAATCAAAGCCCAAACCACACAGCGCATAAGTACAAAGCGAACGGGAAAGATTCTCCGCTTCGGCTCTCTCCAGAAACCTGGCGGCATCACGCTTAGCCGCACATATACCGGCATAGCTCTCAGTCCACGCCGGCACTATATCCATAGCTCTAATGATTTCATCATAACTACAAACGATAAAGGTATAGGCTATGGGTTTCCTCTCCTCCTTGGCTCGCAGCACATCCCCAATCATAGCCTTCGCCATCGAACCGATTTTAGCCGCTGCCTCGGTAGCTGTCCTTCTTTTCTTCCTCTCCTCTGGTTTTTTCTCCTCTGCCATTTATCTCTCCTTTATATAATGGTATCTCAGCCAATCATTTCCAGAAATGCCTGAATCCTTGTCCTCAGCCGACCAATGGTTGACATTGAATATTCATCCTCAAGGTAAAGCACACGGGTTCCCTTAGACTCTATGTAGCTCTTCATCGCCGGCACCTCAAATCCAAAGGGGTCGCAATACTTGTAAACATAAAGTATCACGCCATCAACCTTAAAATCCTCAATAGCGTGACCAATATGCCCAAACCTCCTCTCCAGGTACTCCTCATAAGTGCCTGTCTTTTCCCGATAAGTCCGGGGACAATTTATCTTCCTCAAATAGCGTTCAGCTATACCATCTATCGGGTTTTGGCTGGGCTCTACATCCGCCCCGTATTCCCTGGCTCCAGGACAGAGGTCATCCGCTACCACGCTGGCACCGCTATTTTCAATCAGGTCAATAAACGCCATATCATCAACCTGAGCACCAACAACCATTATTCGGGTCGATTTATGAGGCGAAACACTGGCTCTCGCCTTAACCTCGTCAATAACGCTGCTCAGCAGCTCACTAGACTCCTCTACTGGAATGCTCATCGCCGCTACTAATGCCTTATTTACCTCTGCACCTGAAATTAGAGGCGGCTCCGTTTTCCTCAATTCATATAGCTCCCTCACCTTAGCCCGGTTTTGATTGTGGACTTGAGTTGCTTGGGCTAGCTCTTCGTTGGAGATATCCTTCCCGGCAAATCTTCCCAGACTTTGGCGAAATGTACCTAGCACTGCCTTAAAGAACTCCAGAGATGAGTCATCAGTTGAATGGGGAACATCAACAAGATGGGAATACGGAAGCCCCAGATTGTACTTCCATATGTCATAAGTCCGACAAATACTGTCACAGGCATGAGGTATAACCAGACCATCCAAGAAGTCATAGCTGCCCTTAAGCGCCATATCAAAGCAACTACGAACAAGGGGGCAAGCGATAGTTTCCATCTGAGTATCAGCCTTGGTAATTGGCTCATGCACACTCCCCTTTATCCGGAACGGGATAAAACCAGCCGCGGTAATCATTTCCAAAGGGACATAAGCACATAGATAGCCAATTATTTTTTTACCCTGCTGCTTTAGCTCTCTAGCTCGACCCCCGTAATCCTGATAGTATTTATCTACAGTGGCTAATCCCTCACCAGCGGTACCTTCTACCGGCATAATTCTCCTCCTCAAAGAGCATAGCTTTAGATTACTTCCTCGTCCCTCAACTTAGTAATATCATCCCAGGTATAGTCTAGCTCCAGTAAAATCTCCTCAGTGTGTTGACCAAGCTCAGGGGCTTCTCTTCTTACCGAGGCCGGGGTTTCAGCAAATGACCAAGGGAAGCCCAGCATCCTTATCTTGCCCCAAACTGGGTGTTCAACCCAGATAATATATTCATTAGCTAAAGGTTGGGGGTCATTATACACCTCGGTAGGGGTCTGGATTGGGGTATGGATTACATTCTCTCTCTTAAAAATTCCCATCCATTCATCCCTGGTCTTAGTGGCAAACTTGGCATCGAAAATAGATACCAACTCCTTTGCATTATCGTGTCTTGCTTCTATAGTACTGAACTTCGGGTCGTGCTCCAGGTCTTGAATACCTAATGCCTTACAAACATTAGGCCAGTATCTATCCGGCTGAAGGTGAGCAATAACAATCCATTTACCGTCACCACACTTATAGTGGTTATAGAGTGGATTACCGGCCTGAGACCTAACCCATCTGGGGAATTCTTGTCCCAAAATCCCAGGAGCGGCAAAGTTAACCCCCTGCATAGCAATCAGGCTACCCATCAGGGAACTATCCACCAGTTGTCCCTTACCCGTCTTCTCCCTAGCATATAGGGCAGCCGTCACCGCCCACGCGCACATAAGCCCACCTTGCTCATCACCCATCCCTGGAATAAGAGAGCCCGGTGGACCATCCCGCTCCCCACACATCATCATGGTTCCAGACCTGGCTACCCCAGTATAATCAAAGGAGAGCACATTAGCATCAGGACCCTTTCGCCCCCAGCCAGAGGCGTGAGCATAAATAAGCCGCCGGTTTCTAGCTGATAGCGCTTCATAATCAATGCCCATCCTCTTTGGAGCCTCTATGCTCATGTTAGTCACAAAAACATCAGCCATATCAATCAGCTTAAGAAATATCTCAACCCCCTTTTCTGTCTTCAAATCTAGAACGATGCTTCTCTTATTACGATTATTACTTTCAAAGTAATAGTTTCGACCTTTCAAACCAGTATCGGCGCCGACAATCCTCATCATCCCTCTTCCCGGGTCTCCGGTCTTTGGTTCTACCTTAATCACATCGGCACCCAAATCCCCCAGCCTCATCCCAGCCACCGGTCCCTGCTGAAACTGTGTTATTTCCACCACCCTAACCCCATCTAAAGGTCCAGCCACTTTTTTAACCCCCTTTCCAAAAAAGAGTAAAAAACACCATTTGGCATTATAGAACCAGCGAGAATGGGTGTCAATCAAGTATACAAATGGCATGCCACCAGATGCCCGGCATAACCTAATGAGGCGCTATCGGCTGCCAGAATCCAGTTCAGTGTCTCAGCATCACCGGCTGATGTTCCTGATATATAAACACCCTTAGTCTCCTTAGCCACCTGACAGGAGCTGCCGGTCTTGACTACTGCTAGCAATAGAAATATGAAGATTTTTAATCTCATCACCTCTGTACCTCGTCCTAATGATATTATACTACGCAGGTTGACCTTCATGCATTATCTGGGTAAAATTAAGGATTGGCAGTCAAACTGTACGCTTCACTGCCAGAGGGTGCTTATGCCTATTTTTGACTAAAACACGAGTAGCACTTGCAATTTATATTGACAACCATGCTAAAATTATAATCATCCCGAAAGTTGATACACGGCTATTGATGACCATGACTAGGGAAATATATGCCTAGTTGACAAGGTGCTTCTTCACCAAGTAATCTATTGATTGTTTGCCATTTGGTAAACTATATGTGAATTTCCCCATTAGTGAATTCTCAAAATAAGGGAGGGTAAGAAAGAATTGAAAGCTATCATCATAGCTGCTGGACAGAGCAATCGTCTAAAACCTTTTACTAATAACCTACCCAAGTGCCTGCTGGATGTAGGTGGGAGGACCATTCTGCAGCGACAATTGGATGTGCTGAGGCAGTGCGGCATAGATGATATTAGTATTGTTAGAGGCTATCAAGGTGGATTGATCAACTACCCAAATGTAAAATACTACGAAAATACAGACTACGAGAACAATAATATATTGGGGTCGCTGTTCTATGCAGCGAGCGAAATGGATGACGAATTTGTATTCTCCTATTCGGATATTATTTTCGGAGAGAGTACTGTAGAGAGACTATTACAAAGCAAAGCTGATATTTCCCTAGTCGTTGATACTGATTGGATGCCCCGCTATAAAGGCAGGCTGCTACATCCAATTGATGAGGCGGAACTGGTTAAAGGTAAAGGTAATAGGATAATAAAAATTGGCAAAAGAATATGCGTTCCAGATAAATCTTATGGTGAGTTCATAGGTCTGGCAAAGTTCTCCAAATCAGGGGCAGAGATACTGAAGTCAAATTACCAAAGGGTGGCAATCAAATACCGCGGTAAGGCATTCCAGCAGGCAGCCTTGTTCGAAAACGCATATTTGACGGATATGATGCAGGAACTGATTGATAGAGGCTACACTATTCAGGGTGTTGGTATTACCAGGGGCTGGATTGAGATTGACACGCCGGAGGATTTGGAGAGGGCACAGGAAAGCTGGACTAAATGACGGCAAGCAAGATAGATTATAACTCTGACTTCTGGAGAAAGAGAGCAGAGCGTTATAACCAACTGGAGTGGGCTAATCATTCGTTGTACTTGGATGCGTTCGTAAGGGCTGGAGAATTCAAGAAGACGGACATTGTATTGGATGTTGGCACTGGAACCGGCATCATTGCCCATACTATCTCCCCGCTGGTAAAACAGGTCATCGGGCTGGACAAGTCGCAGGATATGTTAGAACACAGCAACTGGAATGGGAACCTGTATTTTATCAAAAGGAACATCCTGAATCCTATATTTAAGGATGAGGTATTTGATAAGGTAACCGCCAGGCAAGTTTTCCATCACATTCCAAGGGGCACTCAACCAGCAATGAATTACTGCTACCATGTCTTAAAGAAAGGGGGGTTGATGGTTTTCTCCGAGGGTATCCCCCCATCGCCAGAGGTTAAACAGGATTATATCCAAATCTTCAAGCTTAAGGAGAAGCGGCTAACCTTTATGGAAGAGGACCTCATTACTCTAATGGAAAGGGCAAGGTTTAAAAACATTCAGGTTAATATCGTTTGGCTGAGGGAAATGAGTGTAAGGAACTGGCTTGCCAATAGTGGCCTGCCCCAATCAACTCAAGACAGGATATTTGAACTCCATGTGACTGCTGGGGATTACTTTAAAAAGGCTTACAATATGGTAGAAGCCGAGGGAGACTGTTTGATAGATATGAAGATGGTCATATTGGTTGGAGAAAAGTGAATACGGAGCAAGCCTTCAAGCACTGGAGAAAGAGGGTTTTCTTAACTACATGGATTACATACAGCACTTTCTACCTCTGCCGGGTAAATATGTCTATCGCCGTTCCAGGCATAATGGACGAGTTCGGTTACTCCAAGACAGCCATGGGCGGCGTCATGACTGCCCTCCTGATAGCCTACGCTGCCGGGCAGTTTATAAATGGACAGCTCGGAGATAAATTCGGTGCTCGAAGGCTCATCACCCTTGGCATCTTGGTCTCAGCGCTACTGAATATAGCTTTTGGCTTCTCCCCAGGTATCACAGTGATGATAGCTATCTGGGCACTAAATGGCTATTTTCAGTCTATGGGCTGGGCACCGAGCGTCAAGACAATAGCCAACTGGTTCCCGCCATACATAAGAGGTAAGATGGGGGGACTGTTGGGTTCATCCTATCAGATAGGCAATGCCTATTCCTGGGCTCTCGCTGGCTTTGTTACCGGTCTCCTGGGCTGGAGATGGGCCTTCTGGGTGCCGGCGATCATTTTCATTATATCGGGGATTCACTGGTATATTAGAAGCAGAAATGCCCCCGAAGAGGTGGGGCTACCCACGATAGAAAATGAAACAAATAAAGTAGAACCTCAGGTCGGAGAAGACCATCACCTGGGATTTGGTTACACTTTGAAATTGGTCGCCACCAGTAGAAGCATATGGGTTCTTGCTTTCGGCTTATTCTTTTTGAACATTGTGAGATATGGCTTTATGAGCTGGGCGCCAACCTATATGTTTGAGGTTCAAAAAGCAACCATATCCACTGCAGCCTACAAGGCTATAGCTCTACCCATTGCCGGCTCATTAGGTGCTCTTTGTGCTGGCTGGCTGACTGACAAATTCTTCCAATCACGAAGAGCGCCGGTGGCAACAGTTATGCTACTCTTATTGAGTGTATTTGCCTGGCTGTATCCTCAGGTGCCAGCACAGAGTTGGTTATTAAGCCTGCTTTGCCTGCTGGCGATAGGATTCATGACCTACGGCCCCCATGTTCTGATAGTTGGGATTATGCCTATGGACCTAGGAACCAGAAAGGCATCCTCATCGGTAGCCGGCTTCATTGATGGCTTTGGTTACATTGGAGCCGGGCTTACCGGGGTGTTCTCCGGTTGGCTGATAGACAATTATAGTTGGGACGCAGCCTTCTATTTGTGGGTAATTTCCGCAGCTATTGCTGCCGTTTTAATGGTAATACTATGGAAATATAAACCACAGAAAGGCAAATACCTTTAGGTATTAGTTGAAGCTTTGGACGCTACCCTGAAAAAAAAGACACCAGTGCAATCCCTTGACGATAAGTCCAAGATAACGTAATATTTAGCACAGATGACCAACATCAGGGTAACCATAAATGGCACCCAAGTGAGCGGTCGTGATGGGATGACCATCCTTGAAGTCGCCCAGGAAAATGGCATAGATATTCCTACCCTGTGCCATAGCCCTGAGTTAACCCCTATCGGAGCTTGCCGCATTTGTGTCGTCGAGGTGGAAGGCTCAACAACCCTGGCTGGCTCTTGCCATACTCCAATCACCCAAGGAATGGTTATCTATACCCATTCCCCAAAGGTTCTGGAAGCTCGCAAAACAATAGTAGAACTCTTACTGGCTAGTCACTGTGGCTCCTGCTTTATGTGTGACAAAGCTAATATATGTGAGCTACGCAAGATCGCCGCCGACCTAGAAGTAGGGCTCCCCAGATTTCAGGTGAGGAAGTACTATTATCCTATAGAGGATGTAAGTCCATATATTGTCCGTGACCTATCCAAGTGCATCTTGTGTCAGAGATGTATAAGGGCTTGTAGTGAAATAAAAGGGGAGAATGTATTCAGCCTAGCCTATAGAGGTTTAGATTGTAAGGTTGTAGTCGATCTCGACCAACCAATAGATAAGGATGTTTGCCGAGATTGCGATGTCTGTATCTCCTTCTGCCCAACAGGGGCGTTGAGCAAGCCAAAGAAGTGGGGAGAAGAGAAAAGGGGAAAGCCTTTGATTATAAGTGGTTGATTACCTGGTTACTGTGGAGAGAGGAAGATGAAAAAATCTGCTATAAATGGGGGCGGGTTAGTTTGAAAGGGAGTATAGAAAGCCAGAAGCCCGACATAAGCAAATTGGACAAAATACTCTCTAAATATAAGGGGCAGGAGGGCGTCTTAATCTCTGTACTGCAGGAGGTTCAAGCCAATTTAGGCTGGGTTCCTCAAGAAGCCATAAAGGGTATCGCCGATACTTTGGAGGTATCCCTGGGTCAAGTATATGGGGTTCTCACCTTCTATGCCCAGTTCTATTTAACTCCACGGGGTCGAAACACAATTCGAGTCTGTCGAGGAACGGCTTGTCATGTGCGAGGAACCAACGCTAACCTAAGGGCTGTAGAGCGGATTTTGGAGATTAAAGAGGGCGAAACAACGAGCGACTTTAAATTTTCCCTGGAGACAGTGGCTTGTCTGGGAACATGTTTCCTTGCCCCGGTAATGATGGTAAATCGCAATTATTATGGCAAGCTCACACCCGGCAAGGTGGAGCCTGTTCTCAAACAATATAATTAATGGTGAAAATTTAATGGGAAAAATCAGCACAGCGGATGAACTAAACTCTCTTCGCCAGTCAATTATCGAAAAGACAGACCCCAATAAGACCTGTGTCCGTATATGTATGACTGGATGTAGAGCCTATGGTGCTGAAGAAATCAGGGATGCGTTCAATGAGGAAATCAAGAGAAGGGAGCTCGAGGATAAGGTAGAGGTCAGGGAGACTGGGTGCCATGGCTTTTGTGCCAGGGCGCCGGTTATTGTCATTGACCCTCAAGATATCTTTTATCAACAGGTGACTGCCGACGATGTAGCTGACATCGTAGACAAAACCCTCGTAAACGGTGACATTGTTGACCGTTTGATTTATGTTGACCCGGCAACTGGGGAGAGATTCCCCTTTGCCCATGATGTCCCATTCTATAAAGGACAGACAAAAAATGTGCTTGGTAAATGCGGTAAAATCAATCCCGAGGACATATCCCAGTATATTGCCCATGATGGCTACGCCGCTTTGAGCAAGGTGCTTACCACCATGACACCGGAGCAGGTGATTGAAGCCATCGAGAAATCTGGATTGCGTGGGCGTGGTGGGGCTGGTTTCCCCACCGGCAGGAAGTGGAGACTGGTAAGGAATGCCCCCGGTGATACCAAGTACATTGTATGTAATGGTGATGAAGGTGATCCCGGAGCCTTTATGGATCGGGCGGTGCTGGAAGGAGACCCTCATAGTGTGTTGGAGGGGATGCTTATCGCTGCCTATGCCATTGGGGTAAAGGTTGGTTATATTTATGTCCGGGCAGAGTATCCTATTGCTGTGGAACACCTCAAAATTGCCATTTCCCAGGCAGAGGAGCTAGGGTTTTTAGGCAAAAACATCTTGGGCTCTGAACTCAGCTTCGAAATTAGGATTAAAGAGGGCGCTGGCGCTTTTGTCTGTGGTGAGGAAACGGCGCTCCTTATGTCCATAGAGGGCAAGCGAGGTATGCCTCGCCCTCGCCCACCGTTTCCAGCCCAATCAGGCTTATGGGGTAAGCCAACCAATATCAATAATGTGGAGACTTATGCCAATATTATATCTATTATCCTTAACGGGGCTGACTGGTATTCCAAGGTGGGGACCGAGATGAGCAAAGGAACGAAGATATTCTCATTGGCAGGCAAGATCAATAACACTGGTTTAGTGGAGGTGCCCATAGGCATTCCTATGAGGAAGGTCATCTTTGATATTGGTGGTGGCATACCCGACGGGAGGAAATTTAAGGCAGTCCAAATGGGTGGCCCATCAGGAGGTTGTGTGCCCGAAAGGCATTTGGATTTACCGATTGACTATGGCTCACTGGAAGCAATTGGCTCCATTATG
This sequence comes from Dehalococcoidia bacterium, assembly GCA_030615865.1. The sequence continues at coordinate 28,958 of JAUWYK010000010.1, forward strand.
GGCTCAGGTGGGATGATAGTTATGGATGAAAATACCTGTGCTGTAGATATAGCTCGGTATTTCCTAAGCTTTACTCAAACTGAATCCTGTGGCAAGTGTACCCCCTGTCGCTTGGGTACCAAAGTAATGTTAGACACTCTGACTCGAATTACTCAAGGTGAGGGTTCAGAGAAAGATATAGAATTGCTTGAAAGTTTAGGTGAGCAAGTTAGAGATACCTCACTCTGCGGACTGGGGCGCACCTGCCCCAATCCAGTGCTGACCACGATAAGATACTTTCGAGATGAATATGAAGCTCATATTAAAGAGAGGCGATGTCCTGCTGCGGTGTGCGACGCGCTTTGCTCTTATTACATCTTGCCTGACAGGTGCCAGGGCTGCCTGATTTGCCTCAGGGCTTGCCCTAGCGAAGCGATCAAGGGTGGTAAACGGATGGTACATATTATTGACCAGAGCAAGTGTATTAAGTGTGGCGCATGCCTCAGTGTGTGTCCTACTCGCTTCAACGCGGTGGTGAAAGTTTCAGGCGAGCATGTTCCAACTCCAGAAGAGCCGATCCCAGTTAGTGCAGTAATGAAAGGGGATTTAGAGCATGATAACAATTACGGCACAAAAACCATTTGAGGAGGTCACACAATACCTTGATAAATGTGGCCGGGTATACATCATAGGATGTGGCACCTGTGCCACCACCTGCCATACCGGAGGCAAATCCGAGGTTCTAGAGATGAAAGACAAGCTTGAGGCAGCGGGGAAGGAGGTTACCGGGTGGATGGTAATCCCTACCGCCTGCGATGAACTCACCAGGGATGCCCTAAGCGAGAATGCCAAGGATATCGAGGCAGCTGATGGCATCCTAGTAATGGCTTGTGCCTTCGGGGTTCAAACGGTTACCCTCTATACTAGTAAGCCTGTTTATCCAGCATTAAACACCTTATTCATAGGCAAGGAAGAGACACCGGGCTATTTTACCGAGATTTGCATGCAGTGCGGAAGCTGCCTTCTGGCGCAGACAGCAGGCATATGCCCCTTGGTCAGATGCGCTAAGAGCCTGCTCAACGGACCCTGTGGTGGGTCAGTAGATGGCAAGTGTGAAATATCACCAGATATCCCTTGTGCCTGGCAAATAATTTATGACCGCCTAGCTGCCCTGGGTCAGCTAGACAAACTGGAGGAAATCGAACCCCCGCGAGACTGGAGTTCCAGCCAGGCAGGAGGACTTCGGCAGATTACTATGGGGGATTAAAGGCACCGTGATGAGCTCGAAAAACAGGTTTCCCGCTGAAAAAAGCGAACTTGAGCGCAGTCCTGAGGAAGCAGCATTAATGATGCGGCTCAGGGTATTCGTCACCATGAGATGGCTCGTCATTCTCGGGGTCATCATAGCCACCACAATAGCGTCAAGGGTATTCCACATCGGCTTCCCTATCCTCCCGGTGTATGTCATCAGCGCTATTATGATTTTGTATAACCTGGTGCTGCTGCGAGAGGTTCGGAGCCTGGAAGCAAAGAGAGGTGTCTCTGTAATCCACAGGGCCAGGACCTACGGCAACATCCACATCTTGCTTGACCTAGTGACGCTGGCTGTGCTTCTCCACTTCACCGGAGGAGTAGAAAATCCCTTTATTTTCTACGCTGCCCTTCACATCGTCGCCGCCAGTACTATCCTTCACTACACGGCAGTATATTGGCTAGCTACCTTGGCGATTTCGGCGGTTTCGCTGGTAGTGGGCTTGGAATACGCCTGGGGAAAATATGGCTGGGGAATACCTCATACTAATCTTGAGGGATTCGCCGCATCCGGGCTTTATATGCAAGGAAGCTATGTTCTGGCTGTTCTTTTGGTCTTGGCAACCGTTCTCTATGTCTCCGCCTTTTTGGCTACGGCTATTTCTGGGGAGCTAAGGAAGCGGCAGCGGCAAGTGGTGGAATTAAGGGAGCAGCTTCTGCAAGAGAAGACAGAGCAACTAGAGCAGGCATCCACTGAGATAGCCAAGCTGGAAGAGGAAAAAAGTCGCTTTCTCCGCTTCCTGGGTATAGCCGCTCACGACCTCAAAGCCCCCCTTACTGCTATTCAAGGTTTCTTATGGATTATGTTAGGTGGGTATTCCGGGGAAATCACTGACAAGCAAAGAAACATGCTGGAAAGGAGCACTCGGAGGATTAACGAGCTCTTGAATTTAATCAGCGACCTTTTAGATATTCCCCGCATCGAAACCGGTCAAATCGTCCCGGAGATGAAAGAGATTTCCTTACGCCAGGTAGTCAGCAGTTCTCTCCACGACCTGCAAAATCAGGCGAAAGAGAAAGGAATAAAGCTAAAAGCCGAACTGCCCCAGGCGCTGCCCAAAATTCGTGGCTCAAGTCCTCGTCTCCAGCAGGTAATAACCAATCTGGTGAGCAATGCTATTAACTATACCCCTGAAGGCGTGGTAACTATCAGGGTAAGCGAAAGCAATAAGGACATACAGGTTGAGGTGATGGATACCGGGATTGGCATCCCCCCTGATGAGCTGCCCCACGTGTTCGATGACTTCTTCCGGGCAAGCAATGTGGAAATCAAGGGCACAGGTTTGGGGCTAGCCATAGTCAAGAGAATTGTGGAAGCCCATGGGGGCAGGATATGGGCTGAGAGCCCTTGTTCTGAAAGCGACACCGGGAGCAAATTTACCTTTACCCTACCCAAGAAAAGTAAAACGGAACGGAGGCAACGGTGATGAAAGCAGGAACAAATCTGGAGAAGGTTCTAGAAAGCGGAAGATTTGCCGTTACTGCTGAGGCAGGTCCACCTAAGGGGGCTAGTGCTGCGGTGATACAGAGGAAGGGTGAGCTACTTCGTCCCTGCTGTGATGCTATTAATGTGACCGATAATCAGACTGCCATTGTCCGCATGTCCAGCCTCGCTGGCTGTGTGCTTTTGAAGCAACTGGGCGCTGACCCGGTGATGCAAATGGTCTGCCGAGACAGAAACAGGATTGCTATTCAAAGCGATGTATTAGGTGCTGTAGCCCTTGGCATTGGCAACATCCTTTGCCTTTCCGGAGACCATCAGAAGTTTGGTAACCACCCCACCGCTAAGAACGTCTTTGATATTGACTCCATTCAGTTGATTCAAGCTCTGAAAAATATGCGGGATGAGAAGAAATTCGTCTGCGGCGAGGATATCTCGGGGGAAGTACCATTATTCATTGGCGCAGCCGAGAATCCCTACGCTGACCCCTTTGAATTCCGGGTGGTAAGGCTGGCTAAGAAGGTTAAGGCCGGAGCTGACTTTATTCAAACCCAGGCAGTATATGATGTAGCCAAGTTCGCTAAATGGATGGAGATGGTTACCGCTCGAGGTTTGGATGAGCGGGTACATATTCTGGCAGGGGTGATACCCATCAGGTCAGTAGGAATGGCTCGTTATATGAAAGACTATGTTTCTGGGGTAAGTGTCCCTGATGAAATAGTGACCAGGATGGAGGAAGCTAAGGATGCTAAGCAGGAGGGAGCGACAATAATTCTTGAGATTATCGAGCAACTCAAGGAAATACCTGGAGTTCATGGCATCCATATTATGGCAGTAGGCTGGGAGGACATTGTCCCTGAGATCGTAGAACGGGCTGGATTACTGCCCAGACCTGCGTTATAATTACAGAGGAGGGAAATATGCCGGAGAAGATATTGGTAGTTGATGATGACCCTGATATTTTAGATGCAGTAACCATGATTCTTGAATCTCAGGGTTACGAAGTGGTTACTGCCCGTGATGGGGTAGAGGGTTTAGCTAACCTCAAGGCGGAAAAGCCGGACCTGATGATTCTTGACCTATTAATGCCCAAGATGGATGGATGGGCGGTATGCAAAGAGCTGCAAGACCCGAGGTGGTCGAAGTATAGGGGTATACCTATCTTAATTCTAACCTCGGTGAGAGAGGAAGCCAGCCGCCGTCGCTACGAGCTGGAAACCGGCCTTGAGCTTGATGTGGATGATTATGTAGAGAAGCCCATGGCTCCCGATATCTTGCTGGAAAGGGTGGGGAAGCTTCTCAAAAAGAAGAGAAAGGTCTGAATCTAGCTAAGGAAGGAGATTAAGGATGGAAAAGAAAGCCAAAATCCTTCTTATTGATGACGATGTTGATTTTGTCGAGTCAACAAAGATCTTCTTGGAGAGTAAGCCCTATGAGGTAGTCGTGGCCTATGAAGGGGAGGAGGGGTTGCGCAAGGCGAGGGAGGAAAAGCCTGATTTGATCCTCTTGGATGTAATAATGCCAGTCAAAGATGGGTTTACCGTTGCTGAGCAACTCAAAAAAGACCCCCAACTTAGCAAAATCCCGGTCCTGATGCTAACCGCTTTCGCCGCAGTGGGTGGGGAAACCTCGATTCCGGTTAGCCGAGGGTTTAGCCTTGAGACCGAAGATTATATTGATAAGCCGGTTACCCCTGACGAGTTACTAGCAAGGGTAGAGAAACACCTGAAAAAAGTAGGCTTTTAAACGCTAGTGCAGACACTTGGGTATACTTGCTTTTTTAGTCTAATTACAGTATCCTGTGGGAAAAGAATAGTTAGCCCGGAGGTGCCTGAAGCGATTCAGGCGTAACCGGAGAGCAAGTCGGTGAAAATCCGACGCAGTACCGCCTACTGTGACTGGTAATAATTACCAGAAGCCAGAACGCCGGACCTCCAGGTGTCCTTAAACCTCCGCGGAGAAAGGGGGTGGGATAATGACCACAGTGTGGTGAGGAATCCCCCTCGCTGTTTCAAGCAGAGGGGGATTTAATTTTTGTCTAACAAAATTAGCTGGAGGTTATATTTCATGAAATTGGTGCGATTGGGTATTAGTATTGTTCTATTAAGCCTTCTTGTGGCTTGTGGCTCGCCTGCTCAAAAGGAAGAGGAAATATCATATCCGATTGAAGTGACCGACCAACTGGGCAGAGTGGTCAAACTGGAGAAAATCCCGGAAAGGATTGTTTCTCTCGCCCCAAGCAATACCGAGATTCTGTTCGCTTTGGGCTTGGCTGACAAGGTGGTGGCAGTCACCGACTATTGCAATTACCCAGCGGAGGCTCAAGCAAAGCCTAAGATAGGTGGCTTTACTACAACGAATATAGAGAAAGTGGTCGCCCTCTCTCCAGACCTGATACTAGCTGCCCAAATCCAGGAGAAGAAAATCATTCCAGTGCTTGAGGGAAAGGAACTGACTATTCTCGCTTTAGACCCCAAAACCCTTGACGAGGTATTGGAATCTATCACCCTGATTGGAGAGGTCACCGGGAAAGGGGAGGAGGCTTCCCAGTTAGTAACCGAGATGAGGAACAGGATTAAGGCGGTAACTGACAAGACGGATAGTCTACCACAGGCGCAAAGACCAAGAGCTTTTTACATTACCTGGCATGACCCCTTGATGACACCTGGCTCGGGCACCCGCCATAACGAGCTAATTCGAATGGCAGGCGGAACAAACACCGCCCGAGACCTCACCGGTTATGCGGCAATCAGTTTAGAGGCAGTCATTAAAGCCAATCCTCAGGTGATAATCGCCGGTGTCGGCATGGGGTCAGGCGAGGACTTGCCCTTTCAGTTTATCAAAACAGAGCCGAGATTGAGGAATGTGGACGCCCGTATTAACAACAGGGTATATAGTATAGACGTTGACCTGGCTGGTCGCCCTGGACCCAGGATAGTCGACGCGCTGGAGAAGTTCGCTGAATTCATACACCCGGATTTATTTAAAAAGGACTGATGAATATTTACCATATAACCTATGCCCCAACGGTTAAAACTGTCCACCTCCACTTTTGGAGCTGTAACCTGAACTGCCGAGCCTGCCTGCTTCTAAAAGAGATATACGATTGTCATCTGGAAGAGACCAGAGATGCTATCTTCAACAAAGAGAGGAAAACCATTGAAACGCCACAAAGGTTTTTGGGTTTGGAAGAAGTTATGGAAATTTTGGAGAGGCTGGAGGTAAGAACAGTTATCTTCATGGGGGCTGAGCCTGCCATTGACCCCAGGTTGCCTCAACTAGCTGAGACCCTTCATAAGGAATTCTATACCTATAACATCCTCCTGACCAACGGCTTCAAACTCATCAACCTAGAGCACATAGATGAGGTGGTGTTCAGTATAAAGGCTGTTACCGATAGTCTCCATCGTGATTACACCGGGAAATCCAATATGAAAGCCCTGAAGAACTTTGTCAGGCTCAACCAATCGG
>JAUWYK010000019.1 GCA_030615865.1 Dehalococcoidia bacterium
GCAGGGGCGGCTACTGCGTATCTTTGGTATTTATCTAAATTCCGAGGGTATTTACCCCGTAGAGCTAGATACCCCTGTGCAGGACAACGACGAGATTGTCATCCTAAACTTTATTATCGGTGGTTAGTACCCACCAGGCTAATATTAACTTTGGAGGGGAAAATGCGTAGTTATACTGGCAAACTTTTGCGTATTAATCTAAGCAACCGCCGGAGCCACATCGAGGATATACCTGAGCAATTGATGAAGAATTTCATTGGTGGGCGAGGTCTTGCTGCTAGATACCTTTACCGTGAACTTAATGCCGGGGTAGAGCCCCTGGGACCGGATAACAAGCTGTTGTTCATGATGGGGCCCCTTGGTGCTACTACCGCCATGTCTGTTTCCAGAATGGTGGTGGTAACCAAGAGCCCTCTTACTGGATGCATAGCCAAATCGGTCATGGGTGGTAACTTTGGTCCCTTCCTCAAGTTTGCTGGGTTCGACGGAATCATTGTGGAAGGCGAAGCTGAGAAACCAACATATGTGCATATTGACCGGGATGGAGTTCATATTCTGGATGCGGATGAAATCTGGGGGCTGGATACTGAAAAAACTCAAACGAAACTGCGGCAGCGGCATGGTGTGGCAACAAAAGTCGCCTGTATCGGGCCAGCCGGAGAGAAGCTTGTCCGCTATGCTATTATTATTAGCGACCGCCGTTGTGCCGGGCGTACTGGCATCGGTGCCGTAATGGGAGCCAAGAAGTTGAAGGCTATCGCTGTGAACTCAGCCGGGCCGCTCAGCGTGCATGACCCACAACGATTCAAAAGACTGGCCAGGGAGCAGATCGGAGGTCTAAAGACCAGTCCCGGACGAATTCGGATGACCAACTTTGGGACATCATACTTGACATTAGGCTTTGAGAAGATGGGGCTATTTCCTATCCATAACTTCCAAGAGGGACACCTTGAAGGTATCGAGAGGTTAGGCGAGGAAGAATTCGCCAAGATAAAGGTCAAGAATAGCGGTTGCTATGGCTGCATGACAAAGTGTGGTCAAGAACGTAGGGTAACCGAAGGCTCATATGCCGGTGCCTTTAGTGAAGGTCCTGATTATGAGACCATCTGGGCTCTGGGGGGCAATTTAGGTAACACTGATTTGGCATCTCTGGTGGCAGCAGACTCTCTCTGCGACAGGCTCGGCATGGATACCATCAGCACAGGCAATGCTATTGGCTTCGCCTGTGAGCTATTTGAAAGAGGAATCATTACCAATAAAGATACTGATGGACTTGACCTTACCTGGGGTAACCATGGGGAAATAGTGAGGCTGGTGGAGAAAATTGGGAGGCGGGAAGGGATTGGCGAGCTACTCGGCGAGGGGACTAAACGAGCCGCCGAGCATATTGGCAAGGGTGCTGAAGCTTACGCCATACATGTAAAGGGCCTTGAGATTCCAGCCTATGAACCCCGCGCTATTAAGGGCTATGGACTAATCTTTGCCACCTCAAACATGGGTGCTAACCACATGTATGGTCGACCTAGGGAAGAATTAGCTGGCGAGAAGGATAGATTCGCTGACGAAGGTAAAGGGGAAGACATTGCTCGTGCCCAAAAAGCACAAGCAGTGCAAGACTCGGTCATTCAATGTAGCTTTGGTGCTGCTACCGGGTTTACTCCCCAGGCACGTAGTGAGTTACTCGTGGCAGCTACTGGATTCAACGAGTTTGGTGACCCAGCCTATTTGGACCAGATAGGGGAAAGAATTGTTTGCCTTGAGCGTTCGTTTAATGTGCGTGAGGGGTTCAGTCGTAAGGATGACACTCTTCCCGCCAGGATGCTAACCGAACCATTAAAGAATGCTGGTCCAGCTACGGGTCAAGTAATAAGAAAGTTGGATACGCTTCTCGACGAGTATTATGATGCCTTTGGCTATACCCGCCAGGGCATACCCTCAACAAAGAAGCTAAGGCAAATAGGTTTGGAGTGGGTGATAGAGGATATCGAGAGATTTATTAAGTGAACCGCTTCGGGTTGTGAGAAGGGTAAACTTGGCAGCTATTGCTTGTTTCGTGCCATCTCATAAATAAAAGAGGGCTCTTCGGGGCTTCTTATTTTGTTTCCAAATGTTGTGGTATAAACTCAGCGAGAAGGGGTTATCTTGGCTAGAGAGTTAGCGGCATTTATTCGCCTTGACCCACGGCATGTATGCCCATTTCCTGGCAGCCAGCCTCAATGGCTGCCCGAATCTCATCATTAACCTCGCCATTACCATTAGTATCAGTTACTAAGCTAAAGAACAGCGCTGCAAGTCCGCTGACATAGGCAGTGGCAAACGAAGTGCCTGTTTTATAATCATAGCCATTATCAGGCAAAGTAGAGTAGATATTTAACCCAGGACCAGCCACATCTACCCAGTCATCATGGTTTGATAACGGAACTAAGGTATCATCTTGCTTGATAGCGGTGACAGCAATGCAATTTTCATAATAGGCAGGGTAGATTGGGCATTCAGTGCCCTGATTACCAGCAGCAGCTATGATCACTGCTCCTCGGTTCCAGGCGTAATCTATGGCGTTAGCCAACTCCGGTGACGGTTCTCTAAACCCAACGCTTATATTGATAACGCTAGCCCCATTATCCGACGCCCAAACAATGCCCCTGGCTACTGCTGACGGCTGGCACCTACCCCTGTCATTAGCTATCTTGATGTTCATTAGCCGACATTCCGGCGCCACCCCGGCAATTCCTATGCTGTTGTTACTATTGGCGCTAATAATCCCGGCAATGTGAGTACCGTGCCCATAGATGTCACGCGAAGTGGGGCTATCTGTGAAGTTGACCTCAGCTATCACCTTACCCTTAAGGTCTTCGTGGCTCTGGTCGATACCAGTATCAAGGACTGCTACCAAGATTTCAGGGTTTCCCCTGGTAATCTGCCATGACTTTAGTGCTTCAATCTGATCCAGAGCCCACTGCTTTTCAACACATGGGTCATTTGGAACCGGTAGCTCAGGTTGAATAAGCGGGGTGGGTTGTGAAAGGCTACCGTCTGCTACTAAACTGTTTTCTACTTGCTTCATATCCGCACTAACGGGAGCTAGGGGCTTTATTTGTGTAGGTATAGAGGAGCAGACTAAGCCATTGCCGTTATTATTCGCTAGATTACCTTCAGCAACTCCTAGTAGAATTGCCAGGAGGCTGGCAGTGATAAACAGGGGCACTATAAGCTTTACTGCTTTCATTAACTATTATAGTTACACAGCCTTCGCCTCAAAGAAATAGGTCAATAGTTGCAGAATTGATGATTAATTAGTAATGTGACTGATGTCATGGCACTTCTCGGGGTTTTTGCCTACTGACCAACGCCCGGTGTGGGTAGAATAGGGAAAAGATAGGATAAGTACTGTTGACATCTGTCATTTGGAGGGTTACTATTTACCTAGTACTAGAATCTGGGTAGGAGCGTAGACTTGAAGCGGATAGTATTTTCTCTACTCACTATCATTGTGCTGGCAATGATGATGTTGCCTGCAGGGCAACCGGTGACAGCGGGATCAGGACCATCGCTCTGGACAGACAAGCTGGATTACGCTCCGGGAGAAGTTGTAACTATCTCAGGTAGCAGCTTCTTAGCGAACACACCAGTGACCGTTACTGTGGAAAGACCAGATGGTACGAAGGATACCATTTCTCCCGCACCAGTGACTGACGATGCTGGTAATTTCAATTGCACATACCAGTTGAACGGGATAGCTGGAACATATACCGTAACGGCGACGGATGGAACCAACACAGCAACGACAACGTTTACCGATTTACCTAAAGTGGTCTCTGTTTCGGTTGCCCCGGCTTCTCGATCCGTGAACCAAGGTACTCCAGCGACCTACACGGTGACAGTAACGCGGGGACCGGGTGCAGATAGCTTTGACGCTACGCTCAGCATCATTAACGCAGCTCCTAGCATCCCCGGTACCTCGATCACCTTCACCCCGCAGCTTATATTGTTTCCGGACCACCAACCGTATATTAGTCTAACCTCAACCCTAACCATCACAACCGGTAGCTTGTCTCCAGGTACTTATACTTTCAACGTCAAAGCCGAGAGAACCGTTGATAACGACTACGCGATTAGCAGTCAGGTGACTCTTACCGTTATTGACACCACGCCACCGACGGTGACCATAGACCAGGCTGTAGGCCAAGCTGATCCGACCAACACCTCACCGATCAATTTCACCGTGGTCTTCAGTGAGGCGGTTGCCGACTTCACCACCGGGGATGTAACACTAAGTGGTACTGCCGGGGCAACTACAGCCACAGTGACTGGCAGTGGCACCACCTACAATGTAGCTGTTAGCGGCATGACCTCAGATGGAACGGTCATTGCTAGCGTTGCTGCGGGTGTAGCCCATGATGCTGCCGACAATGCCAACACTGCCTCCACCAGCACTGATAACACTGTGACCTATGACATTACACCACCACCAGCACCTACCTTGTTGTCGCCAGCCGGTGATTCCTTGACCAACGATAATACCGTTGATCTTGACTGGAGCGATGTTAGTGACCCATCAACCCCGGTGCAGTATCAGGTTCAGGTGGACAATAACAACGACTTCAGTAGCCCCGAGTACGATTCCGGCTGGATCAGCGCCAGTGATGCCACCACGCCGGCCTTGGGTGATGACACCTATAACTGGCGTGCTCGAGCCAAGGATGGCGCTGGTAATGTCGGCCCCTGGTCAGGGGTCTGGCAGTTTACTGTTGACACCACGCCACCCGTTGGTTTGATAACGATTAATGGAGACGCAGCATACACCAATACTGTCAGTGTTACCTTAAATCTAGCGGCCACAGATGCGGTGGGGGTTACCGGGTATCGCGTGGCTGATGGCACAGACGCCTCAGGCGCTTCTACAGTTGCCGTAAGCAGCACCACCAGCTTTAGTGCGGATATTCCCTGGACTTTGCCCTCGGGAGATGGCACCAAGACGGTGGCCGTGCAATACCGGGATGTCGCCGGCAACTGGTCTCAAAACTATACCGACAGCATCATTCTTGACACTACACCACCCAACAGTCCTCCGGTACTTGCATCCATCGGCGACAAAACTGTGAATGAGCAGACCCTGCTTACCTTCACAGCTACAGCTACCGACCCCGATATCCCGGCCCAGACACTGTCGTTCAGCCTATCAGGAGCGCCAGCAGGTGCGTCGATAACATCAGCTGGCGACTTCTCCTGGACGCCGACAGAGGCGCAGGGACCAAATGCCTACACCTTCGATGTTGTAGTTTCCGATGGTTCGCTCACAGATAGCGAGACCATCACCATCACCGTCAACGAGGTTAATGTCGCCCCGGTGGTGAATGATATTCCTGACCAGACCATCGCCGAGGGTGATACTTTTGCCACCATCAATCTCGATGACTATGTTTCCGATGTTGACAACGCCGATGCCGATATGACCTGGACTTACAGCGGCAACATTGAACTGACCGTGACCATCGTGGATAGGGTGGCCACCATCACCATACCCGACGAGAACTGGAATGGCGCTGAGACGATCACCTTCACCGCCACCGACCCAGGGGCACTATCTGATAGCGACGATGCCACCTTCACCGTCACCCCGGCTCAACAACCCTCCGTTGGCGGTGGCGGCGGTGGCGGTGGTGCAAGACTACGTGAATATTTTACTGTAGACTTTTTGGGTGAAATTACTAAGGAGCCGATTTCAAGTACTGGCAGACTCCTCAACTCCCTCGAGGCGCCAAGCCTCGATGGCATCCATGTGCTTGAGATGGAAGAGGACACCAGAACTCTGGGCAAAGACGGCGAAGTTATTAAGCTGATTGAGATTACAGAAGCCGAACCCCCCCGTCTTCCGGAGAACACTGTGATTGTGGGCAAGGTTTATGACTTTGAACCGTCAAATATTACTTTTAGCAAACCAATAAGGCTTACCCTCGGTTATAACATAAATGAGTTGCCCGAGAATGCTATATCCATCGTTCTAGCTTACTATACTGTAGAATCAGGCTGGGTTGAACTTGAGGCTGAGGATGGTGTAGTGGCTGAGCTGGGTAGGTTAACTGCCTCAGTAGACCACTTCACTATATTTGCCGTCCTAGCCAGCGTTCCTCCACCACCTCTGCTGCTACCACCACCACCGGTCCCTCCACCCCCCGCTGCCTTTGAACTGAGCAATTTGTCTATTATGCCATCATTTTCAAAGGTTTGGGAACTACTGACTTTTGTCGTCAAGACCGGGGAAGAAGTCACTATTACTGTTGATGTGACCAACTACGGTGGTCAAGAGGGCAACTATGGTGCGCTTCTTAAGATAAACGGAGTGACACAAGCTGGCAAAGAGATAACTCTCGGCGCTGGGCAATGGCAGAAGATAGTTTTCACCGTTACCGAGAACGAGCCAGGGAGCTATGTAGTAGAAATAGGCAATTTGAGCGGAGAATTCCAAAGCCTCTCATGGTTTAATTGGTGGCTGACTGGAGGACTTACTGCTGTTCTCATATTACTAGGCTGGCTGGCTTGGTACTACTGGTACTATAAGAAGGGCAGAAAAACATACTAAATGTGAGGATACTACGCCTATTTCATCTTCTGATGAGGTAGTGCGAAAACGATATTCCCCTTGTGGTTGTTCCTGTCTCCCGTTTGCCATTACGCTCAACTTTGTCCCCACAAAACAGTGCTTGGATGATAAGCTAAAGATAGGACAACCACAACCACTTGATAAGGAAGGAGCAGTGCAGTAACGTTATTTCTAGGGGCTGAGAGTAACCAACTTTTGAACGCAACCTAGAGCGGCAAAAGCATTGACAATAGCTGAGAAGCAGTGCTAAAGTAAGACCACTGAGAATTCAGCTAATATTAACCTGGATATTGATATTATGTAGTGCCTTCATACTCTTATTTAATAAGCTGGATACTGATTAAAAGGTGGTGGGGGATTAGTGATAAGGGAAAGCAAGGATATGGTGTCTGTCGAAGGGGCTCAGAAGACCCAAGCGTTGGCGTGCTTTTGAGCCCTTCTGCGTTTAGACAGGGAAGTGTGAATCTAGAGGCTAAAAACCAGTAAAGGAGGTGGTATATGAGATAGGACTTAATATTTCACAGAGCAAAGCCTTATTAACTAAGGAGGAATTCAAGTGAAAAGGAAAATGTTGCTTATCTTCTTAGCATTTACCCTGTTGGCATTTCCTTTGTTTACTGCCTGCCCAGCACCTGAAGAGGAGGAAGCGCCACCGACAGGGACAATAGAGCTAAAAGTAGCTAATTACTTTCCTCCCCCGGCTAGACAATCCACAGTGCTAGAAGAATTTTGTCTCGAACTGGAAAAGCGCACCAACGGTCGGGCGAAGGTTGATTACTATGCTGGCGGCACATTGCTTACAGCTGAGGCGATTTTTGACGGGGTAGTTGCCGGGATTGCTGATATAGGCTACTCCCATGTTTATTACACCTCAGGCCGCATGCCGGTTACCGAAGCTGCTGGTTTGCCCCTCGCCTATCCCAGTGCCTGGGTAAGTAGTCATGTTCTCAATGATTTCTATGAAGAGTTTAAGCCCGCGGAATGGGATGAGGTGAAAGTGCTCTGGATGAATACTTCCACCCCTAGTGGCATAAGCACTGCTACCAAGCCAGTGCGCACGCTGGAAGACCTCAAGGGGCTAACCATAAGAGCACCCGGGCTTGCTGGCGAGGTTATTGCCGCACTGGGTGCAACCCCGGCTCCGACACCGATGATAGAAGTTTATGATGCCATCTCTAAAGGTGTAATTGATGGGGAGTCTTCAAACTTTGAAACACTCTTTGCGTTCAAGTTTGCTGAAGTTGTACAATATACAACTTCAGTCTGGCAAATCGCCTTTCCCTATCCCTTTTATCTGGTGATGAACAAGGACAGCTATAATAAGATGCCGCTAGACATTAAAGCCATCTTTGACACCCTTGTTGGAGAGTACAACGAGCGATCTATGTTGATGTGGAATTCCGTAGATTTCCTCGGCAAAGCCTATGGTGTGGAGCAGGGTGTAGAGTTTATTGACCTGACCCCGGCTGAGGCGGTAAAGTTCGAGGCAGCTGTCGCGCCGGTAATAGATAATTATGTAGCCAATATGGTGGATAAGGGGTATTCCGAGGCAGAGGTTAGGGGTTGGATTGAATTCCTGCGGGAGCGAAGTGACTACTGGACGGCGAAACAGATAGCATGGCACATCACGTCAGCCGCCGGCCCTCCAGAGGTTAGATAGACCCTAAGACTCTGATAAAAGAACGGGCTAAACTCCCTTCAAGGGAGGTTCTATAGCGGTTTGGTGCGGGGGCTAAAGCCCCCGCACCCACCAAGGCTGATGAGTGGAGCTTAGTGTTAGGCAAATTTGAAAAGTTTAATCGTCGGTTAAGTGGCTGGTTTGAGTGGATAGGGGTGGCTGGGCTGCTGCTGATGATGTCTATCACTATTATCGATGTGGTGGGGGCTAAGGTCTTTCTTTGGCCTCTCCTTGGTGCTATTGACTGGGTTAGGGCTTCACAGAGTGTGGCAATTGCTTTTGCTTGCGCCGTCGCCTTAATTGTTGGTAGGCATGTCCGGGTAGAGTTTTTTGTCGCCAGGCTCCCTGAACGTGCCCGAGCCGTTACCGATAGCATTGTTCAGCTTCTTTGCTTAGCACTCTTCATTCTGATTGTTTGGCGACTTTCTTTGTTTGGTTACTCCCTTCAAGCCGGCGGGGAGGTGAGCGCAACTGCTCACATACCCCGTTGTCTTTTCGCTTACGGGATTGCCCTGGCCAGCATCCCGGTGTGTCTGCTGTTTTTGCAGGGGCTTATTAGCTCACTAGCTAGGGTGGTGAAAAGATGAGCCCGGTTACCACCGGCATTGTTGGCATCGGCGTTCTTCTCATAATGTTTCTCCTCAGAATGCCGGTCGCTTTTGCTATGGCCTTGGTCGGACTTGCTGGTTTTGCTTATTTATCTACCTCGGGAGCGGCACTTAGTATTCTCGCCCGTGATATCTTCGAGCAATTTACCTCTTACCCGTTAAGTGTTATCCCAATGTTTATCCTCATGGGTTCCTTCGCCTTCGCTGCGGGAATTAGTAGGAGGCTTTATGACACGGCCTATATCTGGGTAGGGCAGCTGCGTGGCGGGCTGACCATGGCTACCGTGCTCGCCTGTTCCGGTTTTGCTGCCATATGCGGTTCGTCGACGGCTACGGCGGCGACAATGGGCAAGATAGCCCTTCCGGAGATGAAGAGGTATAATTACGATGATTCACTAGCTACTGGCACTGTTGCTGCCGCCGGCACGCTGGGCATTCTTATCCCGCCGAGCACCGTCCTCATTGTTTACGGGTTCCTGACCGAGGAGTCTATAGGCAAACTTTTCGTCGCCGGGATATTGCCGGGGTTACTTCTTAGCCTGTTTTTTGTCTTAACCGTTTTTTTTCTTTGCCTGCGCAATCCCGCCCTCGGTCCCCCTGGAGCCCCAACCAGCTGGAGAAAGAAGCTAGGGGCGGTTACCGGAGTTATTGAGACCATGGTTTTATTCGGTTTGGCCATCGGGGGGTTATTTCTCGGCTGGTTCAGCCCCACTCAGGCTGGGGCAATTGGAGCCGGTGGTGCTTTGGTCATCGGCCTAGCCAGGCGTGAGCTTAGCTGGCGAACATTTTTTGAGGCTACTAAGGATGGCTTGCGAACATCCTGTATGGTTATATTCATTATTACCGGGGCGGTAATCTTTGGTCACTTCATGGCTATATCCAGAATACCCTTCATACTGGCTGAATGGGTAGGGGGGCTTCCTCTACCGACAATGGGTGTTATTGGGGTCATAGCCTTCATATTTTTCATAGGTGGCTTCTTTATGGATGCTATGGCTCTAATCGTGCTCCTCATCCCCATCCTCTTCCCAGTACTTATCGCCCTCGGCGTTGACCTGATATGGTTTGGGGTGATAATAGTCTTAATGGGCGAGATGGGGGTAATCACACCGCCGGTAGGGGTAAATGTATTTGTAATTAAGGGGATTGCTCCAGATATACCCATTGAGACTATCTTTAAGGGGATATTCCCCTTCCTGGTGGCCATGATTATCTGTACCCTTATACTAATGGCTTTCCCCCAGATTGCTACCTTTTTGCCTGGCTTTGCCCGCTATTAGGACTAACCAACTTTATCCCTGACACCTAAATGTTCCAAAAGAAAAGTTACATTGTACTTTTCGAACACGCGGACGCTAAGTCAACATCACACAGTTCAAAAACCCTCTTTCATATTCGATCCCCTTAAGTTCTCATAATCGTTTGACACTCTTATTATAAGCCATTATGATACTCTCCTAGACGCATAGAGGAACTTCAGCATGACCAAGGCAATACTCATAGTTAGCTCGCTTGATACTAAGGGGCAAGAGGTAAAATTCCTCAAGGAGCTTATTGAACAGCAAGGGCATGAAACAATGCTTCTGGACTTGGGCATGCGTGGTAAGCCGGCTCTTCCTGCGGACATCACTTGTGAGGAAGTTGCCAAGGCTGGAGGCGTTAGCATAAACGAAGTTAGAAGTACAGTCGGTAACCGAAGTGAAATTACTGCCATAATGGTCAAGGGGGCAATAAAGAAGGTCTTAGAGCTACATCAAGCAGGTAAATTCGGTGGCATCGTTGGTGTTGGCGGTGTCACTAATACAGCAATGGCAACCGATATCATGAAAGCGCTGCCCTTTGGGATACCCAAGCTCATGGTGTCAAGCGGGGCTGCAATGCCCCGTTACGCTGGTAGCTTCTTTGGCTCCTCAGACACAACAATTACATCATCAGTGGTAGATATGGCTGGTCTCCATGCACTCAGCAAGAGTGTGCTTACTCGAGCCGCCGGTGCTATTTGCGGTATGGTGGAAATTGGTACGGGTCCTGTTGTTGACTTACTTAAGCAGACAGAAAAGCCACTGGTTGCACTTACGCAATTCCAGTACTCAGAGATGTGTTGTGAGCTTATCCGAAATCATCTCGAGGAAAAAGACTATATGGTAATCCCGTGTCATGCTGATGGAGTGGGTGATAAAGCCATGGAGAAGCTTATAGAACAGGGTATCTTCGACGGTGTTATCGACATTGTCACCGGTGGCTTGAGTGAGGAGCTATTGGGTGGCAACCGGGCTGCTGGGGTAGACAGGCTTGAGGCTGCTGGTAAAAAGGGGCTTCCTCAGGTAATCACTCCCTGTGGCTTTGAGATGATAAGTTGCGGTCCAATACAGAGGAGGGACAGTAATGATCCACTTTGGCTTTCCCGGAATCTGGCTTCCCGGAGTTACTATGTTCAGGACGCATATCGTGTGCAAGCAAGGACAAATACCGAGGAGCTAAGACTCATAGCTAGAATAGTGGCGGAGAAGCTCAACAGAGCAAAGGGCCCAGTTAAATTCTTGATACCGATGGGAGGATGGTCAGCACTTAGCGTCAAAGGGCAACTCCTCTATGACCCTGATGTTGACCACGCCTTTGTGGAGGAGCTGAAGAAAAACCTGTCGCCAGCAATTGAGGTCAGAGAGCTTGATCTGCCTCTTAACAGCCCGGATTTTGCCATGGCAGTTGTAGAAGTTTTTGACGCGATGGTGCAAGAGAGAAGGAAGGCGTAACCAGAGAGGTACGCCAGCCAGACTCAACTCAGCACCACCTGAGGGACACAGGTCTATGCTAAAAACATAGACTCTGCGTTACATACAGTGATAGGCGGAAGGTATGAAACCAGTACGATGTGATGAGCAAGAAATAGAGAAATACGTACGGGAGGGCTATTGGGATAATACTATCCTGCCGGACTACTGGGAAAAGAACGCCAGAACATCCCCGGATAAAGAAGCCTTGGTTGATTCTGAGGGCACTAGGCTGACATGGGCACAGGCTGTGCAAAAGATCGACCAAATTGCCTTGGCACTGAGTAAGGAGGTGGGACTCAACCCGGATGACAGACTTATGATCCAACTGCCCAATATCGCGGCACAGGTACTGGTTCGGCTTGCCTGTGAAAAAGCCGGAATCCTGTCTATTCCCGAGATGCCAACTTTCCGCCACGCCGAGCTAAAGTGGATAGGAACCCAAACTCAGGCGGCAGGCATAGTCATTCCAAAGACATATCGCAATTTCGATTATTATCAAATGGCTAAAGAGCTCCAGTCTGAGTTACCTTACTTAAGATACATCATTGTTACTGGCGAAGAAGTCCCGGAACAATGCTTCTCGCTAGAAGAGATAATGGACTACCACTGGGAAAGAAAGCATGATTTGCAGGAGCTGGGAGCTAGAAAGCTGGATCCAATACATGGGGTTGGCTTTCTGGTTACGACCACCGGTACTACCGGGATGCCTAAGATCATAGAGCACCGAATTGCAGCTCGGGAAATCTGGACAGCTAAAACCCATATACGGAACTGGGAGCTTGGTACAGACGACGTAGTCCTTGCCTTTGCGCCGCTTGCTGGAGCAGCCGGGGGCACGCCGGCTTATATCACCGCTCCGGTAGCTGGGGCCAAGATTGTTCTAGAACACGAGTTTAAGGGTGACGAAGTCCTCAAACTGGTCGAAAGAGAAAAGGTAACCGTTTTAGCACTGGTGCCGGCACAGCTATCTCGACTCCTCCAACTACCCCTGGAAAATTATGACCTCTCCACCCTGCACTTTCTGAAGACTGCCGGCGGCTATCTACCACCAGCCCTCGCGCAGGAAGCTGAAGAAAGGTTCGACTGCCCAATTCTTGGCACCTTTGGCAGTCAGGACACTGGCTCAATATCGGGGGTGCCTCTTTCCGCTTCCCGTGAACAAAGATACACCACGGTGGGAAGGTTGCATCCGGGGGTCGAGGTAAAGGTGGTAAATGAGACGGGAGAAGAAGTAAAGGCTGGAGAGGTAGGTACACTTTATTTCCGGGGACCGGGTAATTCCATTGGGTACTACCAGGATATTGAGAAGACCTTGACGGAAGCCTATGACGCCGAGGGATGGGCTACCACCGGCGACCTGGTAATGCTTACTGATGACAGCTGGATCAAGATAATGGGTAGAAAGAAAGATATCATCATTCGTGGGGGGCAGAATATCTACCCTGGAGAGATAGAGGGTTACCTTATCGCTCATCCTAAAGTAGTTGAAGCTGCGGTCGTGGCTATGCCTGACCCGGTGATGGGAGAAAAAGCCTGCGCCTTTGTTACCATCAACAAAGGTCAAACACTAACCTTTGAGGAAATGGTTGGCTACTTAGGGAGTAAGAAGATTGCCCGCTTCAAGTTTCCAGAAAGGCTTGAGATAATTGAGACCATGCCCCTGGCGGGTGAGGCCAAGGTTAATAAAAAGGAGCTTAGCCGCCTGATAACAGAAAAACTAAAAGTCGAGGGTAAGATACAATAAAACTTCATTAGGTCGGGACTGATAATTCGGGAAAAGTAAGATGAATAAAGTGATTGTCATTCTTGTTATAGCTGAAGAGAAGTGGCACGAGGCAGATTTCCTGAGACGGGAGATTGAAGCCAGGGGCGATAAGGTTCTGATAATGGATATGGGTTTAACCGGAAAGCCTCAGGGGCACTGTGATATTACCCGTGAAGAGATTATACACGCCAGTGGACACCATCCTAACCAAGTAGCCGCCATCATTGACAAAGGAAAGCGAATGCCCATTATGGTAGCTGGCGGGAAAGAAAAAATAAAGGCACTCTACTCACAGGGTAAACTCTCCGGTGTAATAAGCCTCGGTGGTGCTACCGGAACCCAGATGGGCACTAGCATCATGAAATCGCTGCCCTTTGGTGTGTCCAAGTTCGCTCTCTCGAGCACAGCTTCACTCAGGGGACTGGCGGAAAGGTATATTGGAACAGCAGATATAACACTGATGCATTCGGTGGTCGAGTTTGGCGGTCTTGACAGCTTCGTGAAAAACGCACTTGCCCGGGCTGCGGGTGCGATATGCGCCATGGTTGAGGCATCCGAAAACCATCCTGTTTCCCTCTCTAGGAAGGGCAAAAAACTACTGGTTGCCATGACTCACTTCGGTCCCTGCGAGCAGTGTGCCATAAGCGTGAGAAGACAGCTGGAAGAAAGGGGCTATCAGGTTGTTGCCTTCTCCGCCAGTGGTGTGGGTGATAGATCCATGGAGGAGATGATAGAGCAACTGGATATAATTGGAGCCGTGATAGACCTCGCCCCTGGCGGTGTGGGTGAGGAGTTGCTTGGCTTTGCACGAGCCGCAGGCCCCACTAGGCTTGAGGCTGCCGGAAGAAAAGGGATACCGCAGGTCATCAGCCTCTGTGGTGTAAACTTCGGCAGCCCACGCAGGAGCGACTACCGCCCCGAATATGAACAGCGCAAGAAGTACGATTACGATGCATTGCGAACTTTTATCCGGCTATCCCAAAGTGAACTGGTTATGGTAGCCGATGTTATGGCAGATAAGATAAACCGGGCTAACGGTCCGGTTAAGGTGCTTGTTGCCCTTGGTGGCTGGTCTTCAGTTGACCGAAGAGGGAGCTATTTCTACGATGGGGATGCCGACAGTCTATTTGTCGGCGAACTTAAGAGACATTTGAGACCGGATATTGAGGTTAGAGAGGTGGATGCTGACCTTGATACTCCAAAATTTGCCCGAGCGGTGGTCAAAGCCTTCGATGACATCATGCCGCCATAGTTTAGCCTCAAAAATCGGGGTGGCCGGATTTGAACCGGCGACCACCTGAACCCCATTCAGGTGCGCTACCAGGCTGCGCTACACCCCGACTTATTTCAACATACTAGCATAATTTGTTTCTTAGGGCAATAAAATTTGGTAAGTATACCTTGAAGTAACGTATAGGATGGAATATGAAAATACAATTTAAGTTAATTGATGAGGAACGAATTATAAAAGCAATTCGTCAGGCTTTGTCACCTTCAAAAAGAGCCTTTTCTGTCTCTGACAATACTGCAGCCAAAACCGTGTCTATGGCTTCGCTGAAGAGACGTTGAAACGGCTCCCAGCTTGTAACCAATTCATCATCCAAATAAAGGTCACCCTGATAAGTAAGTTCGTGAATTCTGAAAAAGTTTTCCTTCCTCAACCTGTCCATTATGTTTTTGACTATTTGGTCTTTCTTGTCGCCTAGTTTTTGGCGCAATTCGGATTCGGTATATTGTCTTTCCATATTCCCCCCTTTAATGCGGATTATACTTGATGCGGGGTGGGGGATATCGGCAGGCATTACCCCCTTACTTTTATCAAGCTCGGCAGCCACCCGCCTTATTCCCCCTACCCCGTTTAATTATAACATAACAATAAGAATAAATAGGAGTAAAGTAAGGGGTATTAAAGTAAGCAAGGCATAGGATGCTTTTCTAGGTGTAGTAACGTAGTAGTGTAGTAAATTACTTGACTTTTGGGAAAAGGCATGCCTAGAATAGAAAGGATAAGTGAACATTTATGGACAAATGTTCACTTATAAAGACATTTTTATTAAGACTAGAATGGAGGTGGGGGTTGGCTAAAAAAGAAACAACTTTAAGTTTTAATGTGGAGACTACTACAGAAGAGCGTGATGGTTATTTCGCTTCAAGAACTGAACCTTTTGCATTAACAGCATACGGCAAGAATGAAGAAGAGGCAGAAAGGCGAGTTAAACAGGCGCTTTTACTCCTTTTACGCCAATATGCAAATACGCCCAAACAATTGAGTGATTATTTAAACCAAAAAGGCGTAAAACATGTAATTCGCACTGAGTCCGATTCAGCCCGATTCCCAAAACTTGTTCGCACATATAGGGAAGAAATGATGGTGAAAGTCCCCGCCCATGCCTGAAACCTATAATAAAAGTCAAGTAGAGACCGCCCTAGCGCAAAATGGCTACAATATCTTGCAAGAAACGGGCGGTCTCACTATTTATCAGACAAATATACAACCTGGGAATGATTTAGTGATTGACTGGTCAAGGGGAGTGTGCGATTGGGAAGACCTTAAAGCACAATTAGAATGGAATGGGATTGACCCCAAACCTATCCATGACATATTAGTTCAATTATAATGGAATGGAGAGGCTTAAAATTTATGCCAAAAGTAAAAGATATTGATGTTAAGAAGTTGTCTACCACAAGGAAAGAATTTTATTCTGACCTAAAGAAGGCTAGTCAGCGTGTAGAAAAGCCTAAATCTTCCCCAAAACAGTCAAAAACATAGGCTTCTCATCCTTGCGGTGATTAAACCTAAAGCCATACTCGTTAATATAACTTTGTAGATACTTTTCACTAACCGAGTGATAAACCCCGCCAATACCACGTTTTAACAAGCTCCAAAAACCCTCAAGCCTCCCATTTTTAACTTATCTCTTTCTTCCCATACCCTCCCGCCCAAAAGAGGCTTCTCCTCTCTTTAATTCTCTCACCCAGCCCACCCAGATAGGTTGCACCTCTCTGCAACTCTTTTCCCCACCCCCATTGGGTGTTGACGATATCCCCCTTTTAACTCCCCGTTAAAGCTCCCTCATTGAAAAGATTGTGCTTTTAGGTTATAAATATAGAGCACCAAGCATTCAGAGGCATAGCTTTGGCAAAAAAGAAGGCGGAGAAACCTAAGCGTGAGTTTACCAAACGCCAGCTTTCCCGGTGGCAGCGGCAGAAGAGAAGACAGCGCATTATCTTCGGCGTAGGGATTTTGATTGTCGTTGCTGTCTTAAGTATTATTGGCGCTGGCGTTTATTTTGGGTGGTATATCCCTGAGTATAAACCGCTGCATGAAACTGTAATTGAGGTGAATGAGACCGAGTTTGATATGGATTATTACGTAAAGATGCTCAAGTACTATGGTGGCGGCATGCCAATAGAGCAAATGGGGTTTGTGGCTGATGAGGTGGTTAAGGTTATCCAGCGCAATGAGCTGATAAGGCAAGAGGCTATGAAATTGGGTATCAGTGTTAGCGATGGGGAGGTTGATGAGGAGCTTAAGAGCTACGACCCTCCGCTAAGTAAAGACTATCGGGATGTGGTTAGAACAGCCATTCTGGTGGACAGACTGCGTGATGAGTATTTTGAGCAGCAGGTGCCAAAGTCTGCCGAGCAGAGGCACATCTGGGCGATGTTTCTGGAGAGCGAGAGTCAGGTAAATGAGGTTAAAGCCAGACTGGAGGCGGGCGAGGATTTTGCCGAGCTGGCTGGCGAGCTTTCCCTGGATAGCTTTTGCAAGTCAAAAGAAGGCGACCTTGGTTGGCGACCGGAAGGCGTCCTGACTCTGCTGCTAGGAATTCCCATAGTTGGTGACCATGCCTTTAACTGTGAAGCTGGGGTATTAAGTGAGCCAATATATGAGGAGACCAAGCTCAAGATGGTGGGCTACTGGCTGATTGAGGTAGAGTTCCGGGATGAGGAGGCGAAAATAGCGCAAGTTAAGGTGATGCTTCTGGGTAGTGAACAGGAGGCAAATGAGGTCAGAGCCAGGCTGGAGGCTGGTGGGGATTTCGCCACCTTAGCCGAGGAGTTCTCTCAGCACGACGAGTCCAGGGAAAATGGGGGGGAGTTTGAGGTGTCTCAGGATAGGATGAGTTCAGCCTTTGACGAGTTTGTCTTTGACCCTGAGGTAGAGCTGGAGACATTGAGCCAGCCAATACCTGATGATGCGGTTAGTACCGAGGGTGGCTACTGGCTGGTGAAGGTTACGGAAGTAGATGAAAATAGGCAGATTGAGGAGGAGGATAGAGATATACTGAAGGCTGATGCTTTGAACCAGTGGGTGGAAGCATTGTGGGATGACCCTGATAACAAGGTTGAGAGTTATCTGGATGACGAGAAAAAAGAGTGGGCAATCTGGCACGCTATCGGAGGTTAAAAGAGTGAAGAAACAGAGCATCGGGGTAGGTTTAATGGGGCTGGGGGTTGTTGGTGGGGGAGTGGCCAAGGTTCTGACCGATAAGGCAAAGGTTTTAGCTGAACAGGTTGGTTGCCCTCTTGTCCTGAGAAAGGTGAAGGTCTTGGAGTCGGATTTAGCCAAGCCGCAGGCAAAAGAGCTTGGTCTTCAGCTTTTTACCACTGACGCCGAGGAGTTTTTTACTGAAGCTGATATAGATATAGTGGTTGAGGCTATCGGCGGTGAGGAACCAGCCCTGGATTATTTGAAACGGGCGCTCTCTAGTGGCAAGCATGTGGTTACCTCCAACAAGGAGGTTATTGCCAAGCACGGGGCGGAGCTATTTGCTTTGGCTCAGCAGTATGAGGTGGGACTGCACTATGAAGCTAGTGTTGGTGGTGGCATTCCTCTAATTGCCCCCTTTCAGCAAGACCTGGTAGCCAATGAGATAAGCGGTATTTATGCCATAATAAACGGAACCACTAATTATATTCTCACCCGGATGGCAAGAGAGAGCATAGATTTCCCCTCAGCGCTCAAACAGGCCCAGGAG
Organism: Dehalococcoidia bacterium; assembly: GCA_030615865.1. The sequence continues at coordinate 18,409 of JAUWYK010000019.1, forward strand.
TTAGGCTATGCCGAGGCTGACCCCAAGGATGATATAGAGGGGATAGATGCTACCTATAAACTGGCTATTCTCGCCTCCTTAGCCTTTCATTGTCAGGTGCAACCTCAGGATGTCCACTGTGAAGGCATTTCTCGACTGGATAGTCGTGACTTCAGGTATGCTCGGGAACTGGGCTATGCCATAAAGCTGCTGGCTATAGCTAAACAGGGTGATAACTTGATTGAGGTGCGAGTTCATCCTGTTTTTATCCCTGAGGAGTCCCTTCTGGCTAAGGTTGATGGTGTTTATAATGCTATTCTGGTGGAAGGTGATTTGGTGGGCAGGGTGCTTTTCTATGGTGAGGGGGCTGGTGCCTGGCCTACCAGCAGCGCGGTTATAGCTGATGTTGTCTCAGCAGCCCAGGATATTGTTGCTGGTGGGGGTGGTAGGGTGAGGTGGAGACTTGAGCCAGGTAAAAGCATCAAGCCTATGGCTGAGCTCGAGAGCCGGTATTACCTGAGGCTAAATGTTGCTGACCGACCCGGGGTCTTGGCTCAGGTGACTAAGGTTTTGGGTGACCATCTAATTAGTATTTCCTCGGTTATTCAGCAGGCGGCTGATGCTGTGGCTCAGACGGCTGAGATTGTTATTATGACCCACCCGGCTAAGGAAGCGGAAATGCAGCAAGCTCTTGACGAGCTGGGGCATCTGGCTCCGGTTAAAGAAATATGCAATTTTATAAGGGTGGAAGTTTAAGGGGACGCCCCACCCGTTTTATATCTATTCCCGCCCACCGCCCTTAAGTGGAAGGGTAGGAGCAAAATAAAGGAAGTCCAAGAGGGGCGGAGCCCCAAAGACATTATAGAGAGTTAACGAGGGATAAAGCCCCCCAATACAGGGAGTCTTAGAGGGGCACAGCCCTTCTTACATAAACCCCTCCCCCTCTCCTTTGAAGGAGAGGGGGATAAAGGGAGTGAGGTAGAGATATGGAAAGTTGGGCTATTCCTTTAATTACTGCCTTTGGAGGTGCAGCAATAGCACTAATTGGTAAAGAACTTATTGAGTGGTATAAACGCCCAAGATTTGAGATTGATTTTGAAGAAAGAGAAGGACAGAAACCATATATCCCTGACTATAATGACTGGACAATGCAAACTGCAGGAGACATACACAGAATTAAGTACCTTCGCCTGATAGTACACAATAAAGGTAAGAGACCCGCAATGGATTGTGAGGCAAAACTGGAAATATCTGTTAAGAGCAAGGAAATCAATAAAGTAGCTCTCCATTGGTCTCGACGCGACCCTGCATTATATTCAAAGTCTCGATATATTGAGGAATCATCAGCTGACCCAGAAAAGATTTTTGCGCCAATCAGCCTTAACATAAACGATGAGGAGACTGTGGATGTTCTAAGTCTTTCTTATTATTACTCCACCTTGCCTAACGCTGACCATTCTCCACATTTTCTCCCATATGTTGAAAGTGCATCGTTGAGACAATTACAGCTGAATGCAAACACCGCCTATTCCGCAAAAGTGACAATTTACTCAAGTAATACAATGCCAAAGTCATTCAAGTTCAAGGTGAATTGGGACGGTACATTAGAAGGTTTTAATAAAGCCTTCGCATATAACTAAAAGGAGTAAAGTTTGAAACCATCTAAAGTCCTAATCATCGGCTCAGGCCCCAAATACCTATAATTAGGGAGTCTTAGAGGGGCGAAGCCCCTCTTATAAAAAAACCTTCCCCCTCCCTTGTAAGGGAGGGGGATACAGGGGGAGGGTTGCTAAGTATATGAAATCCGGAGTTTTAGCTAGATACAAGGACTTCCTTCCCGTCACCACCAAAACGCCCTTGTTTTCTTTAGGCGAGGGGGACACCCCTCTGGTAAGGTGCCGCCAGCTGGAGAAGGAGAGCGGCTGTGGTGAGCTATACCTTAAGCTTGAGGGGTGTAATCCTACCGGTTCCTTTAAAGACAGGGGCATGGTAGTGGCGGTAGCCAAGGCGCTTGAAGCAGGCAGCCAGGCTCTCATGTGTGCCTCCACCGGCAATACCAGCGCCTCAGCCGCCGCCTATGCCGCCTATTGTGGAGTTGACGCTATTATTGTTGTGCCTAAAGGCAAGATTGCCTTGGGTAAGCTGGCTCAGGCTATTGTCCATCGGGCTAAAATAGTCACTATTGAGGGAAATTTTGACCAGGCGCTGAACATAGTGCGAAGTCTGACCCAGAAGCATCCCATTGCCCTGGTGAACTCGGTTAACCCCCATCGGATAGAGGGACAAAAAACCGCCGCCTTTGAAATTATTGATAGTTTAGGTGAAGCTCCGGACTATCTCTTTATCCCGGTAGGTAATGCCGGCAATATTACCGCCTACTGGAAGGGCTTTGTGGAATACTATCAGGCAGGTAGGGCAAAGAGTAAGCCTAAGATGATGGGTTTTCAGGCAGAGGGTGCCGCCCCCATCGTTCGGGGTCATGTTGTTGAAAAGCCGGAGACGGTGGCTTCGGCGATAAGAATAGGCAACCCGGCTAGCTGGCAGAAAGCGGAAGCTGCCCGCGACGAGTCCGGCGGCGTCATTGACATGGTCACCGACGACGAGATTCTCTCCGCCCAGAGGCTTATGGCAACCAAGGGAGGTGTTTTTGGCGAGCCAGCGTCGGCAGCTTCTTTAGCCGGGCTCATAAAACTCTATCGCAAGGGGATGGATTTCTCCCGAAGCCGGGTGGTCTGTGTGGTAACCGGCACCGGACTCAAGGATACTGAGACCGCAGTAAAGGACACCGAGCCCTTCCTTGAGCTGCCGGCTAACCTGACCGCCGTGGAGCAGGCTCTAGGCTTGAGTTAAAATAACTTGACATAACAATTGAACAATTATCAAAGCTAATCAGATAGGGATTGTTTCCCTAAAAATTAAGTCAGATATTTCGTACCTACCTAGATAGGAATTGTTTTAGCAAACAATGGTAAGGGTTAAAGGAGGGCCAGAGTGATTAATGAGGCTGAGATTGAGGCAGCAGTAACCTCTATCATCAGGGCTATTGGTGAAGACCCGAAGAGGGAGGGTTTGAGAGACACTCCAGGGCGGGTGGCTGAGATGTATGCCGAGCTTTTCATGGGGCTTGATATGAATCCGCAGGAAGAGTTGACGGTCGGCTTTGAAGAAGGGCACCGCGAAATGGTAATCCTCAGGGATATTCCCTTTTATTCCATGTGTGAGCATCACCTTTTGCCCTTTTATGGTGTGGTTCATGTAGGATATATCCCTAATGCCACCGGGCGTGTTGTCGGTGGAAGCAAGCTAGCTCGGGTGGTGGAAATCTTTGCCAAGCGCCTCCAGATTCAGGAGAGAATGACCACCCAGATTGCTGATGCCATCGTTGATGGGCTCAAGCCCGATGGGGTGGGGGTAATTGTCCAGGCTGAGCACCTGTGTATGATTATGCGTGGCATCAAAAAGCCGGGAAGTACTATTGTTACCTCAGCCCTCAGAGGTACCTTTCGCCACCGAACAGAAACTAGGGCTGAATTTTTCTCCCTGCTGCAGGGTAAATAGGCAGGTTAATCTGAAGACGGGATTGGTCTGGGTTCCTGGACTTCCATTTCCTGACCGCAGCAGGTTAGCTCGCCTTCACCGGCTTTAGTGCATAGTATTTCAGTGCCACACTTAGAGCAGCGATACCTTTTACCTAATTGACTTGCCATTTGAATAATACTCCCACAAACAGCTTATTTCTTTAGCTCCATGGGTTGACCGCAGCAGTGGATTGTGCCTTCGCTCCCCCTGGTAACGATGAACTCAGCGCCACACTTAGCACAGCAATACCTCTTACCGATTTGATTTGCCATCTCAAGCACCTTTCTACGACTTAGTTACTTCATTAAACCGTCATATTATAAGCTTTGGCTTAAACTGGTGTCAAAGTTCGCTATTCACCCATAATTTGCACTACGATTTGCCTTGACCTCGGCCTGTTGTCGAAATCCACCAGCACTATTTGCTGCCAGGTGCCTAGAGCTAGCCTTTTGTCAGTAAACGGAATTACTAACGAGGCACCCAGTAGCGAGGCTCGGACATGGGAGTACCCGTTGCCCTCACCCCAGGCGCGGTCGTGTTTATAGGGGATATCTTGGGGGACATTTCGCTCCCACATACCCTGGAAGTCAGAGAGCAATCCAGATTCAAACTCAATGGTGGAAATCCCGGCGGTGGAGCCGGAGATAAACAGGGTAACCGTTCCATTAGTTACCTCCGTCTCAGCTAACTGCTCTCGTACTTCTGGCGTAATGTCAATAATATCGCAGTGCCCTTTACTTTCAAGACTAATTCTCTTGGTGACTACCATAGTACGCCTCCTAAAAATGATACTGTCTTCTCAATCAGAGCAGATACTGCTCAGGATGAACTGGTACCCTAGGTGGGGCTAGGTATTCAGTTTTTTCACCAAGAAGGCCACATTCTTACCAAATCTCCAGGCGGTGGCGAGTCCTTCTCCGTCATTTTCTACATCGCCCTTCTCTCGGCCAAAGGCAATATTCCAGTATGTTGAACCGGGCACAAAAAATCCCTCAATATGAAACCAAAATATGAGCTGAGCCAAGGTAAAGTTCTGTCCAGCGCGGCGGGCTACAACCAGAGGCCCGCCTACTTTCCCCTCAAACACCCTGCCGTTATTTGCCGAAATGTAGCCCGTCCTTTCCATTAGAGCTTTCAGCAAGGCTGTTGCCGAGCCATAGTACACTGGTGTGGCCAAAATTATAGCTTCAGCCCTCTTCATTTTGGTATATATTGGGAAGAGGTCATCATTGATGGGACATTGCTCTCCATTTTTACAGTCCGTACAGGCGTTACAAGGTCGGATATCCAAACCGCTTAACGTTACTAGTTCGGTGTCTAATCCCTCCTCTGCTATGGCCTTCAAGGTATGTTTGGTTAGTATTTCCGTATTTCCGCCCTTTCTTGGACTACCGACAATACCAATTGCTTTCATGATACCCCTCCTTCTGTCACTGATACTAATAGATAAATGGCTTCAGATATCAGCTAGTTCATCCCACAGGATATCGTCTAAATCAAATATTGGTCCGTCCTTGCATACCTGACTCAGTCCGCTTTTGGTTTTTACCGTGCACCCGTAGCAGATGCCCAGCCCGCATCCCATCCTCACCTCCAGGGAAACCTGGGCTGGCTTTGCTTTGAGAAGCTCTTGCTTTTGGGCAGCTATGGTCTGATACATTGAGCTAGGTCCACAGGCAAAGATTTGGTCTGCCCAGCCAATAAAATCGGGCAGGAGGTCAGTTATCATGCCCTTTTTGCCCCCGGTTCCATCTTCGGTGGCGGTGACGAGCTTGACTTCAGAGGGCAGGAGATGCCCCGGGTAAAGCTGGGTGGCGGTTGGTGCCCCTTGGAGCAGCGTTACCGAGCATCTTCGGTTCAGGGCTTGCTGAGCCAGAAAGACTAATGGAGCAATGCCAATGCCGCCAGCCACCAGCAGCAGGTTATGTGAGCCGGGATGAACGGAGTAGCCTTTGCCTAATGCTCCCAGCAGGTCTAGATTATCACCGGCCTGGCATTGAGATAGCCACCGAGTACCCCTCCCCACCACGTTGAATAGCAAGGCAAGTCTCTTCCCATCTAGTTGATGGATGCTGAGCGGGCGGCGTAGTTGATATTCCAACCCTTCCCCGCAGCGGACCATGACAAATTGCCCTGGCTGGGTTGGGGAGGCTATGGGGGGACAATCTAGCCAGATAAGGTAGACCCCGGGCATTATTTCATTATTGGAAATAACGGCAGCTTTAGCTTGCCTCAAGCGGGTTCCTTTCTCCGATAGTCTGATAGCGGCTGAGCGCTATAAATCTGGCTCCCGCTGAGCAGTACCTCCAAGGCAGCTTGGGCGGTATCAAGGGAGGTAAAGCACGGGATGCGCTTCTCAGTAGCAGCCCGGCGGATTTGGAAGCCATCCCTCAGTGGAATTCGACCTCCGGTAATGGTATTGACGATGCCACTTACTGTGTGGTCGTTGATAATGTCAATAACATTGGGGTGCCCCTCGCTCAACTTTTTGCTTATCATTGTTACCGGGAGTCCAGCTGCCTCAATCATATTTGCCGTGCCTTCGGTGGCATAGAGTTTGTAGCCTATCTGGGTGAACTTCTTGATTATAGGTAGTGCCTCCGGCTTATCCCTATCGGCGACGCTGAACAGTATTGCTCCTTGGGGTAGAAGCATTAGTCCAGCGGCTTGAAGTGCCTTGGCTAAGGCGGCATCAAAGGTGTAGTCAATTCCCATTACCTCCCCGGTGGACTTCATTTCGGGACCGAGATAGGTATCAACACCAAGTAGTTTTGACATAGAAAAGACTGGAGCCTTAATACCGACTAGATTTTGCCTTTGCCATAGTCCAGTGGTATAGCCTTGCTCCTTGAGGCTCTTACCCAGCATAACCTTGGTGGCTACATTTACCATCGGCACCCCGGTAACCTTGGAGATGAATGGGATAGTGCGGCTAGCCCGAGGGTTTACCTCCAATACATAAACTGATGACCCTTGAGTGGCACTGCCAGGCATAATAACGAACTGAATGTTCATTAAGCCTTTAATTTTGAGTCCCAGCCCTATTCGGATGGCATAATCAACAATAGTCTCTATCTCTGGCTCGGTCAGGTTTACCCCGGGATAGACCGCCATTGAGTCTCCACTATGCACTCCCGCCCGCTCAATATGCTCCATTATCCCGGGAATGAGCACACTTTCGCCATCACCTATGGCATCAACCTCAACCTCTTTCCCCTCCAGGTATTTATCAATAAGGATGGGGTGCCTGGTATCCAGTTCCATAGCCAGGCTCATGTAACGGATTAGTTCACTGGCGTCATGCACTATTTCCATGGCTCTACCACCGAGAACATAGCTCGGGCGAACCAATACCGGGTAACCGATAAGCTTAGCCACACTGAGGGCTTCATCTAC
>JAUWYK010000018.1 GCA_030615865.1 Dehalococcoidia bacterium
CCTCATCTTCCCTAACCTGATTTATATTGTTTTTAAGATTATTTCACATGTTGGAACTCTATTGTATACCTTTGTACATGTTTGTCAATACCCTTAAATAGCGATGAACCGTATGTGTGGAATGTAGTTGCGGCTTTGGAGCGGGAGGTAGTGTTTGGTACGTTGAAGGCCAAGTTCTTTCCGAGGTGCTAGTGCGGAATAATCGAGCATATGCACGGATTACCTATAAAATATGGTACTTACATCCTATTGAAATATGCCACTTGGTGAGTAAGAATATAGGTAGGAATAACTTGAATAAGGGTAGAGGAGTAAAAACTACCAAGGAGAAAGAATGATGGATGAAGCTAAAGTTACCAAGCAGGTCAGCCCAGAAATGGAACGACTAGCTGAGCAGAGGGCAAGAGAGAGAGCCAAAGCTGCAAGGTGGGACATTGATGTTGCCGCATTCTTTTTCTCCATTTTGATTCTTGTCACAATCTTAATGTTTCAGGGAACTGGAATTGAGTTTGTGGGACCAGTTGCCGTCTGTGGATTAGTCATGGGCTGGCTCGTGGGATGGAGCAAGGGGAAGCAAAAATACAAGCGTTACTATGATGAAGAGCTATCAAAACTGGAGCAAGAGTCTGAAGAGGGAACTGTATGGGGAAGAATGAAGGAGCAGATTAAGAAGGAACTGGAGAAGGAACTGGAGAAGGAACTGGGTAAGAAGTAGCGATAGTGGGAAAGAATGCCCGCTGCCACTCTGGACTGGCTGGGTTTAACTAACTTTCCGCTTTCTTTTCGAGACGAACTAGTGTCCGCATTGCCGTTGAGGGTCTATCTGTGGGTGTGCCGAATGTCGCTACGTCTTTAGCGACCATGACAATTCAGCCACCATGTTACCGCGGAGCTTTCTGTGTGTCAACGAACTTTGGATGCCGGTTTATGCCTTGACACTTCTCCTTGTTAGCTTTACACTAAAGGCGATTAATCCGATTAATCTTTACCAAAGGAGGCGTAAAGATGGCTGGACCCTTAGAGGGTGTTAAAGTTGTGGAAATAACAATGTTTCAGCAAGGACCGGTGGCTGGGACGAAGCTGGGGGATTTGGGCGCCGATGTAATTAAGGTGGAACCTAAAACCGGAGACCCGGCAAGAGGATTTATGAGGATTATTGGCACCCAGGTTGGTTTAAAGGGTCGGAACTACTACTTTGAGAATCAAAACCGTAATAAGCGAAGCATTGTCCTAGATTTGAAGAACGAGAAGGCGATGGAAATATTTCTAAAGCTGATTGATAGAACCGACGTCTTTGTGACTAATATGAGTATAGAAGCTCCGATAAAGATGGGCATTGGTCCTGATGCACTATTGGCTAGAAATCCAAGGCTCATCTACGCTCAGGCCTCCGGCTGGGGGCGGAAGGGTCCTGACGCTAACGAGCTTTGCTTTGATTATACCGGACTAGGTAGGGCTGGGATGATGATGTCTTGCGGTGAGCGAGACACTCCCCCAGCCCAAATTTTACCAGGAATGGCTGATGAGCTTGGTGGAATGGTGTGTGCCTGGGCGGTATGTGCTGCCCTCTATGCCAGAGAAAAGACAGGGAAGGGGCAAGTGGTAGATACTTCGTTAATGGGAAGTCTTATGTGTATGTTAAGTCTTATTTTGTCAGCCCCGGCTATCCTGGGTCAGGAGTTCCCCAGGGAGATAAGGGCTCAGGCGGGTAATCCACTTTATAGCCACTATAAAGCTAAAGATAAGTGGTTTATCCTTGCTCACCTCCAGCCGGATAGATACTGGCCTAATGTCTGCCGGGTTCTTGGTATGCCAGAGCTGGAGAACGACCCGAGGTTTAATAGTATAGAAGCCAGGGGCAAGAATGCTAAACAACTTGTAGCTATTATGGATAAGGAGTTTGCTACCAAGGCAAGGGATGAATGGTTTGAGATTTTTAAGAAGGAGGGTGCAATCTACGCCCCTATTCAGACAACCACTGAGGTGGTTAATGACCCCCAGGCTCTGGCTAATGATTATGTTACCTGGGTCGACCACCCGGTATGGGGTAGGATAAAAGTAATCGGCTTCCCGTGGTCATTCAGTGAGACCCCAGCCTCTTGGCGGAGGGAAGCTCCTGAATTTGGTCAGCACACCGAGGAGATATTATTAGAACTGGGTTATACCTGGGATGATATTGTCAAGCTGAGGGATGAGCAAGTAATCTAAAGCTACACTTTGGAGATGCGTTCGGGATAAAAGAGGTGGCGTGGGCAGGGCGCTACTTAGGTGGTTAGGTAGCGCCCTAATTAGGTGTTTTTAAGGGTGGAAGAGGTAAAATGGCTGGATATTTTGCCGGGATTGATATAGGTTCAGCTTTTTCTAAAGCAGTAGTAGTTGCCGGAAGTGAACTTGTATCATATCATATAATCCCCTCTGGAGGAAATTATAAACTTGCTGCTGACGAGGTGGCAGGGAGAGCTTTAACTAAGGCGAAGCTTTCCTTTAACGATATAGCTTACGTGGTAGCTACCGGTTACGGGGCAGCTAATGTTGCTTTTTCTAACCAGGTGGCTACCGATATAGCTTGCCAGAGTAGGGGGGTGTACAATTTATTCCCCTCTGCCCGAACTGTTATTGACATCGGTGGGCAATTTAGTCGGGTGTTTAAAGTGGGTGAGGGGGGAAGGGCTATAGCCTTTGTGCTGAGTGAGAAATGTGCTGGCGGGAGTGGCCGGTTTCTACAGGTAATTGCGCGGGTATTGCAAATTGACCTGAAAGAAATTGGGCAACTATCCCTCAAATCGAAGAACAAGCTTGACTTCAACACTGGTTGCGCTGTATTCGCTGAATCAGAGGCAATATCCCGTATTGCTGAGGGGGCATCAAAAGAGGATATCCTGGCTGGGGTTCATCGGGCTCTGGCGGCTAAGGTGCAAAACTTGGTGGAGCGGGTAGGGCTTGAACCAGATTGTGCTCTAATTGGTGGTGGGGCGAAGGATATTGGACTGGTCAGAAGCATAGAGGAGGGGTTAGGTCTTAGTCTTTTAGTTCCAGAGGAGCCACAAATCGTGGCTGCGTTGGGGGCAGCTCTAATAGCTAAGGAAAAGGCTTACTAGCCTTCGGCGAATGAGGTTGACTTTCTATTACCAGAGGCGATAATAATGGTTCCAGGTTCGAATCCTAGTCGGGGAGCTAGTTATTTTACCTCAAAACAATCAAGGTTGCTGGAGGAGCGCCAGTAGCTATCTGAGCATTAGTTGAAGGTGTAAGAAGGAGCATAAATGAAGGCAGTTATCCTGGTAGGTGGCGAGGCAACCAGACTACGCCCCCTTACTCTAAATACACCCAAGGCTATGGTTCCAGTGCTTAATACACCATTCTTGGAACATGTTATCGGCTACCTCAGCTACCACCAAGTAAAGGATATAATCGTTGCTCAAAGTCGTCTTCCGCAATCTATTGAAAGCTACTTTGGTGACGGTAGCCAGTTTGGGGTTAAGCTTAGCTATGCCGTAGAAGATGCCCCTCTGGGAACGGCGGGGGCAGTTAAAAATGCTGAAAGGTATCTAGATGAGACCTTTCTGGTGCTAAACGGCGATATTTTCACTGACCTGGATATTACAGCGATGATAAGCTGTCACCTGGAGAAAAAGGCAAAGGCAACTATTGCCCTAACCCCGGTGGATGACCCCACCAGCTATGGCTTAATAGAGACCAATGTTCAGGGCAGAGTTAGGCGCTTTGTTGAGAAGCCAAGCTGGAGTCAGGTAACTACTAATATGATAAACGCTGGCACCTATGTCCTAGACCCCGATGTCCTGGCTCATATTCCACCTCAAGCCAATTTTAGCTTTGAACGAGAGCTATTCCCACTACTCTTGGAGCAGGGTGAGCCAATCTATGCCTTTCCTTCATCTGCCTACTGGATAGATATTGGCACCCCAGAAAAATACCTCCGGCTACATCGAGACCTGCTCAGTGGCAAGAGTAGCCGGTATGCTCCTGCCCTAAATGAGGTGCTCATTGGGACACAAACTAATGTCCATCCTACGGCGCAAATAGAGGCACCGGCAGTGATAGGTGGTAACTGCTCTATTGGGCGCAACGCCAAGCTAATCGGGCCAGTGGTTATTGGCACTGGCTGTGAAATCATGGAAGACACCGTGATTGAGGACTCTATTATCTGGCGAAATGCTCGGTTAGAACCACGGGTTAATCTAAAGAACTCTATCGTGGCTGACAATTGCTGCCTTAATGCCAACTGCACTGTAGACGACTCAGTGCTGGGTAATAATGTAACTGTGGCTAGCGGCTGTAAACTGGAACCAGGCAGCAGAATCTGGCCAGGGAAAAGAGTGGAAGCAAACTTGCTTTGAGTGCTATCTGGAGCTGTGATATAATGCAAAGTGGGGTAGCATAGATTATGTTAGACCAGTTGGAAAGAATAGACAAGCGTTACCAGGAGCTAGACCAGCAAATAGCCAGCCCTGAGGTAGCATCTGACCCGAAACAGTTGCAGATACTGGCTCAGGAGAGAGCTACTATTGAAAGCTTGGTAACAAAGTATAGGGAATATAAAGCCACCGCTAAATCGCTAGAGGAAACAAGGGCAATGCTGGACGGTGGGCTGGATGAAGACATGGCTGCCCTGGTCAAGCAAGAGATAGAAAGCCTTGAGTCACGGCTAGACCACCTGCTTCTGGAGTTGAAACTTGACCTCCTGCCTAAGGACGCTAGTGATGAAAGAGACATCATTATGGAAATCCGGGCTGGAGCCGGCGGCGATGAAGCTGGGCTGTTTGCCGCTGACCTATTCCGTATGTATAGCCTATATGCTCAATCTAAGGGTTGGGGAATAGACATTATTGATTGTAATGAAAGCGGCATCGGCGGCTTTAAGGAAATCATATTTGAGGTAAAGGGCAAGGGTGCTTTTAGTCGGCTGAAGTATGAAAGGGGGGTTCATCGGGTACAGCGAGTGCCGGTTACCGAATCTTCAGGTAGAATTCACACCTCAACAGCTACGGTAGCCGTTCTTCCCCAGGCAGATGAAGTAGAGCTATCTATCAATCCTGATGACCTGAAAATTGACTTCTATCATAGTGGGGGTGCTGGGGGGCAGCACGTAAACAAGGTAGCCACTGCAGTCCGCATTACTCACTTGCCTACAGGTGTAGTAGCCACCTGCCAGGATGAACGTTCACAACTAAGAAACAGGACGAAGGCGATGTCAGTGCTCCGGGCTCGACTCCTGGATATGGAGCAGCGTAAGCAGCAACAGGAAATAACCGAGCAGCGTCGCTCCCAGGTAGGCACCGGCGACCGTGCTGAGAAGATACGAACCTATAATTTCCCTCAAGACCGTGTTTCCGACCACCGCATTGGTCTAACCCGCCATAACTTGCCCCGAATCCTAGAAGGAGACCTTGACGAAGTCATTGATGCTCTAGCCACCCATGACCAGGCGAAACGGTTAGAGGAGCAACTGGCATGAGCCTAAAGCAGGAGCTTAGCTGTGCCAGAGAAATCTTTGCTGCTAATAATATTGAAGATACCTCTCTGGAGTGTGAGCTACTGCTAAGGCACACGCTAAAAATAAACCGAGTTCAGCTATATCTAGACCTCAATCGGGAACTAATCCCTAAACAAAAGGGGACCTTCTGGCGTCTAATTAAACGCCGCCTTAATGGTGAGCCTGCAGCCTATATAACCGGACATTGCGAGTTCTACGGACTTGATTTCTATGTTGACCCCCGCGTCCTCATCCCCCGACCGGAAAGCGAGCTACTGGTAGAGAAGGCGCTCAACCTGGCTCAAAATCAGGCTACGTCTACTATAGCTGAAATTGGTACCGGCAGTGGTGCTATTGCCATAAGCCTAGCGCTAAACCTGCCACAAGCCAAAATCTATGCCACTGATATATCAGCCTCTGCCCTCAGCGTCGCCCAAATTAACTGCAAAAAACATGATGTCGTGAATAGAGTTTGCCTTGTGCAGGGTGATATGCTTGACCCTCTGCCTGAACCGGTTGACCTTATTATAGCCAATTTGCCTTATGTTCATGATTCAGAATTGTCCCAGATGAGTACAGCGAATTTCGAGCCACTGCTGGCACTAAACGGAGGCTCAGACGGGCTAGAAAAGATACGCCAGCTATGCAGTCAGGTAGGTGGCAAGCTTCGCCCCGGGGGTTGCCTCCTTCTGGAGATTGGGCAGGGACAAGGAAGAGCAGTAACGACCTTCTTGCATAGCCTCTTCCCCTCGGCTAAGGTAGAAGTCGCACCTGACTTGAGCGGTATCGACAGGGTAGTAAGCCTAACCTTATCAATTACATAGGGAAGGAACGGATAATGACTACATCAAATTTAGGCTATCTACTAACGCTGCCAAAATTTGACTACCTGGAAGCAAAGACTATTGACGGTGCCTGCTCTTTGCTCGCCAAATATAAAGGCAAAGCCAGAGTAATTGCTGGTGGCACAGACTTGCTGGTTTCAATGAAAAGCAGAGAGATAACACCACAATATATAATCAACATCAAGGCTATCCCAGACCTGGACAAAGTGCACTATAGCCAGAAGGACGGTTTAACGATAGGAGCCCTGACTACTCTGCATGATATAGAAAGCTCGCCTATAATTCGGGAAAGGTTTCCTATACTGGCTGCTACCGTTCATCAAACAGGACCACCCCATATTCGAAATATGGGCACTATAGGGGGTAACCTGTGTAATGCCGCACCTTCAGCAGATACAGCTCCACCACTAATTGGATTAGGGGCAAGGGTAAAGATAAAGGGTGTCAACCGGGAACGGGTTGTTACCGTGGAAGAGTTCTTTGTTGGACCCGGTGAGAGCGTGCTTCAGAATGATGAAATACTTACCGAAATCCAGATACCAAATCCACTGCCTCACATGCGAGGCGTATACCTAAAACTGCCGGCAAGGACTACAGTAGATATTGCTGTTGTCGGAGTAGCCATCGTGGTTACACTAGACGCAAAGGGCATCAATGTAGTTGACATAAAGATAGTCCTTGGTGCTGTCGCTCCTACCCCAATCAGGGCTCGTATAGCCGAGGGTATAATAAAGGGAAAAGCTATTGAAGACGGGTTGATAGAAAGAGCAGCTCAAGCTGCTGAGGAGGAGGCAAGACCTATATCTGATATTCGTGGCTTAGCTCATTACCGAAGACAGATGGTTAAAGTATTGGTAAATCAGGCGATAAGACAGGTTATCACCCCGGCTTAATATTTACAGGAGGAAGGTTGGTTATGAGGCGACTGATACAGCTAAGGGTGAATGGAGAGCTCCACGAAGTTATGGTAGCGCCGTGGAAAACATTACTACAGGTTATTAGGGATGATATTGGATTAACCGGGGCAAAAGAGGCGTGCGGTACCGGTGAATGTGGTGCCTGTACTGTACTGGTTAATGGAAAACCGGTCAACTCATGCCTAGTGCTGGCGGTAGAAGCTCAGGGTAAGGACATTCTAACTATTGAGGGGTTAGCCCCAGGAGACAAGCTTCACCCGCTGCAAGATGCCTTCATCAAACACGGCGCTATTCAATGTGGGTTCTGCACCCCAGGGATGCTACTATCGGCTAAAGCCCTGCTTGATGACAATCCTCAGCCGACAGAAGAAGAGATAAGAGACGCAATTTCGGGTAACCTTTGCCGTTGCACCGGCTATAATAAAATCGTTGAAGCTATACTCGGGGTAGCACAAAGCAAATAAGGGGGATGGTGAGACAGATGCAACAATACTCCGTAGTAGGTAAATCAATACCCAGGTTGGATGGAAGGGTAAAGGCTACCGGTGAGGCAAAATTCGCCGTTGATGTAGTGTTACCCGGGATGTTATACGGGAAAATCCTCAGGAGTCCCTATCCCCATGCTAAGATTGTCAATATTGATACCAGTAAGGCAGAGGCTCTACCCGGAGTAAAGGCAGTGATTACCGGCAAAGATACCGGAGCAGTTAGGTTCGGATTTATAGATACACCCCGTTACCCGGTTGAGCAACACCCTTTGGCTGTTGATAAGGTGCGTTATATTGGCGAGGATGTAGCCGCAGTAGCTGCTATCAATGAAGACATTGCTGAAGAGGCTTTAGGGCTAATTAAGGTAGATTATGAGGAACTCCCGGCAGTCTTTGACCCTGAACAGGCAATGAGAGACGGTGCTCCCAAGATTCACGAAAGGATCGTTCCAACCACTACCACTGCCTGGGAGGACTTTGGCGTAACGCGAAAAGCCAGGACTTACGAGGTAGTGAACAACATTTCTAATACTACCTCAATAGGCTTCGGGGATACTGAGCAGGGGTTCAAACAATCAGATTATATTGGTGAGGACAGGTTTGTAATCCCAGCCACAGCCCATGTTGCTATGGAGCCCCATGTAGCTGTGGCTAGCTTTGATTCCTCAGGGAAGCTAGACGTGTGGCTATCCCATATGGGCTATGAACACAAACGCTTTTGGCTAGCCAAGACACTGGGCATTCCCATAAGCAGGGTGAGGGTGCATAAGACATATGTTGGCGGTGCTTTCGGGGGCAAAATTAGTATGTTTTCTTACGAGTTTCTGGCTGCCTTCCTGTCAAGAAAGACCGGGCGACCGGTAAGGATAACCCTGTCCCGAAATGAGGTGCTGTCTACCTGTCCACCCAGCCGACGCATGATTATAGATGTAAAAACCGGGGTTAAGAGTGACGGCACCATAATGGCGCAGGAGATGAAAATCATTGACGATGTTGGCGCCTACCGAGGCACTTCGCCAACTGCCTTATACCTTGCCCATACCTTTCGAAACCCGATATATAACATACCTAATGTCAAGCATGAGGGAGTTGGGGTTTATACTAATAAGTTAATTACTACCTCAAAGCGGGGACACGGACTCCAGCAAGCCGGCTTTGCCGTTGAATCTCAACTGGACATGATAGCTGAACACCTGGGGATAGACCCGCTGGAGATTAGATTAAAGAATTTCAGAAAGCTAGGCGATGTTCTGCCTAATGGGGACAGGCTGGATAGCTATGGTCTGCCCGAGGCTATGGAAAAGGCTGCCGAGTCCAGTGGCTGGAAACAAAAGTGGGGCAAGCAACCAAACAGGGGAATAGGCATAGGCACTGGTGGTATGTTCTCCGGAGCTCATAACTATCCCTTTGGCAGTGCTGCCTTTATCAAACTCAACCCTGATGGCAGGTTCACCCTGTTTACCGGTCAGACGGAATTTGGCGAAGGCGCCGATACGGCTATGGTTCAAATCGCTGCCGAAGAATTAGGGGTAACCGTAGACGATATAGTTTTGGTTTCAGGCGATTCAGAGCTGTGCCCATATGATATCGGCAACTGGCTTAGCGCTGGTATTTATGTATCAGGGCAGGCAGTGAGAAAGGCGGCGGCTGATGCCAAACAGCAGTTACTTGCTTATTCTGCTGAGGCGCTTGAGGTAAAAGTAGACGACTTAGCCATCGAGCAGGGGCAGATATATGTTAAAGCTGTTCCGGAGAAGGCGGTATCCTTCTCCGATTTATACAAGTATGGCATCCAGATGCGCGGCGGAGACCCTATCCTGGGTAAAGGCTATACTAAATCGGTGCAAGATATTGGATTCTGGGGTGGCAGCTTCAAGGGTACTGCTGCCCTTTCTACCGGTGCCGGTCGTTTTACCGATGCCTATGGTTTTGCTACCGCTGTTGCTGAGGTAGAAGTTAATAAGGAAACCGGCAAGGTAAAGATAATTAAGATAACGGTAGCTGATGATTGTGGCTTTGATATAAATCCGTTAAGTGTTGAGGGACAGCTAGAGAGTCAGGCGGTTATGGCAATAGGAGATGTGCTATTTGAAGAGGTTGTTACCACTGAGGGACGGGTGATTAACCCGACACTTGCCGACTATAAGATACCAGGGGCACCTGATGTGCCAGAGTTAACCACCATAAGTGTGCAGTCCAACGACCCCAATGGTCCTTTTGGTGCCAAGGAAGTTGGTGAAACGGCTCGTGGTGCAGCAATTGCTGCCATTGCCAACGCTATCTGCAATGCCATTGGCACTAGAATCTACACCCTACCTATGACCCCGGGGAAGATTCTTGAGGCGCTGAAAAATAAGGAAGAGTAAGTCTATCATGGTATCAGCCATACTCCTAGCCGCCGGTGAATCAAAACGTATGGGGAAGCCAAAGCAACTAATGCCCTTTGGCAGGAGTACTATTATGGAACAAACCATCGATAACCTGCTCAATTCCGAGGTAAGCGAGGTTATCGTGGTGCTGGGGTATAGAGCTGAAGAGATGATAAAGACAGTAGCCATTAAACCGGTTAAGGTTGCCATAAATCCAGCTTATCATCAGGGGATGAGCACATCTATAGTAACCGGACTAAACCTGGTTGATGATGGAGCTCAGGCAGTTATGCTCGCTCTGGCTGACCAGCCACTTGTAGACAGTAAGACTATGAATAGGCTGATACACGAGTTTTTCAACCATGATAAAGGTATTGCCATCCCAGTCTACCAGGGTAGGAGGGGGCACCCAATCATCTTCTCTATCAAATATAAAGGGGAGTTATTGAAGTTAACGGGCGATATAGGGGGCAGACAGATAATTAAACAGCACCCCGATGATGTCCTTGAGGTAGCAGTCGGCTGTGAAAGCATTAATATAGACATCAATACTCCAAGTGACTACTCCCATCTTAACTAATTTGGACTTGAAACTGACAAATCTTGGCGGAAAGAGCTCTTTTTGCCAATTTTTTTGGTTTGACAATCTGTTTGTAATGATATATAAATTAAGCTGTCTGCCAATCAGGAAAGTCCCCAAAAACAAAAGTTAAGGAGGTTTAGTTCAAGGTGATTATTGAAGGAAAGTTCAGCTTAAAAGCCCCGATTCAAGAGGTGTGGGATTTTCTACTTAAGCCCGAGACGTTAGCTTCTAGCGTGCCCGGTTGTGAACAAATGGAAGCTATTGACGAAAAGACTTATGAGACTATTGTCAAACAGAAGGTTGGTCCTATATCGGTAAGATTTAAGTTCACCACCACCTTGACTGAGATAAATCCGCCAACGCACCTGAAGGCGGTAGGTAGAGGTGCTGATATAGGTAAGGCGGGCAACTTCACTCATGAGATGGTTGTCGATTTGAAGGAGACGTCACCGGGTGAGGTAGAGGTCTCCTACAAGTCGAATGTAATGATAGTGGGAAGACTGGCCACCTTCGGAGAAAGGATAATGAGGGCAAAGGCAAAGAAAGTAGGTGAGGAGCTCATCCAGAATTTAGAGAATAAGCTTAAGAGCAGGGAGTCTTGACAAGCTAGGTGCTTAAAGTCAAAGGGAGGTTAGAATGATAAAAGATTTTGAATACTTTGCCCCCAAAACAGTTGAAGAAGCCCTTTCCCTGCTCTCACAGTATAAAGAAGAAGCGAAAATAATAGCCGGGGGACAGTCAATGCTGGTTGTCATGAGGCAAGGAATACTCGCCCCTGAATATTTGATTGATGTCAAGGGCATATCTGCTCTGGACTACATTAACTACGATGAGAGGGAAGGTTTAAGAATTGGGGCGTTGACTGTGCATCGGGCTATAGAAAAGTCTCCAGTGATACGTAATGGGTTCGGCGTACTGGCTGAGATGGAGAATAACTTAGCTACAATCCAGACCCGAAACTGGGGTACTATCGGGGGTAATCTTTGCCATGGCGACCCCGCTGGCGACCCAGCTCCGGTATTTATCGCATTAAATGCAAAGTTAAAGCTGGCAAGCAAAGGCGGGGAGAGAATCATTGACATGGAGGAATTTTCCCAGGATTATCTTGAGGTAGCCCTTGAGCCTGACGAGATGCTCACCGAAATTCAGGTGCCGACTCCCCCACCTCATACCGGCACTGCTTATGAGAAGCTTATGGTGATGAAAGGAGATATGGGAGTTGTCGGGGCAGCGGTGTCAATTACCTTGAGTCTAAAGAATGGCGTTTGCCAGGATGCCCGAATAGTGCTCAGCAACACTGCCTCCATCCCATTAAGGGCTAGAGAGGCGGAAAAACGATTGATAGGGAAAGTGGTCAATGACGACACCCTCACCGAGGCTGGGCAGGTAGCCTCGGCGGAAGCTGACCCTCCCTCCGACGTTCACGGTTCAGCAGAGTACAGGAGGGAGATGGTGAAGGTCTTTGTAAAGCGAGCAGCAAGAAAGGCTCTGGAAAAGGCTAAAGCAGGATAATTCTCTAAGGAGGTACAATATGAAGGGTGAACCAAAAGAATTAAAGTTAACCGTTAATGGGAAACCTTGCGAGCTAAAGGTGAAGCCAAAGGCGTTACTTGTGGACGTTTTGCGAAACGAACTGAAGCTGACAGGAACCAAGATAGGTTGTCTTAGTAGCGCTTGTGGTGTCTGCACCGTTCATATTGATGGAAAGGCAGTCAGGTCGTGTTCCATACTGGCGTTGCAAGCCAACGGCCGTGAGGTTACCACCATTGAAGGAGTGGCTGATGGGGATAAGCTTCACCCTATCCAGGACGCATTTGTCAATTATGGTGCTATAGAATGCGGCTTCTGTACCCCGGGGATGGTGATGTCAGCCAAGGCATTGCTGGATGAGAACCCCACCCCAACCCGCGAGGAAGTAAGAGAGGCGATACAGGGTAACCTGTGTGCTGATGAAGGCTATGTTAAATATATTGAGGCTATAGAAATAGCTGCCAAGAAAATGCAAGGGGGCGAATAGAGGAAATGACAGAGACACATGTTGGAGAATATTCCATTATCGGGAAACCAATGGTCCGAGTGGATGCCAGGGCTAAGGTTACCGGTGAGGCAAAGTATGCCGCCGACATTGAACAGCCGGATATGCTATGGGGCCAGATAAAGAGAAGCCCTTATGCCCATGCCAGGATACTCAATATTGATACCAGCAAGGCTGAGAAGTTGCCCGGGGTAAAGGCGGTGACTACCGGCAACGACTTCAGCGGTTTCAAGTGGGGCTGGAGCCGGCCGACCCGGGATGAGGAGCCCTTAGCCGTCACAAAGGTGCGATATTTGTATGAAGGGGTGGCAGCGGTAGCGGCCATTGATGAGGATATAGCTGAGGAGGCCTGCGATCTCATTGAGGTTGAGTATGAGCCGCTCCCTGGTGTCTTTGACCCCTTTGAGGCAATGCAGGAAGGGGCACCCTTGGTTCATGAGGACCGCCCAGGGAACATTTGCGTTAAGTATCACTGGAACTTTGGTGATGTGGACAAGGCCTTCGCTGAATCATATCTTATTCGAGAGGACAATTTCAAAACCCCCAGGATGGGCAAAGGATATATAGAGCCACCAGCAGTAGTCGCATACTGGACTGATTCTAATCATCTAGTTTATGAAGGGGCGAAGGGAAGTCCATATTTCCCCTATAGAATTCTAGCCAGCTGCTTTAATTTGCCTCTGAGCAATGTGCGGATAATAACGCCCTTTATCGGCTCAGACTTCGGTGGTACCAAGAATGACATGACGCCGGCTGATTTTGCTGCTGTTATGCTGGCCAAGAAGGCGGGCAGGCCGGTGAAGATTGTGACCACCCAGTTCGATGTGCTAACTACCGATCTGCGGCGCCATCCTATGTGGATTACTATCAAGACGGGTGTTACTAAGGATGGCATATTGACGGGTATTCACACTAAAGTTATCTCTGACGGGGGTGCTTATACCCGCATGAGCCCGCTTTCCAACTTCCTCACCGGGATCTGCATGGGGCTGCCTTATCATCTAGCCAATTTTAGGCACGATGCCACTTGCTATTTCACCAACAACGCTAGTTCGGCGGCGATGAGAGGGCATGGGATATACCATACCAGGTTCGCCTCTGACGTTCAGCTGGACATGATAGCTGAGGAACTGGGTCTAGACCCGGTGGAGATAAGGCTGAGAAACATCATCAAGAATCCTGAGCCGGGAAAGGTTTACGAGACGATCAACAAGTTGCACATAGCGACTGCCGGTACAGAGGAGTGCCTGGAAAAGGTCCGTGATGCCGTCAACTGGGAGGAGAGGAAGAAGGTCAAAAAGGTTGAAGGCTACAAGGCCTATGGCATGGGCTTTGCTACCGGAACGTATCTCAGCGGGACAAGGCTCAGTGCCCACAATGCCTGTGCTGCCGTCATAAGGGTATGTGAGGACGGCAGCGTCAACTACCTCACCGGGGCTACGGATGTTGGGCAGGGGTCAGATACCGTATGTTGCGCTATCGTCGCCGAGGCGCTCGGCATCGGGCTGGAGGATATAGATATAAAGAGGGTAGATACGGCATTTACCCCTGTTGACCCTGGTACCTATGGGAGCCGGGTCACCGTGCTTGCCGGTTACGCTGCTAAAAACGCTGCCGAGGATGCCAAACAGCAGCTCCTTGAGGTCGGCGCTCAACAATTTGGCGTGAAGCCAGAAGAGATGGAGATTAAGGATAAGAATGCTTTTGTTAAGTCAAGTCCCGAGAAGAGCATCCCCTGGCTCAGGCTAGTCAGGATAGCCTGCTATGACGTGCCAGGCAAGGTCATAATTGGCCGTGGCTATTCAACTCAAGGAGTAACAATCGGCACACAGTTGGCCGAATTCAGCACTGGCGAGGGCGACATCGGGACCAATTATAGCTTCACTGCCCAGGCAAGTGAGGTGGAGGTGGATGTGGAGACGGGGGTGGTAAAATGCACCGACAATACTGTGATAGCTCATGACTGTGGCTTCCCGCTAAATCCTCCGGCGGTTGAAACTCAAGTCCAAGGTGGGGCCTATCACCAGGGGGTTTCGGCAGCCCTGTATGAGGAATTCAAGATGGATAAAGGGCTAACCCTTAACCCCAACTTTGTCGACTATAAGCGCCCTCGTGCTTACGAAGCGCCCATGACCGACGTAATACACGTGATAACCAATGACCCTTATGGTCCCTATGGCGCCAAGGAGGCCAGCGAGGGGAGCGTATGTAGTGCTCCACCATCGGTAATCAGCGCGATACATGATGCTACGGGGGTATGGATCAAGGATCTCCCGGCACAGCCAGAGAAGGTTTTTTGGGCACTAAAGGAAAAAGGGGGAAAGGAGCAAAAGTAAGAGTCGAGATTCCCATAGCCAGCACATAGTGAGGTTGTGGGAGCTAGATATGACAAAGGGCTGCACTCTTAGAGTGCAGCCCTCTCTTCTTATTAGTGAAGCGACACCGAGGAGCAAATCTTACAGCTTTCGTTTCTCTTTATGTCGTAAATCCGGAACTTCATATCGTCACCATTGAACAATAGTAGCCTGCCGGCTAATGATGGGCTATGGCCGATAATTAGTTTAATAGCCTCCAAAGCTTGTAAATTTGCTATCAATGCCGGAGTAATACCTAGAACCCCGAGCCCCCTTACTCCTTCAGGGTAAACACAAGCCAGGCAAGGGGTTTTCCCCGGGATGATGGTGGTAGTCATACCTCTCAAGCGTGAGACCCCGCCGTAAATGTAGGGTATCTTCTGCTTAACACAAGCCGAGTTTATCACAAGCCGAGTAGCCATATTATCTAAGCCGTCTACTACTACCTGAGACCCGTCAATGATGCTAAAGACATTCTCCTCTGTTATCTTGGTGAAGATAGGAGTAATTTCTACCGCAGGGTTTAATTTGGACAATTTTCTTTGAGCAGCCATCACCTTCTTCTCTCCTATATCCTCTTCCCAGTAGAGAATCTGCCGATTTAAATCGGACAATTCCACAATATCAAAATCAGCGAGGGTAACATGTCCAACGCCAGCCGCAGTTAGGTAAGTTGCTGAAGCACAACCCAGCCCACCTACGCCAACAATTAGGATGCGGGCGCTTTTTAATTTCCTCTGCCCCTCTTCTCCGAAATCTGGGATTACCAGCTGCCTCTTGTATCTGGCAAGTTCACTTTGATCCAGCATCTTTTCCAATCAACCGTCCCAGCGCCAAAGTATCTTGACCTTTACCTCGTCGTCGTCTCTCAGCTTTGCATCAAGGCCATTGGGTAGAGTTACATAATTCTTGCCATTGACCAGGACGTCATAGTCAGAGTCTAAATCATCGATTCTGGGGTCAATCGGCTCAAAATCAACATTCGCTTGCTTATACTGTTCTGATAGTTCGGCAAGCAGCACTCTTAAAGTATCACCCTCTACCTCTATTTCAGCAATCCCTTTTCTTTGAGCATCTGGCCAGGGTGCATACAGCCAAGGCATAGTAATGCTAAGCAGTTTCTCCCGAGTCACTTCCTTGGTAGGATTAACTATGATTATCAATTCTGAAAAACCTGGCATTATCGCTGCTTTCACGAACACCTCCATTGCAGCATTGATATACCGATTGCCTGTTGGAAGATGCCCCAAGGCTTTGAGGTAAAACGACATAGCCAGAAGCTATGTCGCTTGTTCTCAGGCTAGCAGTGGCCGATTGTCTCTTCTATGACCTTTACCTTACCACCCCCTAACGAAGCGTCTCCATCCTAATTATGGCTGATTTGTGCGGAATTTGTCAACGCGCCTGTATTTGACAAAATGGTTATATTGTGTATAATATAGCGCACATCATCCTGAATGGAACAGAAGACAAGTGGCCAAGACGATACCAAGGTTCAGACCTAAAAAGCCTTCCCGCTTCTCTCGCCACCCTGAGCCAGACTATGCGATAAGGGGCAGGATATGGATAGAGAAGGACGGCGAGTTATATATGGGATGGGGACGGGCACTGCTGCTGGAACACATTGATAGGCTTGGGTCGATAGCAGCTGCGGCTCGGGCTATGCGATTGGGTTACCGGAATGCCTGGCTGTGGGTAGAAGCAGTGAACCGTCTGGCACCAGCCCCCGTGGTGGAGAAAACGGCTGGTGGAGCCGGTGGGGGGCATGCCAGATTAACCGAGGAGGGGCGAAAGGTTGTCACTGAGTACAAAGAATTGCGTGCCAGATTTCAGGAATTCTTGAAGCAAGTCGGATGATTTTTTTAACGACCGTTATATCGATTAAAATATAGCACTTTGGTGAGATATACGATTGAAGAAATTAATTAGTTTAATCTCAACGGGAATCCTAGCAGGATTGTTGATTTTCATTCCTCTTGGTGGGTGCGGCGAAAAGGAGGAAGCACCTATCGGTATGGCGGTTGAATTTATGGATCATGCCGCCTGTGCCTACATAGCCAGGGATAAGGGGTGGTTTGAGGAGGAAGGTCTTAAGCTAACCACTTATGAGAGCTATGTAACCGGTATGGCTCTGGCGGCAGCCTTAGCCCGAGGCGATATTGAGGTCGCCTATATCTGCCTGGTGCCAGCCATAAATGCATATGCCAATGCCGGGGTGCCAATAAAGGTTGTTGCCGGGACACATAAGTATGGTTATGGTCTGGTTGTTAACCCCGACAAGATAAAAACGGTTAAGGATTTAGAAAAGCCTGATATTCGCATTGGATGCGTCAGAGAAGGCGGTGCTGTAGATGTCGTCCTTCACAAGACGATAGATAAGTATCAGCTTGATGAAAACAAAATATTAAACAATATTCAGCGGATGAATCCGTCAAAACAGGTTCTGGCTATCAGGATGGGGCAACTGGATGCCGCCTTTCTCCCCGAGCAGTGGGCTACCATGGCTGAAGAGTTTGGATTTGAGATGTTGCTGATGAGTCAGGATGTCTGGAGCGAGATGCAGGGGAGTGTCCTGGTGGTTAAGGAAGACCTCATGACAGACCGTCCTGAGATAGTAAGGAGGCTGGTAAAGGTATCCCAAAAGGCAACGGATTGGGCAAACCACCACCCTGATGAGGCAGCTGAGGTTATGGCTCGGCAATTGCAAGCTACCGGGGGCAAGATTTTCCCAGCTGAGGCAGCAGAGGTTACCGCCAGGCTAGAAATAACCCCTGAGGTCTTGTTACGGTCTATGGCTAGGCTGGAATACACCACTGCTATTGAACCTAAAGTAGTTCAGGAAACGATAGATTATATAGCAGGGCTAGGCTATATCAAGCAAGGACTCAGGGCTGAAGACATCCTGGATTTGAGGTATCTTAAAGGTGGATAAGCTCAACAGGCTCAAACCGGGGTGGGGCTTATTGCCCATAGCTGTATTTCTGGCTATATGGGAAACAGTAGCCCGCCTGAACCTAGCCCCGGCTCAGTTCTTCTTTCCCCCCTTTTCTGCTGTGGTGCAAGAGTTCTATTATCTAATAGCCAGCGGGGTACTGGGGCATAATTTTCTGAGCAGTCTGGTGCGAGTCCTCATTGGCTTCTGTGCTGGTTCTATAGCCGGTTTAGCCGTAGGAATAGTAATGGGGTGGAGGGAGAACATAAATAAGGCACTACACCCTATAATCAGCCTGCTCTACCCTATCCCTGCTCTCGGCTGGCTACCGCTGCTGATGCTCTGGATAGGAATAAATGAGCTGTTGCCGATTACCATAATATTTATTTGCTCCTTCTTCCCTGTCCTGTATAACACTGTTACCGGCATCAGAAATGTAGATAAGGACTTTGTTCAGGTAGCCAGGACGCTAGGGGCGTCAGATATAAAGATTCTGACCACAGTGGTTATGCCCCTAGCCCTACCCAATATTTTCACCGGACTGAGGTTGGAAGCGGGGATGGCATGGCGGGTGATAATAGCCGCTGAGATGGTAGCTATCCCCACCGGCATTGGAGCCCTGCTTATGAAAGCCGAAAGCCTAATCCGCATAGACATCATAATAGTTTGTCTGATAGTATTATCGGTGATGTGCCTCTCCTTCGAAAAGTTCTTTGAATATATGGAAGCGAAACTGACCTCTAAATGGAGATGATATGCCATCTATTGAGCTCAAGAACATATGTAAATATATTTGCCGGGATGTGAGCCTGGAGATATTTGATAAGGAATTATTGGTATTACTAGGACCAAACGGTGCCGGGAAAACCACCCTGCTTAATATTATCGCTGGGTTAACTGACTATAATGGCTCGGTATTCTTTGATAGTGTGCCGGTGGATAAGGTGCCCGCCAGTAAAAGAGAGGTAGGTTACCTATTTCAGGATTTGGTCTTATTCCCTCACCTTGATGTCGCTGCCAATATAGCCTATGGTTTAAGAGCCCAGAAACAACCTCAAAGCGAGGTGGAAGCCAGAGTGCAGGAGCTACTTCAACTAATGAAGATAAAGCACCTCTCATCCCGTTACCCCAAGCACCTGAGTGGCGGTGAGAAGCAGCGGGTGGCTCTGGCTAGAGCTCTTGCCCTGTCACCTAAGGTTCTGCTTCTGGATGAACCGCTAAGCAGCCTGGATGTGCAAACCTCTAAATATTTAAGAAGAGAGCTAGAGCTGCTTCAACAGGAGCTAGGGATTACTACCATATATGTAACCCATGACCTGGTAGAGGCTGAAGAAATGGCCGATAGAATAGCCATCATTCAGGACGGTCATATAGAACAGGTGGCTGCACCAGACGAGGTGTTTTTCTACCCCAAAAATGAAAGGGTTTCTGATTTTATCGGAGCACCAAACATCCTAGACTGTGACTATTGCCGCACCCTTGGTCATGGAGTTATGGAGGTCAGTTGTGGTGGGCTATCCATCGTCGTTCCCCATGATGGGAATTCAATTCAAAGAATTGCCCTGTTCCCCAGGGATATATATATTTCTGATACTAAACCACCCGGACCAGCAGTGAACCGATTTAAAGGAATTGTTACCAGCATCAAATCTGTCGATGACCTGGTCAGGCTGGAGGTTAAGGTGGGGGGGAAAATCCTGCTGGCTGAAATACCCCACCATATATTTGAAGATATGGATTTAGCCGAGGGTAAAGAGGTCTTCATAATATTAAAGCTGAGAAGAATAAGAGTTTATGAAAATAAAAGGTAGTGGGTGAAACAAATTGTATGACATTATCAAGCAGGAATTCGCTAAAATCATAAAGGAAAATGGGCTTGAATCAGGGGAAGTGGTGATTGGTGCTACCCCTCTTTCCCCCCGGGAAGCTATAGGCAACCCGGAGGATAGAGATTATCCATTGGTAATCGGTGTTGAGCGCTTGATGCAGGCTGAGTTCAGAGATTGCCGAGGGCAGGCATTCACTGATATGTATGGCGACTTTAGCGGCAGGCTATCCGACATTATGGAGATGGATTTAACCAATAACTTCAGGAGAGCCATATTCATCTCCAGCCTCAACGCAGTAATGAGGTATCTAGGATTGGTGGATAAGACGGTTCATTGTAAAGACAATGAACCACGGGAGTGCAGCTATGAGCTGGTAAAGCATATAGAGACAAACTATGGTCACCCCAAGCTGGCTATGGTCGGCTTCCAGCCCAGGATGGTTGAGGCACTGTCACCCAAGCTTGAGCTAAGGGTAACTGATATGGACCAAGACAATATAGGCACTGAAAAATTTGGGGTGATAGTCCAGAGCCCGGAGAAGGCAGGGGAGCACCTGGACTGGTGCGACGTAGCTCTGGTAACTGGTACTACCATAGTAAATAATACTATTGACCAGTTTAAAATATCTAAGCCGGTAATCTTTTACGGCGTCACTATATCTGGGGTAGCTAAATTGTTAGGCTTAAACCACTTCTGCTACTACGGGCATTAAGAGGGGTCAGGGGGTTAAAATGAAGATTCTTGACGATATAATCTCTAGCATTACCGAGGACAGCGTGGTGCGTGAAGTACATTCTTGTGTCTTGTGGACAGCAGTGGTAAGCAGGAATTGTGGATTGGCTTCTACCTTCCGAGAAGAGCATCCACATCATGGAAGAGTGAGAGATGCAGGAAATTTAAGGGGCAAGTCAGCGTTAGAGCTAGCCGGATACGCCAAATCGGACAATCTTCTGGAGGCGTCTATCGGAATGGCAACCATTAACTCGCTGATAGACATTGATGAAGATAAATGCGTCACGGAAAATGCTCTTGATGCCCTGGCAAGAAAGGGAAGGGACAAGAACATAGCCATAGTAGGTCATTTCCCATGGATAACGGATTTGCGAAAAGTAGCCAGGAAACTTTGGGTCATAGAGCAAAGACCCCGAGAGGAGGATTTGCCAGCAGAAGCCGCCGAAGACATACTCCCAAAGGCTGATGTGGTTGGTCTTACTGGAACTTCATTCATCAATCACACCATAGAAAAACTGCTGGACTTGAGTAAGGGCAGCTTTATTGTTCTGGTGGGACCTACCAGCCCGCTGTCACCAGTTTTATTTGATTACGGTGTGGATATTATCGCCGGGACAAAAGTGGTTGACCCAGAGAAAGCAATTCGCTGCATCAGCGAAGGTGCCATGTTCAGGCAAGTGGAAGGGGTAGAGCTGGTAAATATGGCTAAGGAAAGGGTGTAAGTGAGTTTAGAATTAACCCGTTTGGTCGTTCTTATCAAAGGTGGAGGAGAGGTAGCCAGCGCAGTAGCTCATAAGTTAGCTCATGCCCGCTTTCGAGTTTGTATGACTGAGATACCTCACCCTATAGCAGTTAGTCGGGGGGTTGCCTTCTGCGAAGCAATATATGACGGTGAAAAGCAGGTGGAGGGGGTAGTGGCTAAGCTGGTTAGCTCTGCCCAAGACGTCTCCCTGACCTGGGCTGAAAGTAAGCTCCCTATTATAGTTGACCCACAGGCATCAATAAGGAATTCGCTGCACCCTGATGTTATAGTTGATGCCATAATGGCTAAGAAAAATCTGGGCACCAAAATTAGCCACGCCCCCTTAGTCATCGGGCTTGGTCCCGGCTTCCGCATCGGCAAAGATGCCCATATGATAATAGAAACTAACAACACTGAGAATTTAGGCAAGGTCATCCTTAGTGGGGAAGCCGAGCCAGATACAGGGATTCCGCTTAGTATTAGTGGTCTTACTGAAGAAAGAGTGCTCCACTCTCCCGCAAAGGGGCTCCTTCACTCCGCTAAGGAAATAGGCGACCTTGTTGCTGCTGGTGATACGGTTGCCTGGGTGGGCAATCGTCCGGTTAAAGCCCAGATTGATGGTGTCCTTCGGGCTCTATTGAGGGATGGGCTACAGGTAGATAAACAGGCCAAACTCGGCGAGATGGACCCCTCCGGGGATAAGCAGGTTTGTTATACTATTAGACCCAGGATGAGAGCTATCGCTGGCGGTGTGCTGGAAGCAATACTGATGCGCTTTAATGTTTAAAGGGGAGTATAGATGCTGGATATCTATCAGGAAATAGTCAAGCTTACCGCCGAGGGAGAAGAGGCAGCACTAGTCACTATAGTCTCAACCAGCGGCTCCACTCCCAGGGAAGAAGGCTCAAAAATGCTGGTTAGGGCTGACGGCAGTATTGTTGGCTCAATAGGTGGCGGCAGTTTAGAGGCTCGCGTCTGTGACGAGGCGCTAGAGGTAATAAGAAAGGGCAAGCCAAAGCGACTCCATTTTCACTTGAAAGAAGGAGAGGAACCAGGAATGATTTGCGGTGGGGATTTAGAGGTCTTTATTGAACCCATTCTGTCATCGCCCACTTTGTATATCTTTGGTGGTGGTCATATCTCGCTGCCACTAGCTAAAATTGGTAAGTTGCTAGGCTTCAAAATAGCAGTAATTGACGACCGGGCTGAGTTTGCCAATCCCCAGAGGTTCCCCGAGGCGGAACTAACTCTGGCTGAAGACTTCAATAAAGCATTCCCTGAGCTAAAGATAGATAAATCAAGCTACATAGTGATTGTTACCCGAGGGCATCAGTATGACGAGTTAGTATTAGAATGGGCTTTAGGGACACAAGCTAAATATATTGGTATGATAGGCAGTAGAACCAAAAATAGGGCTATATTCTCTCATTTGCTGGCTAAAGGAATTTCGCAGGAGCTGCTGAATAAAGTCCACGCCCCGATTGGTCTGGAAATATCTGCCCAAACCCCGGAAGAGATAGCCGTCAGCATCCTGGCTGAGGTAATAAAGGTTAGAAGGTCTCCCGCTCCTACATGAGATCCTTCTCGCTGGCTTCAATAGCCCGCTGTAGTTCGACGCTGAGCAACGGTGGCAACCCCTCAATATCTACCCTGATAAAGCCCCTGACTATGGTAGCTGTCGCCTCAGTCCGGGTTAGTCCCCGAGCCATCAGGTACTCTATTTCTTCCTCGGCTATCTTGCCGACAGCGGCTTCGTGGGACAGGTCAATACCAGCCAGATTACCTTTAAGCTCAGGGATGGCATGAATTATGCCTTCCCCGTGTAAGATCAGCCCACGACATTCAAGATGACCCTTTACATCGGGGGCATTGCCTTCTATGTAACCCCGGGCGATAATTTTACCCCCGGTAGTTATTGCCCGCGATATGATTTCTGTCTTTGCCCCCTTAGCATTAAGGAGTACCCGGGAACCAACGTCCAG
This sequence comes from Dehalococcoidia bacterium, assembly GCA_030615865.1. Next base: position 23,303 of record JAUWYK010000018.1, read on the forward strand.
TGATGAGCCCTGGGCTGCCACCAGAATACTGTTGTACCTGACAACCGCGTTTTCACCCACACACTTGGCTGCAGGATACATTTGCAGTGAGCGAACCGGCTTCATGAGTACATAGTTACTAAGAAATAGCCCATCCTCTTCTATGATGGCAGCAGTGCGGGGACGAACTGCTATCTCCGGGTTCCAGCTATGTATCATGGTGAAGGTAACCTTGGCCCCTCTCTTTATATAGAACTCAGAAACTCCCAGATGCAGTCCAGGCTCCTCTCTGGAGGCGGTGGTGCACCCGGTAATAATATGGAGTTCAGAGCCTTCTTCGGCAATGATGATATTGTGCACATTTTGAGCTAGTTGTGCTTTTGCCAGATAGAGGCAGGCTTGAACCGGATAGATACTCTTATTGCCAGCCAGAGCTCTGATGAAATAGCCATTGCTCTGGTTAAGCTCTATGTTGGCGGTGTATTTATCCGTATCTACGGCTACTGCCTGCCACCAGTAGTCTGACAGCCAGTCATACTTTTCCAGAGCCTGGCTGACCGCCATTACTTCTATGCCCTCTTGCCGGCTTGAACTGTGGACTAGTGCGTTATCCATCTGGACAAAGGTTCCTGACCTCTGGCTCACGTCATCCAAAATGACCCCTGCCCTCAGCATCTGCTCTTTGGCTTTGGCAGGAAGTTTTGACGGGTCAGCCTGGTATGGTTGTTCCTCAGCCGAGCTAACATAAGTACTTAGGTCTATATCTTCACCAATGGCTGCTGGTTTAGCTGATGCTGCTTTAGCTTTATCTCTATATGCCTTGGAAGATTTTATCTCACGCATTTGGCGCACTCCGCATAGCCCTTTTCCTTAATGGTTGCCAGCATCTCATGGGGGTCGCCCTCACAGACTATCCTGCCATCAAGCATAACGTAGCCGGTGCGGGCATTAACATGGTCAAGAATATGACCGGTATGGGTGATGATAAGACCGGTGCACTTTCGAAACCGTATTGGGCACTCTTTTTCCAGCAGCTCATTTATTAGTTCGCCTATCAGGACTATATTTACCAGGTCAACACCAGACTCGGGCTCATCTAACAAAGCCAACTCCGGTCTTTGAGCTAGTAACTGCATCATCTCAGAGCGCTTTATCTCCCCTCCGGAAAAACGATAGTTTATCTCTCTATTCAGAAAGTCAGATAGGTCAGCTTTCTCGGCCAGCTGACCAATACTTTCCTCACTCTCTCGTCCTTTGAGACAGGCGGTAATCATATCGCGTGTCTTTACTCCCCGAACCACCGGGGGACGCTGGAAGGATATACCCATCCCTAAGCGGGCTCTTTCATCTATAGGTAATCCGGTTATGTCTTTGCCTTTGAAAATGATGTTGCCCTTAGTTACCTGGTACCTAGGGAAACCCATTATCGCCATAAGTAATGTGGTCTTGCCACTGCCATTAGGACCGAAGAGAACGTGTGTCTCACCGATTCCAATATTCAAATTTACATCTTGCAGGATTTCCCTATCCTCTACGGCTACGGTTAGTTGCTTAATCTCTAGCATATTTCTCCCCCCTAAAAAAATTTCTAGTGGTTATTCCTCTTCTTTGCCCCAGTTCTGCATCATTTCCTTTAGTCGCTGAGCAAGCTTGGGGCTGGCACGCAAGCGTTCAATGAAGATGGGGCAGCCTTCCAGCAGTGAGTTCTGGGCGGCAGCTGCCATGCTGGATAGAAGGCTTTGCATGCCAAGGTCGGCCTGTGGTGAAATATTTGCCCCTGGGGTCGATTCTAGCTGTCGACGGATGTCCTCAGCAGTGAACTTCATCGGTACCACGCAGGATTTATACCACGGGCACTCCTTGCACTGGACTACGGCATAGGCTTCATTTAAAACATCACCCATATCTAGCCTCCTCTAGCCTTTCGATTTAGTAGCTACGGAATAATTTTATCCAGGCTCTTTTCTATTGCTGCCTTATTTGGAAAGGCACCAACTCTGATTGCCTGAATTATGCCATCTTTGTCAACGAAAAAGGTTTCAGGGATGCCCCAGATAAGGACATTGTATTGTTCAGCCACCTTTCCTTGCATGTCAAGTAGCACGGGAAAAGAAAGGCCTTGACTTTGCATGAACTCCTTTACTTGAGAAGGGCTCTCACCTATGTTAATAGCTAGCACCACCAGCCCCTTGCTATGCCATTCATCATATACCTGTTGTATATAAGGCATTTCAATGCGGCAGGGAGGGCACCTGATTTGCCAGAAGTTGATTAATACTGGGTTACCCTGGTAATCGCTAAGCGAAACAGATTGCCCTTCAGGGTTATTAAACTGAAAATCGGGTGCCAGCTTACCTACCTGTGGGCCTGGGGCAGGACCCTCTGGGCTACAGCCTGCGGAGCCACCGGCTATTATCAATCCCAAGGCCAGTATTATTACTAGCGTTACTTTTAGCATTTTATTCATAGTTAAGCCCTACCAACATAATCTTACCTCTAAATTGTGTCTAAAACCAAATCAGGTTATTGGTTAAGATAAGAATGCCTACGGCTATGAGCAGCAAGCCGCTAACCATGTAGATTGGGGTGGAGTAACGATAGATACGCTTTGATAGCGGACTAATAGAATCGAAGGCGGCTCCTATAATCAGAAAGGGGACACCTAATCCTAGGGAATAGGTAGCCATCAAGTAAGCGCCGTGCCATGCTGTCTCCGAACCCCAGGCAAGGGTCAGGATGCCCCCCAGTATGGGACCAACACAGGGTGTCCACGCCAGGGAAAATATAGCTCCAGTTAAGAGAGAGCGCAGG
>JAUWYK010000092.1 GCA_030615865.1 Dehalococcoidia bacterium
CCCCTATAAAGCGCACACTCGTCGCATAACCTATGGGTAAATGGGCAGAGCATATCTGTCTTTGCCATTCTAATCCTCCTCCTAGTGAAAGGTTTAGCCCCCAGGCAACATAATCAAGTAAATTTCCACTTTATCACCATCCTTCAACTTAGTATCTAAGCCATCAGTAAGAACCTGGAACGACTGTCCATTAACAAGCACTTCATAATCGGGATATAGTTCCCCACTTTCACTATCAAAAAACTCAGCCTTCGTCAGCTTATAGTTATTCGATAACTCATCCAGTAGAGCGCCTAATGTAGTGCTTTGAGTCTCCAAGTCTGTCTCGTTCAGGTTAAAGCTAGATTTTACGGTAATCTTCACTGGCTAATCACCTTCCCTACCTCTAGTTTTTCCCATGAGCTACCGACCTTAGGAGCGGTCGTTCTTGCAATCCTGTCCAAGGCCTGAAGCGTCACATCGATCTCCTCCACAGTATTGAAGTATCCCGGACTTAAGCGAATAGTACCTAGTGGATAGGTACCCAAGGTCTTATGAGCTGCCGGGGCACAATGAAGCCCTATCCTCACTTTAATATCAAATGCTTGATCAAGAATGGCTCCTACCTCCCCTGGCTCATATCCCTCAATGTTAAAGGAGATGATAGGTGCTTGCTTAGACCTATCTTTGGCTGTATAAAGAATCACCCCAGGAACGTCCGATAAACCTTCAAGCAGCCTATCTACTAAAAATTGATGATTGGTTTGAATCTTCTCTCTGCCCTCGCTAAAGATAAATTTCAGCCCGGCACCAAGCCCACTGATGCCGACGCTATTCACCGTCCCACTTTCGTATCTGTAAGGCAGGTTAAGCGGCTGCTCCTCCAGTTCTGAATATGAGCCGGTACCACCCTCACGCAATGAATCAAGGTCAACTCGGCTACCCACATAAAGCACCCCGGTACCCGGAGGTCCTAGCAGTCCTTTATGCCCGGAAAAGGCGAGCAAGTCGATGTTACCCGCCTGGACATCAATAGGATACTTGCCAGCAGTTTGAGCTGCATCGACCATGAAAATTAGATTATGCCGCCTAGCAGTTGCTCCATATTCTTCAATAGGTTGAATGACCCCAGTCACGTTAGAGGCATGGGTAGTCACCACCAGTTTGGTGTCCCTGGTTATCGCTTCCTCAATGTCTTGGGCAGATACTACTCCGGCCTCTGGCGAAGGCGGCAATCTGGTGACTTTGACACCTTTCTGCTCAAGTTTCCTGAGAGGACGAACCAAAGAATTGTGTCCGATACAGCTAGTAATTACGTGGTCGCCCGGTCTAAGCAGCCCCTTCAGCCCCAGGTTTAAGGCATCTGTGCAGTTAAAAGTAAATATAACCCGCTCCATTTCCGGGGCGTTAATAAGGCGTGCTACAAGCATTCTGGTTTGTTCGACCGTCTCTCTAGCGGCTACAGCCATACTATGGCTACCACGACCGGGATTGCCCCCTTTCTCTCTCAGGAACTCATCCATGGTCTGGTAAACACTTTCCGGCTTGGGCCAGGATGTGGCTGCATTGTCCAGGTAGATCATAAAACCTCCTCACACACCAATGTATTTTGCATAAAGCCCTCTTGCCAGTGATTCATCATTGGTATTTTTTACGATAGCTCGCCCATCGGGGAAGATGACCATCTCATGACTATCGACTCCAAAACGAAGCATAAACTCGTTGTAACTCACTTCTCCTATGGGCCTAAGATGTGTCGCTAACCTCTCGAAGGAGATCTCCTTTACTTCGGGATTTATGACCTGAACCGCGTTTTGCCCGCAAAGGGAGCTAGTTCTCGTCCCAAATCTTGCCTCTAAGAACTCGTATTCACCTTGACAGGTTAGACAGTCCGCACGGCGGCCAATCTCAAAGCGGCTGAATTTTCCCCTCCAAACATCAATAACTATAAGTTGCCGATTGATTTCCTCTGCCCCAACCAATATCTTTATTGCCTCAGCAGATTGCAGAGAGCCGATGATGAACGGGGCTGGGCTGATTACCCCCGCCGTTTCACAGGTAAGCATCCTCGCTCCACTGGGCACTTGGGGGTGGACACATCGCAAGCAAGGCGTTTGCCCCGGAATTATGTTCATTGTCATTCCAGAGGAGGAAACGGCTCCACCATAAATCCAAGGAATCTTATGCTTTAAGGAAACATCATTGATAAGGCCGCGGGTCTCAAAATTATCCAACCCGTCCAGGATTATATCGGCACCATGGACAAACCTCTCAATATTTGTATAGTTCACATCGGCAACTATCCCTTCAATTTCAATTGAGGAGTTTACCTTCTTCAGATGCCGCTCCGCAGCTATTGCCTTTGGGAGCTGGTTCCTTATATCTTCTTCATCAAACAGGACTTGCCGCTGCAGGTTGTGGTACTCTATGAAATCCCTATCTATAATCCTGACCTTGCCTACTCCGGCACGCACCAGAGAAGTGGCAATAATTGTTCCTAGAGCTCCGCAGCCAATAATTACTGCACAGCTATTGCCTAATTTCCTTTGTCCCTCTTCGCCTATACCACGGAAAAGGACTTGCCTTGAATACCTGCTAACCATAACTGAGGTTTTTCCTCCTTTGTATGTCACATCACAGTTGTGAACCTGAAGACTCATATGTTATATATTACTGCTTCCGGCTGCTCTTTCCCTTTTTGCCGCTCAACTAAGTCCTGTAAGGTAGTAGACTCCAAAACCCCATCAATTGCCTTTTTCAGCTCACCCCAGATATCCCGGGTGACACATAAGGCAGAGCGGCTACATATCTCTGGATTGTTAACGCATTCCACCGGAGCAACTGAGCCCTCGAGAAGTTGAATCACTTCGCTCAGCCTTATCTCCTCAGGAGACCGAGCTAACGAGACTCCGCCTCTGGCACCTCGAGTGCTCCGTACTATGCCCCCAGCGATGAGGGGAGTAATCAAATGTTCCAGATACGATAGTGAAATCTCCTGCCTCCGGGCAATATCCTTTAGTAGAGTCGGTTCCTCATCGCGGTGGAGGGCTAGATCTAGTAGCGCCCTGGTTGCATATCGTCCTCTAGTAGAAAGCTTCATTTATCCCCCCTATTTGTTGACTAATATGACCAACATAGTATACTATATCACAGAACAACAGAATTGTCAATAGTCCAATAGTTACACAAACTCAGTAAAGGGGTAACACAAGCTTGCTTTGTTACCTTTATTGTACAAAATGATGTTTCATGCTACTTGCCTATAGGATCCTGCAGCATAGCTCAAGATAGAGGGGCTTTATAAAACCTCAAGCTATCTTGGAAGCTCACTAACCTCGTATACCTCTGCACCATTTCCAGGCTTTCCCACCTGCCTAAATCTCTAATAGTCATTGTATCCACCCCGGCCTTACGCAGTAGGCAAGCGTGGGATGGAGTTCAACTATCTCTACCATTCTTTCCGAGACATTCCACAGGTAAGAAAGAAGTAGTACCTTGTGTTTGTGTTGACAGCCTACGCTTTTTATGATATTATAATTTTGTTGACTATTTTAGTCAACAAGGGTTGAATTAGTGAAGCTTTCGACCAGGACACGGTATGGAACCAAGGCACTTTTGGAGTTAGCCCTTCACTGGGGCGAGGAGCCAGTCCTACTAAAAGCGATTGCCCAAAGGCAACAGATTCCACTGCCGTATCTAGAACATTTAATCGGTCCTCTTGTACAGGCAGGGATAGTCAAGAGCACCCGGGGAAGGCGGGGTGGGGTCTCGCTACTTAAGCCTCCCGAGGAGGTTATACTCAGTGAGGTAATCCAACTCCTTGAGGGCTCGATTATTGTAGTAGAGTGTGTCGATAATCCTGAGTCTTGCTCTCGCTCTGACCTTTGTGTCACCCATGACATTTGGGACGAAGTCAAAGAAGCAATAAGCAAGGTTTTAGAATGTGTAACCCTGCAGGACTTGGTCGAGCGCCAAAAGCAGAAGGACAACCTGATGTGCTGAAGCTCTCACTGTGATAGAATTGTAGTGATGGGCAAAGGGTCGGCTCAACTAGACTATATTGTGTCGGTGTGTGCGTCCCTACCCGAACAATAGAGAATGATGCAGGAGGTAAGAGAAAATGACAATCATCGATACCCTCAAAAGCTCTGAGCTCTTCAGCGGCTTGGAGACAGGCCATCTAGAAAAGGTATCCGTTCTATGCCGTGGGGGGAGCTACCGGGAAGGGATGATGATGTTCAAGGAGGGGGATAAAGCCACGGAGTTCTACGTTCTGACAGAGGGCAGGATAGCACTGGAGATGGAGGTACGCCCTGTGCCTAACCGCCCGGCTATACCTACTGCGGTGGACGTGATCAGCAAAGGTGAGAGCTTCGGCTGGTCAGCGCTTGTTGAGCCCTATGTATATACATTGTCTGCCCGGTGCATGACTAACTGCACAGTGCTGGCCATCAAGGGTGACATGCTTCGCAAGGTTATGGCTGATGACGCTGGCCTGGGCTTTGAATTAATGAAACGCCTAGCCCAGCTTATCTCTCTCCGTCTTACGCATACCCGGCTCCGCCTCACCAGCGGGCTCGGCCTTGTCCTACTGGGCAAGGAGCTGGAGGCATCCGAGTAATCAGTTTTCCGAATCTGGAGCGGAACTTCTCAGCTTTAGAAGAGGACATTACTCAGACAAGCCCCTACCGGGAGGAGGCCAATATGCACGTGGGAGAACAAGCTCTAGATGCATTAAAATCCTTAGGAGGGGGAAACAATAAAACGTAAATCGATGGGAGACGGATGTGCGAGGAAAGGAACAAGAAGCTACAGCCAAAATAAAACCAAGGTTGCCCCGTTTACTGCCTTTGGTATTAGTTATAGTACTAGCCTTGTTGGTCTCGTGCTGTGGGCAAGCGCCGGCTTCTGGTTCAGAGATAACGACACCCAGCCCAGAGCTAACGACGCCCAGTTATATAAACATAACCCCGGAAGAAGCCCATGAAATGGTCAGCCACGGAGGAGTCGTAGTGCTGGATGTGCGCACACCACAGGAGTATAACTCCGGTCACATTTCAGATGCTCTCCTCATCCCATTATCTGAACTCGAGTCAAGACTAGACGAACTAAATCCGTCTGACCACATTCTGGTATATTGCAAAACCGGTGTTCGCAGTGCAAAAGCAGCTGGTATCTTGGTCGACAACGGCTTCATTCACGTGTATAACATGGAGGGAGGCATTACTCAGTGGCAAGCCCATGGCTTTCCGGTAACCCAGACGGAAGAATCTTCCTGCGGTTGTCACTAACTCTTTATCCAAGGAGGCTGGTGTTTTTCGATGATATAGGCACAAAGATGTGAAGAAATGACGGCTCGTGATTGCGGGTGGGGCTAACGAGCAATTTAAATTCTAAAACGAAAGGAGGAGGAAGAATATGAAAATTGTAAGATTGTGTCGGGAAGGTTCATGTTGTCCTATAGTTAAGATAACGGATGCGCAAGTAGAAATAGGAGAGAAGGATAACACCTGTGTCCTCACCAAGGCACAGTGGGAGACCCTTAAACAGAAGATACTGAAAAAGGAGCTCTAAGGCGGGAAGCTCGGAATCAAGTCCATAGCCCCACCCCCTCGGGCGAGGAAATAACAGCATGGCTAAAATAGCTGCGTTTGTTAAGGCTGGAGACATAATAAAAGTAATTGCATGGGGAGGAAAGGATGGGAGAAGAAACAGAGAAGCTCCCTATACTTAGGGTTACTGAACAAGGCAGGAGCAAGCTCGAAGATGTCGTCGTTAGGGAATTTTCTCTCACTATCATCCTCAATAACCAGGAGCTGGTAACCCTACTCTGCTCTCCTGCAAGTCTAAAGTATTTGGCTGTTG
>JAUWYK010000025.1 GCA_030615865.1 Dehalococcoidia bacterium
ACCTGGAACAGACGCTGGGTGATGCCCTTGATGCCGGCTGCGGGCGTTTGGACGTGTTCTTTATGATTGGGCTTCCAACCCAAACACCACAATCGGTAATGGATACCATTGATTACTGTGGCTTCTTGTTAGAAAAGTTCAGGGGGGATAAGCGGCTTTCTCTTTTTATTGCTCCGCTGGCACCCTTCCTTGACCCGGGTAGCCTTGGCTTTGAACAACCACACCGCTATGGCTACCGTGTCCTATTCCAGACATTAGAAGAGCATCGTCAGGCACTAGTGGCACCGAGTTGGAAGTATGCCCTAAATTACGAGACAGAGTGGATGACACGCCAGCAAATTGTGGACACTACTTACGAAGCTATGCTACGCCTCAACCGCTTAAAAGCAAAATACGGGGTTATCTCTAAACAAATGGCTGAGGCAGGGGAGCAGCGCCTTGAAGCAGCTTCAGGGATGATACACCATATTGATGACATATTGTCTAGAGGTAACTATCAGGATGAGAAACTGTCTCACTTGAAAGCAGAGATAGACAGGGTAAATGCATTTCCAGTGAGTGGGAAGGCAGAATTAGAGTTACCTGTTGGACTGGTTAGGATAAAACCTTTGCACTCTCTCTGGTCATGGTTGACTGAGCGATAAGTTCGGAACAGACTTACTGATTCTTCTCCACCCTCACTGCACAGACCTTAAGCTCAGGTATCTTAGCCACCGGGTCAAGGGCCGGGTTAGTCAGCAGATTAGTCGGGCTTTCGGCAAAATGAAAGGTCATCGAGATTACTCCCACCGGTGAAACATCGGTCACCCTTGCCCTGGCCACTACCTCCCCCCGCCGAGAGATAACCTTTACCATTTCACCATCAGCAATGCCTAAAGATGAGGCATCCTCGGGATTTATCTCCACCAATTCCTCAGTTCGCAGTACATTGAGCCCATTCACCTTTCGGGTCAAGGTACCAGTGTGAAAGTGATACAAACTGCGCTCAGTGGTCAGGATTAAGGGATATTCATCATCAGGGAGTTCCATAGGCGGCTTATACTCCAGAGGCATAAACCGGCCCTTGCCCCGGGTGAATCGCTCAGTGTGCAGGATAGGTGTCCCCGGGTGTTCCTGGGTAGGACATGGCCACTGCAAGCCACCTTCTTCCAGACGGTCATAGCTAATGCCACCATAGCTGGGGGTGACAGAGGCAATCTCGTCCATAATTTGAGTTGGATGGTCAAATTCAAAGCCTTTACCCCCCATCCTTTGCCCAATCTGGCAGGTGATCCACCAGTCAGCCTTGGAATCACCTACAGGCTCTATCACCTTCCTCACCCGCTGTACCCGGCGCTCGGTATTGGTAAAGCTGCCATCCTTCTCGGCAAAGGTTGCCGCTGGCAGAACAACATCCGCCTGCTGAGCCGTTTCAGAGAGAAAGACATCCTGAACCACCAGAAACTCCAAGTTAGCTAATGCCTCCCGGGCATGCCCAGCATCAGGCTCACTCAGGGCCGGGTTTTCACCAACAAGATAGATTGCCTTAATCTCCTTCCGGTAGGCAGCGTCAACAATCTCGGTGAGGGTCAGCCCCGGCTCAGCAGGTAGTGAGCATCCCCAGGCAGCCTCAAACTTTTGCCTGATAGCCGGGTCGCTGACCGCCTGGTAGCCAGTATATACATTGGGCAAGGCGCCAAGGTCACAGGCACCCTGCACATTGTTCTGACCCCGGAGTGGGTTTACCCCGGTCGATGGCTTGCCAATGTTGCCGGTGAGCATCGCCAGGTTAGCCGTAGCCATTACATTATCGGTGCCATGAGAATGCTGGGTGATGCCCATGGCATAGAGAATAGTAGCCGGCTTGTTGGTGGCATATATTCTGGCTGCCTCAGCTATCCGGGCACCGGGTACACCGGTGATACGCTCCACAGTATCCAGGTCAAAGCCTTTTAATGACTCCTTGAAGGCATCAAAGTTCTCAGTGCGCTCCTCAATAAAGGCTAAGTCATGTAATCCTTCATCCACTATTACCCGCATCATTCCCATAAGCAGGGCAACGTCAGTGCCAGGGTAGTGCCCCAGCCACAGGTCAGCCAAGCCAACCAGCTCAATCTCACGGGGGTTGGCTACAATTAGCCTCGCCCCCTGGCGTACTGCTCGCTTTATCTCCAGCCCGATTACCGGGTGGGCTGAGGTAGTGTTGGTGCCAATAGCCAGGATGCACCTGGCATCACCAATTTCATTGATGGAGTTGGTCATCGCCCCGCTGCCAAAGCTCTGGGCCAGTCCAGCTACAGTAGGGGCATGGCATAGTCGAGCACAATGGTCAACGTTGTTGGTGCCCAGTACTGCCCGGGCAAATTTCTGGATGAGATAGTTGTCCTCGTTAGTCCCCTTGGCTGAGGAGATTACAGCTACCTCATCCCGGTTATAACCACCAAGCCGGTCAGCAACCAGGTCTAGCGCCTCGTCCCAGGTTGCCTCTTCAAAATTCCCGTCCCTCTTAATCAGCGGGGTGGTTAAGCGCTCCGGGTGATGAACGAACTCAGTAATACCAAACCGACCCTTGACACAGGCTTGCCCTTTATTTGGGGCACCATCTTCCTTAGGAATAGCCTCAATTATCCTGTCCCGCTTAATCCGTAGCTCTAACTGACAGCCGACCCCACAGTAGGGACAGGTGGTAACTACCTGACGCTCAGCTAAACCTTCCCATTTATTAATCCGCTCTACTAGCGCCCCGGTAGGGCAAATATCAACACAGGCCCCACAGAATTGACACCCCGATTCCTGTAGCGACCGACCAAAAGCAGTCCCAACTAAAGCCTGGCTGCCTCGATAGGTAAAGGCTATCGCCCCTGCCCCCCTTACCTCCTGGCAGACCCTGACACAGCGTCCACACAAAATACATAGGTTATAGTCGCGCTCAAAGAAGGGGTCATCCCTCTCGACAGGCAGGTTCTTGTAGGTGTAAGGAAGGGCGACCTCGTCGATTCCGATATAGCGAGCAACATCTTGCAGCTCGCAGCGCTCGTTATTGGGGCAGATAACACAGCGCTCAGTTACAGCAACATTGCGCAGGCATATATCAAAAGGACGGCAGTATTCAATTCTGTGGCAGGTCAGGCAAGGGTGAGGGTGCTCGCTGAGGATCAATTCCAAGATGCTACGCCTGAGCTCAGTGATTTCTGGAGTATCAGTATGAACCACCATACCATCAGCAGCCGGTGTAGTACACGCTGTAGGCAGACCACGCATCTTCTCGATGTCAACAATACAAAGCCGACAACCACCAAAGGAGGTTAAGTCAGGATGGTAGCAAAGGGTTGGTATGTAAATACCAGCCGCCTTGGCTGCCTCCAGTACAGTTATCCCGCTTTTTGCCTCAATCTCCTGACCGTTAATAGTTAGTCTGATTGTATCCAAGGCGCTCCCTCTAAATTATTTAATTAACCTCCAGGCAATGGTCTCACAAAGCACATTTATATCCTCTGTGGACAGGTAATCGGAGATAGTGCTGTCAAATAGTATGCTCCCTTCGGGAGGAAACTCATCATTGCCTCGCCACAGGACAAAAGTTATCGGTACCCGGCTAAAAGCATTAATGGTTACCGCCTCATCACCATAATTTGCTTTATGACCCCCCAGCTTTGCGGCGACATCTACCAGCCGGTGAGGCTCATTACCAAAGTGGTCTAAAAGGGGCTTTATAGCTCTCTTGGAAAATGTCGGGAAGTAGCTAGTCCCTTCTGGCAGCTCCTTGTAGGCGATTATCTTATTAGTAGTGGGAGTACCTTTCGCCAAGGTAAAATAGTGAAGTATCAGGATCTTGTCCCTTAGCGGAACCTCCTTCTTACCCTCGGCTAATGAAATCTCAATATCGGGAAGAGTGATCAGGTAGGATTGGTTTAAATATTCGATGATGATTACCCGTTTAGAATCTGTTACCCGATATTGGGCATCGCTTCTAAGGCATTGCTGCTCTATATCATTAAGCCTGGTTAATTGTTCACGGGCAAGTTTATAAGCAAGCTCGTAACCATATTCATAATTATCTTGTTTAGCCATTTATATCTTCTAGCCAAGCAACTTTTAGAGTCCAGCAGCCTCCAACACAGCTGGCACCTTTTTCTCCCAGCCAATAGCCATGATATGTACCCCGTGGCACATATCCTTCAACTCCTTGATTAGGTTAGCGGCAATTTCTATTCCTGTCTGGGCTTTATCTTCGGCCTCAGCCATTTTGTTAATTAGTTCCTCAGGGACAAAGACACCAGCTACATTCTTATTCATAAATCGAGCCATACCCACCGATCTGAGGGGTATTATTCCAGCCAAGATGGGAATGTTAAATCCCTCCGCCCGCTTCATAAATTTGGCGAAGGCATCGGGGTCATAGACAGCCTGGGTTTGAAAGAACTTAGCTCCAGCCTCAATCTTTTTCTCCATCTTAATAAGCTGTAGCTCAAAGGCGGCCTCAGTATCAGCCCCCGGGTTCACCACTGCTCCGGGGAAGAAATCGGGCTTCCCGTTGAGCTCGTTACCAACCATATCGTAACCTTCATTCAACCTTCCTATGACCCACAACAGCTGCACCGAGTCTAAATCGTAAACTGGCTTGGCTTGAGGGTGGTCGCCGAGTGCAGGTAGGTCGCCGGTGATGGCTAGGACATTTTCAACCCCTAGTGCCCAGGCACTTAACAGGTCTGATTGTAGTGCCAATCGGTTTCTATCTCGGCAGGTCATCTGGAATACAGGGTCAAGCCCCTCTTCTTTCAACAGATGGCAGGTAGCCAGTGAGCCCAGCCTCATCACCGAACTTTGCTGGTCAGTAACATTGGTAGCATCCACCCTTCCCCGCAAAAGCTCAGCCACCTCCTTAATCTCAGTGGTGTCAGTTCCTTTGAGCGGACCGATCTCAGCAGTTACCACAAATTTTCTCGCTTCAAGAAGTGGTTGCAAGCTCATCCTATCTTTCTCCTCTTTGTTTAAGGGTTCCCAATGACTCCGTAAATTACATCCTATGTCCTGGAATTGTTAAATGCCAAGACTCACTGAACTTAATAATAAAGTGGAGCGGCGACCACCGCCAGCCGTTCCTAACTATATCTCAAGCCACGAATGAGAATACAGTGATTCACCAGTAAGAACCCTGACTGTTTTCACATACTTTACCTCTTCTTCACCTAGAGAGGAGAGGTCAGGCCTTTCGCCATCCATCACCCGATGCACCAGGTCAACGAGTTCAGGCTTTTCACCCTTAGCTATCTTTACTAGTTCAGGGTCAAAGGCATCAACTATGGCTGAATACAGTCCATACCTCATAAGCATTATCATATAGGTGCGGTTAAGCCATGGTCTGAGGTAAGTAGGGGTGCCGTTGGAGATATTTGACAAGCCCACCGTAGATTTACACCCGGGAGCAATATCCTGGAGCATACCCATAAACTCACCGCAGGCTTTCACCTGATTGATTTCCACAGACACCGGGGTAGCGATGGGGTCAATCCAGATATCCTCGTTAGGGATACCCATCTCATTGGCTTTATAGATAAGGTCAACAGCGAGGACTGCCCTTTCATTAGCGTCTCTAGGCATTCCCTCGGTGCCCCACAACAGCCCTATCATGTCAGCATTGTATTTTTTGACCAAGGGCAGTTCCTCTTCCATCCTGACCGGGGAGATGGAGTTAATTAACGCCTTGCCTTTATGTACTTTTAGCCCAGCCTCCGTAGCCACCGGGTTTGTCGTATCCAGAGACAGTGGCAAATTAGTAACCTCCTGCACCGTCTTAACTACCCATTCCATTAACTCGTCCCCTGCCTTCCGAGCCGGACCGATATTAAGGTCAATATAATCCACTCCAGCCTCAGCCTCAGCCCTAGCCAGTTCCTGAATAGGTTTGGGGGTTCTCCCCCTCAGTGCCGGACCGATAGTCTGCGACATCATATTTATGTTTTCCCCAATAAGGATCATTGCTACTCTCCTTAAGATTTCTGTGCTTTAAGATAGGCTGGAATGTGAGCCCCTTCTCTAGGACCAACCAGAATCTCCCAGCCGGGTAACTCCTCTTCCAAGCCACCACTTTCAGCGGCAATATAGCCGGGGATTATCAATCTGTGGCGTTTAACCTTGTCTGCAATCCCGCACTTCTTAACAAAGGGGGCAATAGCATCAGCGACAAACTTGCCTGCCGCCCATGATGTCATAACCGAAAGCCCTTCAGTGTCCTTGACTAGAAGGTAGCTGGGAACCTTACTATTTTCTATTTCACCTGAGACTATGAAGTATGTGAGTGAGAAGTTGGAAGTAAGAAGTACCGGTGAATTTTCATCAGCACCACCAATGTCGTAGATTCCCTCAGTGGTAGCCAGTGGTCGCTGGGGGTCGGTATAGATATTCAACCTTTCCACCAGCAATGGGAAAAGGCTTTCTCCCTGAAAATCGGAGAGGACAATAATACCGCCATACTTAGCCACAAAAACAGAAGCAATTACCGCCTCTTTCATTGGGTCATCGGTCATCTCATAGGGTAAAACAATAGTGGGAAAGCCTAAGGGACGAAACTTCTTATTTAGGGCGGCGCTCCTGATTAATATCTGATCCTCAAGTGCCCGACGAAGAGTTCTTGACCCAGAATCGAGAACGATATCTTTAATCCCGGCTTCAGTTAATTTAGTGGTCAGTTGAGCAAGTTCTTCCAAACCATCAGAGGTCTTGGCTACTATCGGGCATGAGTTCTCCTTAGCCAAGTCTGCCACCCTATCCAGGGTCTCTTCAGTAGCGGCATATATTAGCGGTTTCCTGTCGGCACAGACCTTTAAGCCAGCCGCCAGAATATCAGGATTACTGCTCATCAAGATGATGCTGCAATCGCTATTTTGTTTGACCTTACTAACTAGAGCCTCAAATTTGGCAGCATCTCCTGAATTTTCCTTTATTGCTACCAGCTCAGGACGAAGGGTAAGCCCCACCCTTTCATATTGTAGATTGAATCTCTCCAGCCTAGAGTCAACCTCAGATTCCTCCATGGTGTCGGTGATAAGGATAGCAAAACCGGGAGGGTTCTCAAATCTCTTTTCGTGGCGAAACATAACCGTCTCGCCACCGACCTTTAATGCCCTGTCACCAACCCCAATAGTAACCGGGGTAATAGGGGGTGCCGCTGCTTCTGTTAGTTTGGCCTTTGCTTCATCAGAGACATAAGGGCAGGCAGCCAGTTCCACTTTTCCCGTAGCCAGGCTCATAGCAAAAGCAAGACAGGTGGGGAACCCGCACTCCTTGCAGTTTGTCTTGGGGAGTAGCTTGAATATCTCGATTCCAGTAAGTGGCATGTTACCAACTCCTTTCCTAGCCTAGTATTGGCTCCATGGTAAGGGCGGGGTGCCCCTTCTCCTGCAGGAAGGGGAGAATCTCCTCCTCAGTTACGCCTATCGTCTCATCAGCAATCATATCAGGAAGATTAGGCATGCCCAGCTCCTCAGCCCTAGCCTTAAGTCGGTCGGCAATCTCCTCTTTCAGCATCTTAGGCATCCAGACCATTCTTAATAAGCCACCGTCTGCGGTAAGGAATTTCCTCTGGCAGGTGTTATACTTGCCGTGACCAACAAATCCTGGGGTGCTTAAGCCACCTCCAATAGTCCCAGCCAGTGTAGTGAACTTCATTCCGCATGGGGTTTCTCCGGTATACTCCCGATTTACCGTCATTACCCCGTTACACAGGGGAAGGACAGCAGCAATGCACTCACAGCAGCCACAGGTGGTCATAGGGTCATATACTATACTGTAAAAGTTATAATGGTCTATCTTCTGGCGGGAAGCCTTATAGATAAACTCATTTACACCCTTCCATTGCCCAAGCTTGGCATCAATAGTTTCTCCCTTTTCCACCGGTTGGTTAGGTCCAGTGGGGTTAATCTCATAAGAGGCTTTACAGTCCATCCAGTTATAGGAACCACAGAGCCCGGTTCTCTCGGGGCTAATGCAGCAAACATGGCCGGGGGCAAAGGACTGGCACAGGGTGCATGAGTAGTATGTATCAACGCCTTCGTCAGTCATGCCTTCAATTCGGGCATCTCTAGCCCCATACACTGCTCTTGCCTTCTGTATTATCTCGTTTACTTTATCTTCTTCGGTATAAATCTTTACCTGCATCTTATCAAATATACCACCAAAGTCCTGGTGCAGTTTAGCGTGGAGGAGGGCACCAATATGATATAACTTAAAGCCTTTTTCCACAGCCTGTTTAGCAACTCGTAACCAGGCAATATCCCTCTGCCCAATGTGCATTAGCCCTTGAGCATAGTTTATAAGGTGGTGAATCTGTCGCTCCAGGATAGGCTCATAGTCCTCCTGCATCTCTCTTCCGGCAGCCTCAACAGCTATGGCTAATGGTAAACGGGAACCAGCAGAAATATCGGTTAACTCAGGACCGATTACCTCAATCTTGCCATCCTCAACCTCGTCCATGCGCTTGGTGGTAACCCACTCCACCATATGGGTTCTGCCGCCACCACACTCCAGGTAGATGTCCTCCCCACGAACCCTCTCACCCTCAAAGGCAGGACCATAGGCTACTGGAACCGGTACCTCAGCCACAGTAACCTTCAGCCCTCTTACCTCTACGGCTTTACTTACTATCTTATCATGGGGCACGTTGGACACCACATGCTCGTAGGTGCAAACGCCGGTAGGTAAAATCTCAGGTATTGGGGTATCGGCGATAACAGGGAAGCCATAGTTGACACAGCCCAGGGCGTTGGCATACCACTCATCAGTAACATAGCCCAGAGGCATAGCAAAGGCAAAGATGCGGTCTTTGTTATAGATAAGGTGTTTTCTGTAATCTCCGGGCTCAATGCCACCGAAGGTAAAACCTGCCCTGATGGCGAAGCCGGCGGCAAAGACAGCAGCGCTAATATCAGGACCGAAGGAGACCAGACGGGTTGGCCACCCAATCTGCACCCCCGCTTCTACAAGCTGCTCGGCAAACCTCTTCCCGTTGTGCTCAGCACACATAAAGACATAAAGGTTCTTCTGCTGGAGTTCCTGGGCGATTTTCACAGCAATCTCATTGGTAGGCGCGGCGCCAAGAACAGCAGCAAAGCCGGGGGCAGTGCCATCAACAAATTCAATGCCTCTCTTTCTCAGGATGACATCATCGGCGGCACCTAACCAGATATTATCATCGGTAGGGTCTTCTTGTTTGGTATAAAAATCAGGCGCCTCCAGGTACCTTATGGCTTCAACGAGCTCCTCGGCGAAGAAGGTTGCCATCCCGGCATCAAGGGCTGGTGCCAGATAGGGCAAGGGGTGCTCTTCCCTCACCGGGGGTGGGAGCAGAGACTTACACCTGTTTAATATCTGCTCCATGTCACCCAGCTTTTCGACTTTAATGCCCAAAATTCCATAAATTACTGGCAGATAATAGGCAGTATTGGGGAAGCCCACCGGCTCATTTGCTCCCCATCTGTCCATTGCCTGCTGCCACTTCTTCTCAGCTTGGTCTACAATTTTGTAAGCCCCTCTAATAGCTGCTGATGCAATAATCTTAGACATATCCTAAAGCCCTCCCACTTTTATTTAATTTTAGCACTTAAACTGCATCCAGTTCCCTGCGCATAGCCATGTCATAAAGAACTCTTTCTCTAGCCTTGTCAATACCTAAAGCCTTACGCTTCTTGTCAATATGGTCAATCATCAGGTGGGCTGCCTTAATCGGGTCAGGTTCAAACGCCCACATTCCACCATACATATCTTCAAAGTCCTGGAACAAGAATTTGGTTACCTCATCGCTGCCTAGGGTAGGCCAGTTAACGCCAAATACAGTAAATACCCCTGAGCCAACGAAGTATTGACCGATGGAAATTGCCTTCTCGCTCATCCACTCCGGGGCGGCGCCAGCTACAGGCAGGTCACTGATGTCATCGCCTAAACCACCGTCTTTTACCACGGCGGTAGCTGCCATCAGGATTCGGCTGTTATCAACACAGGAACCCAGGTGCAATACCGGCGGGATGCCTACTGTTTCACATACTGAAGCCAGCCCCTCACCAGCATACTTTGATGCTGCTTCAGGGACCATGAGTTCAGCTTTGGCAGCTGCCATAGCACTACAGCCGGTTTGAAGTACCAGAACATCGTTCTTTATCAGTTCTTTAATCATTGCGACGTGAATCGCATCATGCGTAACCCGGGGATTATTGCAGCCGACAACACCAGCCACTCCCCTGATTCTGCCATTGATGATATTGTCGTTTAACGGTCGGTAGGAAGCCCGAAATAGACCGCCCAGCAGGTAGTTAATGGTTTCATGGCTGAATCCAGCAATTAGGTCAGTTTGCTTCTCAGGAATATCAATATTGCTCCCCCTATTGGGGAAATTTTCAATGGCGGTCTTGACTATAGCCCTGGCTGACTCCATTGCATTATGCTCATCAAACTCAATGTGCATAGCACCGGAGATTTTAGCCTTAGGCGAAGTGGTAATAATTTTAGTATGGTAGCACTGGGCAATATCAGGCAAGGACTGCATTATGCACTGGACGTCTACCACCATCGCGTCCACGGCACCGGTAACCAGAGCCAGCTCCTGTTGCAGGAAATTCCCGGCTAAAGGAATACCATGGCGCATTAATATCTCGTTGGCAGTACAGCATATGCCAGCCAGGTTTATCCCGTTAGCCCCTTTAGATTTAGCCAGCTCTACCATCTGGGGGTCTTGAGCAACGGCTACAATCATCTCAGAAAGCAGTGGCTCGTGACCATGGATGATGAGGTTTACCTCATCTCGCTTCAGCACCCCTAAGTTTACCTTACTGAGAACTGGCGCTGGGGTACCAAAGAGGATATCCTGGAGTTCGGTAGCAATCATACTACCACCCCAGCCATCGGCTAGGGCAGCTCTCACGCCTTGTTTAAGTAGGTTTTGGTAATCCTGGTCAACCCCCATGTGGGTTCGGTGCATTATCTCTACAATTTCTCTATCTATGCCTCTTGGGGTAACCCCCTGCTTCTGCCATAGTTCCTGTCGTTTTAGCGGTGCCCTTCTCAGGAAGAGGACTCCCCCCTCCTGTTTACCAAACTCAGCCAGAGCTATCTCACCAACATCAACGGCTATCTCCTGGTTACTGCGGTCGCCAATTTCAATACCCCAATCCAGAGCCAGCTGCAGCAGTTTCTGCTCATCCTTGATTTCATAGCCCGGGGCTTCTCCCCTGGCTACTGCAAGGAAGAGCTCAGCTACTCCCCGGCCATGGTCAGAGTGGGCAGCCGCTCCACCAGCTACCATGCGGATGAAATTGCGGGCGGCAATGGTCTCAGCAGTGGCTCCACAGATACCCCTCCTTTTCCGCTTCTCCTCTGGGGTTTCCTCTTTACCTTTTGGCAGGGGCACCCGACACGGTCCCATCCCACAATTACTACAGCAACTACCCACAGACCCTATGGGACAGGGCTTCATCGCTTCGGCTCTATCAAAGGCGGTATTAACCCCATCACTGGCTGCTTTCTCTATCATCTTAATACTAGCATCATCAATACTTTTGGTTTCTGCTTCTGCCATCTTGATTCTCCTCCTCTAATCTCAATCATTCTAGGAAGCTGTCAGTTCGGCAATCATTTCTCGTATCAGCTTTATTGCCTCTGGGTGTCTCATAATTAACACATCAGCCCCAGCCAAAAGTAAAACCGTGGCTGACATGGCTTCCATCAAGATACCCCTCTTCTTGGCATCACCAAGCTTGGGGTCTTCCTCGGTTGGGATTTTTACTTCCTTAGTCTTCCACGCCTCTTTACCTATGTTGCAAATGAGAGGGAACTGGAGTTTTTCATCCTGCTGGGTTAATGCTGCCATCCTGTCTCTCTCCATAACCGAGTAGCAATACTCAATACCATAGCCTATGCCACTGACGGTAGGGTCCACTATGATTAGCTCATCGGGAACACCAAGATTGCCCAGCAGAATATTGAGCTGCTTGGCTAGATTAATATCTATGGGTGTTGATGAAATCACCGTGTGGTGATAGCCAATGGCTGAGGCACCAATCTTCTTATGGTCTCCTTCCTCAACCGGCCCCAGAATCAGGTTCTTTCCCTGGCAGACCTCAGCCACCTTTCTTAGTACCTCGGTATCTTTTTCATGATTAGCCGTCCCCCAAACGATTAAGGGGACATCAATAGCATCAGCCACCTTCTTGACTACCTCAGCAGCTTCATCAGCCCCGCGGTCAAGCCCATTAGGGTCAGTGCTCACCAGTTGCAGGCATATCATCTCCGCCCCATAATCGTCAATGCACTTCTTTGCCCAGGCAACTGGGTCATCGGTTACACCGGCAAAGGGCTCCAGGGCAGCTTCAGCCCATTCCTCAGGTGGGCAATCATAAACCTCCATGGCTATCCGAGGTGGGTTCGGCATCTCGCCTTCAAAAAGGTAAAAGGGATAAGAGGTTTCTCCGCCAACGGTTACCACTTTATCCCCCTTGCCCAGTTTTATCTCTCTAATTTTGCCAGAATAGGCTGTCTTAGAAACTTCAAACGCCATTTTTCCCCTCACTTAAGCCGGATTCTTCCTCTTTTCACTGCCAAACCAGTCTTTCCCATACCAGTATCTCTCACCGGTTTGTAGATATTTGAGCTTCTCCTCTCTGCTTTCCAGTTTCTGCCTCCACTTGCCCAGTTCCTCACCCTCAGGTTTACCCTCCTCAAAGGTTGCTCCCAGCACCTCCACCTCTCCCCTACCGGGTGCACTCTTTTTCTCAATTTTGTATCCCATTCCCTGCCTCCTTTCCTAAACTAAGCCAGCGGACAATTTTGCCGCTCTTACTGTATTTAGCATAAGCATGGTTATGGTCATAGGTCCAACCCCACCCGGTACCGGGGAAATGGCTTTAGCCTTCTCTTTAACTGCATCAAAGTCAACGTCTCCGCATAAGATAGCTTTACCTTCGGCTGTTTTCCCAATTCGGTTAACACCGACATCAATAACCACAACCCCTTCTTTTACCATGTCAGCGGTGATAGCCTTTGGTTTTCCTGCAGCCACAATCAGTATATCAGCCCTCTTGGTATGGAAAGACATGTCTTTGGTTCGGGTATGGCACACGGTAACGGTAGCGTTAGCTCCCTCCTTCTTCTGGAGAAGGATGTTGGCTATGGGTTTGCCCACGATGTTACTTCTACCCACAACCACTACCTCCGCCCCTTCAATCTTAACCCCAGACCTGATTAGAAGCTGCTGGATTCCATGGGGGGTGCAGGGTAAATAATCTGGCTCGCCAATCATTAGTCTGCCCACATTCACCGGATGAAAGCCATCAACATCCTTTTTAGGGTCAATGGCATAAAGAACCTTGGTCTCGTTAATATGCTTGGGCAGGGGTAGTTGGACTAGAATACCATGAATCTTGGGATCTTTATTTAACTTGTCAATTAGGGTGAGCAGTTCTTCCTCACTGGCGTCAGCCAGCAGGTCATACCTTTCTGAATAGACACCCAACGCCTCGCACGTCTTTACCTTAGACCCGACATAAACCTGGGATGCCGGGTCCTCACCTACCAGGACTGTGACCAACCCCGGTACCAGATTATGTTTCTCCTTGAGTTCGGTGATTTCCTGTTTTAACTCCTCGCGAATCTGTTTGGCAATCTCAGTGCCACTAATAATCTGTGCTGGCATTTCCACCCCCTTTTCTTCAGTTCTTATTAAGAAGCTCAGCCATCAAATCATCAACTGCCCTTACCGCCTTAGCGGTATCAGGCAGGTCAAGTAGTGGCTTTAGCTTGAGGTCATAGTCACGCACTTTCTCATCCAGAGGTATAGTAGCTACAGGTTCAATTCCCAGTCTATCTAGTTCCTTAGTGATGAGAGGGTCTAGCGTGGTGGGAGCAAAGTTAATTATCACCGATTGCCTCTTCACTACCAGTTTGAGTTCAGAGATTAGGTCCCGTATGCGGGCAACAGTTCGGACACCCTTTACCGAGTGGTCAGAGATTATTAATAGCTCATCAATATTCTGGGTGGTTCTTCGGCTTAGATGTTCCATCCCCGCCTCATTATCCATAACCATATAGGCGTAGCTTTCTGACAGGGTGTCTACGAATTTTCTCAGGATGAGATTAGGATAGCAGTAGCACTCCGGACCCTCACCCCTGCCCATTGTTATCAGGTCAAGTTTCTTACTTTCAACCACAGCCTCGTTTAATTTATACTCTAGGTAAGCATCCTTGGTCAGTCCAGGAGGAATATTTATTTTATCCTCATTGAAAGATACAATTATTGAGCCAACCGTCTGTTTTATGTCAAGTCCCAAACTCTCCCCCAGATTAGCATTGGGGTCGGCATCAACGGCTAGAATCGGTCCTGAGCCATTCTTCTTAAGGTAGCGAATGATAAGGCTGGCTACAGACGTCTTGCCGCTACCACCCTTTCCGGCTACAGCGATATTGAAGCTCAAATAGTCATCCTCACTTTGATTGATTATCTCTGCCCACTAGAATAGTCCACTGACCTTTCCAGTGTTTACATCTATATCCACCTTTCTGAAGGCTGGGTCAGACGAGGTTCCTGGCATCAGGCTAATGGTTCCGGCGCAGGGACAGAGGAATTTTGCCCCGGAATAAATCAGCACATCGCGGATTGGCAGAGCCCAACCCTTGGGCACACCCTTCACTGCCGGGTCATGGGTGAGGCTCAGGTGAGTCTTCACCATCATGGTGGTGTAATCATCATATTTAGAATTGGACTCAAGCGTCTTGGCTTTAGCCTCAGCCTCTGGTGCCCAGGCCACACTATCAGCCCCGTAGACTACCTTAGCAATGTTCTCCACCCGTTCCCGCAGTTTCATTTCTACAGGATACAGGAACTTAAACTCGGTCTCACTCTCACAGGCTTCCTTGACTACATCGGCCAGCTCCAAAGCACCGTCGCCACCGTCAGCCCAATGGGTGGACACAGCACAGCGTGCTCCGGCTGCCTCAGCTGCCTTTCTGACCATGGCAACCTCAGCATCAGTGTCAGTGTGGAAGCGATTGATGCACACCACCGGGTTGATACCGGATGTTCTAATGATGTTGATATGGTGCACCATGTTCGGGATGCCTTTCTCCAGGAGTCCGAGGTCCTCTTTAGTGTAGGCATCAGGTAGAGGAATACCGGCCACCACCTTAGGCCCACCACCATGCATCTTCAGTGCCCGGATGGTGGTGGTGAGCACCGACACATGTGGCTTGAGACCACTGTAACGGCACTTAACATTCCAGAACTTCTCAAAGCCAATGTCAGCGCCGAAGCCGCTCTCGGTGACATGGTAATCAAACATCTTCAGACCAATACGGTCAGCGATGATGGATGACTGCCCCACAGCAATATTGGCAAATGGTCCGGCATGTACCATGCAGGGCTGATACTCCACGGTACACATTAGAGTGGGGTTGATGGTGTTGCGCATCCAGGCAGTCATGGCACCACCTACTTCAAGGTCACCTGTGGTAACCGCATTGCCCCGCTTATCAAAGGCCACGGTAATCTCGTCCATCCTCTGGCGCAGGTCAGCTAAGTCCCTGACGATAGAGAGCATAGCCATAAGCTCTGAACTCACGGTGATGGCGAACTTGGACTGCATGGTGAAGCCATCCATACGCCCGCCGATGCCAATTATGATATTGCGGAGGCTCTGGGCGCAAAAATCCATAACCCAGCCCATTTCTATCCTGGTGGGGTCAATGTCTAAGCGGCGCATCCTGGTAAGTCTCTGTAGTTGCTCGTCATTGTAGTTGCGCTCGTGCTGCATTCTGGAGGTAAGGGCAACCATAGCTAGGTTGTGGGCATTCATAATGTCATTGATATCGCCGGTAAGACCCATAGAAAATTCGGTCATGGGAATGGCCAAGGCATTACCACCACCGGCAGCGGTTCCTTTGATATTCATGGTCGGACCACCCGAGGGCTGGCGGATAGCACCACCCACATTCAGCCCCCGCTTGCCCATGCCCTCTAGAATACCCATCGTGGTCGTGGTTTTCCCCTCACCCAGTGGTGTGGGAGTTATGGCAGTGACCTCAATATACTTGCCGTCCGACTTGCCCTTGAGGCGCTCAATTATCTTCATGAAATCAAGCCTGCATAGTCTCCCGAAGGGGATAATCTCATCCTTCTCCAGGTTTAGTCTTTCCTGCCACTCATCAGGGGTTGGCATGTTTTGTTCAGCAGCTTCTGAAATCTGCCAGTCCTTCATTTTTACTGCGTCGTAGGCCACAAAAACCTCCTTCGTTTATTTTTACTATTTAGTGATTCTCCACTTAAGCTTTTAATAAGGTAAGGCCGCTTTCAGCTCTCTTTATTATTATATATCCCCCTTCCTAGTTTCTTGGGTTTGGTGTCTGAGCAATGGGTAACAGAGCCTGATAGATATTTTTTACCTCATTGATAATCTGCTGGCTGGAGTTGAGAAGAGGAAGATTGGCGAGGTCAGCGTCTACTAATGCCTGGTCGTAAGGGATAAAGCCGAGGAATTCAAAGCCAGGCAGGTTAGAAATTAGAAATTCCCTTTCTAAAGGATTTCGGAGTTTATTTCCTACTATTGCGAGATTATGTAAACCAATGTCTTTTGCCAACTTATCAATTTTATAGGCGGTTTCAATGCTTCGCCGACCTGGTTCCACTACCACAATCAGCTTATCTACCGCCTTGGCTGTTGCCCGCCCTAGGTGTTCGATTCCAGCCTCCATATCCAAAATAACCACTTCATCCCTTGCCAGGAGCAAGTGGGTAACTAAGGCTTGTAACAGAGCATTCTCTGGGCAATAACAGCCAGTGCCACCCTTTTTAACTCGCCCCATTGCCATTAGGCGAATTCCGTCATGCTTCAGAGAATACTTTTCGGGCAAATCATCGACTTTGGGATTTAGCTTGAAAAAGCTCTCAGCTCGACCTGGTCGTGCTCCTGTCCTCTCTTCAACAAGCTCTTTCATCTCAGATATTGGGGTTATCTTATCAGAATCAGGAAAGCCAAGGGTGGCAGCTAGATTGGAGTCAGGGTCGGCATCTATAGCTAAAACGGAGTAACCGGATTCAGCAAATGTTTTGGCTAGAAGAGAAGCTAATAGGGTCTTCCCTACTCCGCCTTTACCACTAATAGCAATCTTCATTGAAATCTTATTTGTGGCATAATTAAAGCTGAGACTTCTCAGGAAAAGTATCTAGACTCAGCCAAATCTTGCTTCCTGTGAAGCACCCAACCCTTTATAGTTTATCCTATGCTAAGCGAGAAGTCAAGCTATTTTGCTTGTCCAAAAAGCCCGGCAGAACATTTTGCCTGTTTGAACAAGTGCAATTTCCCTATTGTTGCTTTACCTCATATGAGCCAAAAATAAAGTCTAGGTCTTCTTGCAAGGCAGTAACCTTCTCTTTGGGGAAAAGTTCTTCCTTTATGTCAAGCATCACTTTGGTTTCACCTCTAGCTGAGCCTACGATATGTACCCTGAGGCATTCTCTTTCAGCTTTGCCTGGCTTGTCCTGGAGCTTGAATATTAGTGTACCCCGAGAAATAAATGATGACGAGTCACTAGGCAAGGAGTATGTTTCCAGTTTTGCTTCACTTATAATCACTCCCTGCTTCAGGATAAAGTCCCTTACCTCATCATATAGTAACTCGGGCTTTATCTCTCTATATGTTTTCCTAATTTGCATCTCTAACTCCCAGTATTTCTTTAAGCACCAATCGATAGTCTTATAATAAAGGGCTTTGTCAATTTTTGTCAAGGAAACATAAGATTTTATGTAAATCTATAAGTTAGGCTAATATCCTTTTCCGTATTCTTGACATCAAGGCAAGGTGTAATCCTTATCTACTCCATCCCCTATAGTAAAACTAATGACGAGTTTTGTCACCTCCATCAGTTAAGATAATTTATCAACCCATGATAAATGCCCTATTATTGATGGATGCCAAAGGGTATGATATACTATTAACTTAACAAAAGCTAGATTATATTGTAGGGGGTTAAGTTTGCCAGATACAGATACAGTTACAATTAAGGAACTTTTAGAAGCTGGAGCCCACTTTGGGCATCAGACTAGCCGCTGGCACCCTCGTATGAAGAATTACATCTTTACCAAGCGCAATGGCATTCATATCATTGACCTAGAACAAACTGCCAGTATGTTAGACAAGGCATGCGACTTTGTTCAACAAGTGGCAGCTGAGGGTGGCACTATCCTTTTTGTTGGCACCAAAAAGCAGGCTCAACCGACTGTAGAACAAGAAGCGCAACGCTGTGGTATGTATTATGTTAACCAACGCTGGCTGGGGGGGATATTAACTAATTTCGCTACCATCCAAGCCCGCATAGACCATCTAGTCCGCTTAGAAGACCAGCAAGCTAGAGGCGGCTTTAGCCGCCTGCCTAAAAAGGAAGCCCTAAAGCTTGAGGAGCAAATTTTACGGCTCAATCAACAGATGGGTGGTTTTAAGGAGATGACCAGCCTACCAGCGGCTCTATTCATTGTTGACCCAACGAAAGAAAGGATTGCACTAGCTGAAGCCAAACGCATAGGCATACCTGTTGTAGCTATAGTAGATACTAATTGTAACCCCGATAACATAGACTACCCTATTCCAGCCAATGACGATGCTATCAGAGCAATCAAGTTAATATGCAGTAAGATTGCCGACTCAGTTATTGAAGGCAAAACGGGCGAAGTAGTGATCCCAACCGAGGAAGTCCAGGAAGAGACAATGGAAGAGCTTGAAGCTACAGAAATTGCCGAACCTCTTATTTTCACCCCTGAGGAGTAAGGCAGGAGGAGAAATTGGAAGTTTCAACAGCCAGGGTAAAGGAACTTAGAGACCAGACTGGAGCTGGTATTATGAGCTGCAGGAATGCCCTCCTTGAAGCCCAGGGGGATATGGAAAAAGCACTTCAGATTCTAAAACAACAGATCCTTTTCCAGGCAGAGAAAAAGGCAGAGCGCTCTGCCACCGAGGGGATAATTGAAGCTTATGTCCATGCTGGCGGTCGTATTGGGGCTATGGTTGAAGTGAACTGTGAAACTGACTTTGCTGCCCGCACTGATGAATTCAAGGAACTGGCTCACCACCTAGCCATGCAAGTAGCAGCTCTCGCCCCCGAATTCATCTCAAGGGAAGAAATCCCTGAAGAAACTGATATTAAACCTGAGCTGGCTTGCCTGCTTCTCCAGCCTTATATTAAGAACACGGACAGAACCGTTCAAGATGTTATTACCGAAACAATCGCCAAGGTAGGAGAGAATATTAAGGTAAGTAGGTTTGCTAGATTTGAGTTAGGTGAGATGAAGGAAAACTAATGGGTACTACCAAATATAAGCGTGTTCTACTCAAACTTAGTGGCGAGGCTTTCAGCGGTGGGGCGGAGTTTGGTATTGACACGCCTACCTTAACCAGAATAGCCAAGCAGATTAAGCAAGTGACAAAGATGGGGGTGGGTGTGGGTATTGTTGTCGGTGGTGGTAACATCTGGCGCGGGGCTAAGGCTGAGGCAGAAGGGATGGACAGGGTTACCGCTGACTATGCCGGGATGCTAGCTACAGTAATAGATGCCCTTGCTCTCCAGGATGCACTGGAAAGAGAGGGGGTAACTACTAGAACACAGTCAGCTATAGGTATTGCCCAGGTGGCTGAGCCTTATATTAGGCGGCGTGCTATTCGCCACCTAGAGAAAGGCAGGGTAGTTATCTTCGCCGGGGGCACCGGCAATCCGTATATGACCACTGATACCGCAGCCGCTTTACGAGCGATAGAGATTGAAGCCGAAGTCCTGCTTATGACAAAAAATAATGTTGACGGCATCTATAGTGCTGACCCTCTCAAAGAGCGTGATGCTAAGAAGTTTGACAAACTTACTCACCTTGAAGCACTAAATATGCGCCTAGAGGTAATGGATGCTACTGCTCTCTCCCTATGCTTGGAAAACAAGCTACCAATAATTGTTTTCGACCTTCAGGCACCCCGGAGTATAGAACGCGCTGTAGCTGGTGAGCCTATTGGTACCCTAGTATCCAGTGAGTGAGAAAATGATTAGCCGCACTTTATCGAATATCGAGGAAAAGATGCGAGCATCTATCGGGGTTTTCAGGCATGAATTAGCTACTATCCGCACTGGACATGCTACCCCCGGCCTAATAGAACATATCAAGGTAGATTATGCTGGCGTTCCGACTCCGCTTAATCAAATTGCTGGCATATCTGCACCTGGAGCAAGACTCCTTGTCATCCAACCCTGGGATTCAGGCACTATACATAGTATAGAGAAGGCTATCCTGAAGTCTGACCTAGGGCTAAATCCAGTTAGTGACGGGAGTGTAGTTCGATTAAATGTCCCGCCACTTTCTGGAGAGCGGCGACAGGAGCTAATTAAGGTAGTGCACAGAAGGGTTGAAGAAAGAAAGATAATAATACGTAATCTCAGGCGTGAGGCTATGGGTGAACTAAAAGGATTAGAGAAGAATAAGGATATATCCCAGGATGAACATAAGCGCGCCCTAGACCAGCTACAAAAGCTTACCGATAGCTTTATAGCCGATGCCGAACAGATGGGACAAGATAAAGAAGTAGAACTCATGGAGGTCTAAATCAGACTATAGAAATCCTATTCAAGATTGAGAGGCAAAATGAAAAAAAATACTCGCTTACCCAACCATATAGCCATTATTATGGACGGCAACCGTAGATGGGCAGAGCAGCGGGGATTACCCAGGCTTGAGGGACACCAGGCAGGGGTAGAAAACATGCGCTCCATAATGGAATACTTTAGCAAATACCAACTAAAGTACCTTACAGTCTATGGCTTCTCTACGGAAAACTGGAGCCGCCCTGAAGATGAAGTTAGAGATTTACTCCACCTATTAGAAGAAATGTTAGAAAAAGAAACTCCTGGACTTCATAACCGAGGCGTTAGGCTTCGTCATCTGGGACGGCTCGAAGAACTCCCACCAGGTCCACGGCTAGCAATAACTGGAGCCCTAGAGTTAACCAAAAACAATACTGGGATGACTTTTAGCTTCGCTTTCAACTACGGGGGACGCACTGAGATTTTAGATGCAGTCCGTCGCCTTATAGCTGAAGGCATCCCACCTCAAAACATAGATGAGAGTCTATTTAGTAGGTACCTCTATACCGCCGGTTTACCTGATATTGACCTGGTCATTCGAACTGGGGGAGTGATTCGCCTCAGTAATTTTTTGATGTGGCAAACAGCTTATAGCGAATATTACTTCACTGATGTTCTATGGCCTGACTTTGATGAAAAAGAGGCTGAGAAAGCGCTACTATCCTATAGCCAGAGGCAAAGGCGCTTCGGTGGGCCATAAACTGTATGCTCGGGAAAAGAGTTATAACTGCGCTGTGGGGTATTCCTCTCCTAGTCGTTGCTATATGGTTTGACAAACCATTACCCTGGTTCACCATACTAGTAGCTATCTGGGGAGTGCTGGCAGCTTTTGAATTCTACCGGATGGTCAACACTTCCAGGGTGCCACCACTTACCTACTTCGGATTAATTTGGACCCTACTATTTATCTTGAGCCCCCATTTCAACTATGCCTTCCTTATCCCGCTTCTATTAACCTCGGCAGTAATACTATCTCTAATCTGGCTGTTACTACATCCACAGAAGGAGGGGGCTTTTGCCGGTTGGGCATGGACAATAGCCGGAATTCTCTATGTGGGGTGGCTATTAAGCTATTTTGTGGCACTAAGAGGTCTAGATGGTGGTAGAGATTGGGTATTTTTTGCTCTATTTACTACCTTTGGCTCCGATACTGCTGCTTTCTTCACCGGTAGAGCATGGGGTAGGCACTACCTTGCCCCCAATATCAGCCCAGGCAAAACCTGGGAAGGAGCTATAGCCGGGGTCTTTGTTGCCATCATAGTTAGTCTGGTTTTAGTTACACTTTTCAGCTTGCCCCTTGGCTATGGCCAAGCAATACTCCTGGGCTTACTGGTTAGCATTTTTGGTCAGCTTGGCGACTTGGTAGAGTCCTTACTCAAACGCAATATGGGAGTAAAAGATTCAGGCAAGTTAATACCAGGACATGGGGGTGTCCTTGACCGAATAGACAGCGTTGTCTTTGCTGGCGTAGTGGTATACTATTATGTTATATGGGCAATATAGTAAAGCAATTAGCCATCTTGGGTTCAACCGGCTCTATAGGGCAGCAAACACTTGAGGTAGTCCGTGCCTTACCCCACAGATTTCACATTGTCGGCTTAGCCGCCGGGAAGAACATTGACCTGCTGGCAAAGCAAATCAATGAGTTCAAACCAAGATTCGTCTATTACCAGGATAAAAAGGCAGTGCCTCACCTGGCTAGGACAGACTGTGAACTACTATCATTAGAAGACATGGCCAGTCATCCTCAGGTGGATACTATTGTTATAGCCACCTCGGGAAAATCAGGGCTAAGCCCTACCCTGGCTGCGGTAAGAGCCGGGAAAAATGTTGCCCTTGCCAACAAGGAATCATTAGTTATGGCCGGTGAGGTTATCACCAGTGAGGCAAAATTACACTCTGCCCAGATTCTGCCCATTGACAGTGAGCATAGCGCTATATGGCAATGCCTCAGGGGTGAAACACAAAAGGCAACCCAGCTTATTCTAACTGCCTCGGGGGGTCCTTTCCACGGCTATTCATCAGCCCAACTAAATGAGGTTACAGTTAAGCAAGCGTTAAAACACCCCTCGTGGCAAATGGGAAGGAAGGTCACTATTGACTCAGCTACCCTGATGAACAAAGGGCTTGAAGTAATTGAAGCCCATTGGCTATTTAACATCCCCTTTGACAATATCAAGGTTCTAATCCACCCCCAGAGCATTGTCCACTCTATGGTAGAATTTATAGATGGCTCAATCAAAGCGCAGCTAAGTTACCCTGACATGCGCTTACCCATTCAGTATGCCTTGTCTTACCCTGAACGCCTACCTAACCCTCAGCTCCCCAGGCTTGACTGGAGCAGTATTAATAACCTGACCTTTGAGCAGCCTGACCTTGATACATTCCCCTGTCTCAGGTTAGCCATTGAAGCAGGAAAGAAGGGAGGAACCTACCCGGCGGTGCTTTGCGCTGCTGATGAGGTTGCCGTTGAGCT
>JAUWYK010000040.1 GCA_030615865.1 Dehalococcoidia bacterium
ACCCCAGCTTACCAGCTTCCTCTCTCACCAGGCGTCTTATTCTCTTGTGAATCTTAACAATGTCGTCTATATTTTCCCGCCCCGATAGCCAGTGAAAATAACCCTTATCCTCCACCCCACCAATTCTCTCCTTTTCATTTAATATATTCTCTACCCATTTGCGATGGCTCTTCTGCAAGACCTCCAGCACTTCTTTTAGGTCGCTCACGAATGTGGAAGCCAGGCTCATCGTTGAGTAGGGTAGGGCATACTCATTAGCATTAAAAGCAATGGCTAACCCTCCCTCTTTATCCACTGCCTGGAGCATCCTGAAATCGGTAATGCTATCACCCACCACCACCCACTTGGATAAGGGCTGGTCATATTTATCAGCAAACTTGTTTAAAGCAGCTACCTTACGTTGTCCACCTACCGGCTTTACCTGCTTTATTACCATACCCAGATTGGTAGTTGGTAGCTTCTGCCAGAAGAATTGGTCTAAGCTTTGTTTAATCCGGTCGTCATCGGCTACAGGGTGCATGGTTAGAATGTCTTCCTCAGCCTGGCGTAATAGTTCAGAGTCTTCTTGACATAAAGTTTGACGGAAGTTATCCAGAGGGAACGGTGTGCAGGCAACATTATGGGCATAGATACCTAATTTTTGGGTAATGTGAACGGCATATTGTTCATAACTGGTGCTGATACAAAACACTTTCCAGCCGTTATACTGGAGCCAGGAGATGAGCTTATCAGCGCCACCGGTTAAGCTAGCTTTGCTAGCTAGATTGGCAATATCCTGTTCTGAGACATTATGGAGGACAAGGAAGGGGACTATAAGCGCCAGGGTATCCCCCGGCTCATAGTCTTCCCTCTCTTCCAGTGTCAGCAGATCATCATAGCGGCTGATAACCTCAAAAATCCTATCGCCATTGGGGAAGAGCTTCATTAGCTCATAGGCGTTATCTTGAGGTGATAATGGTCCCTCGAGGTCAAAACAGATAAAGTTTGCCATTAGTTGTTAACCTACCCCCTTTATCCCCTTCCCTTTATAATAAGGGAGGGGGAATTAATATGTATAAGAGAGGCTTCGCCTCTCTTTGACTCTCCCTGTAATATCTATGTCTTCAAAGGAGAGGGAGAAGCGTGGTTTTGAGGGGGCGAAGCCCCTTCTACCTTCCCTTGGTAAACAGTTCATAAGGTTCACTACAAAATTGCTCTTGCCACCAGTTTGTTTATCTCGTTGGTCAGATTATACCCGATAATAGGGTTTCCCGCAGCATCAACCACCGTTTTCTCTTTACCTATCTTAATCTTACCCTGACTAAAAGCTTTTAGGGTAGCTATTATCAGCGGAAATTCTCTCGCCAGCCCATGTTTGCGGATGAGCTTAAACAGGCGATTATTTTCACCCTGCTCTTTCTTAATCTCGCTGACGGCCTGTTTTTCTATTTCCTGCCAGTACCTATCAAATGGCTCACCTCTAATCGGGAAGGTGCAATAGGTTACCGGCGGTCCCTTGTCCAGCTCTGGGGTTACCAGGTGCATCATTACCCCTGTTTCCTCAGCCTTGCTGTCAATCAGCTGCCAGATTACCTCCTGCCAGGTTCCGCTAGGTCCGCCGGGAACCGCCGGGTGAAGGTTAATCATATTGTACCTCTGGCACATCTCGGCACCAACGATAAGCATATAACCAGCCAGCACACACAGGTCAGGATGAAAGCCCTGCAGCCGATTCATTACCTCTCGGTCATAATCAAGCCTCCATGATGGCAGGGCTCCTGCCTGCTCGGTGACAGGAGTGCCTCTCCTGGCTTTAAAGTTTTGGTAGGAAAAGTAAATAAGCGGTATATGATAGCTTTCAACCAGTTTGAAAAATAAATCGCTCTCTTCTGATTCATCTGGCTCACGGCTACTGAAAACAAAGGCTATCTCAGCCCTAATCTCACCCAGCTTGATAGCGCTCTGTGCTGCCTTTAGCAGGTCTCTGGCAGCTTTATCTCTGCCTGTAGAAAACCAGCCAATTTTATACATTACTGCCATCCGTTAGAACTGCTTTTTTAGTTTTGCCCAGGAGCTACTGAAATGAACTAAGGGGTTTGACTTATGTCCAAAAACCTTGCCCTTTGCCAGAGCCTGAAGAAAGTCATCCTTGCCATTGAATTCGGGCATCTCTATATAGGCATTGCCTATCTCGTTAGGGGTATGGGCATCACTGCCGGCACTCTTGGGGATGCCGTATTTCTCGGCAAAGACTTGAGCCTTGGTTGAAGCTCCGGGGAGAAGGCTCCGTGAGTTAAATACCTCTATAACATCAATTTGCTCCGCCAGTTCTTCTAGCATCTTGTTATTTAGAGCTGATTGCCTGAGCCTGTCGCAGGGGTGCGGTATGCACACCAGGCCACCTTGAGCCTTGATTCGTGATATTGTTTGTTCAACAGACAGACCGCTGGGTATGGTCTCTTTAAGAAACATGCCCATAATCTCACCATCTGGAGTCAAGATTTCCTCAGCCACAACTACGGCGAAGGGGGCAATATCCTGCATCTTTAATGCACCCTCAGCAGTACCATGGTCAGCTACGGCAATGCAGTTTATCCCCGTTTCCAGGCAGCGGCTAATAACTCGTTCTAAAGGCATACTGCAGTCCATTGAATATTCGGTATGAATATGGAGGTCGGCTTTCAGCAATTATCTTAACTAGCCCTCTCTAGGTACTCACCAGTGCGAGTATCAACCTTGATAACATCCCCGTTGTTAATAAATAGGGGGACTTGAATAGTAATGCCGGTCTCCAGTTTAGCTGGTTTGTTGCCGGCGGTAGCTGTATTCCCTTTGAAACCAGGGCCGGTATCAATTACCTGAAGCTCAACAGCAACGGGAAGCTCCACACCTACCAGCTCACCCTTGTAGCTTGAGACCTCTACTGACATGCCTTCTTTTAAATAGTTAATGGCATCACCTAGTTGACTGAGGCTAACCGGTATCTGCTCGTAATTCTCCTCATCCATAAGGTAATACAAACTGCCATCGTTATAAAGGTATTGCATACGGCGATAGTCGAGCCGTGCCCGCACAAACTTCTCACTGGACTGAAAGGTTCGCTCAGTAGTATGACCGCCACGGATGTCACGAAGTCTGAGGCGGACCTGAGCACTACCGCGCCCTATTTTAATATGCTGGTAGTCAAGAACTTGATACAGCTTACCTTCCAGTTCAATGGTAATCCCCTTCCTTAGTTCAGTGCTACCTATCATGTTAAACCCCGATATTGTTTATTTCTTGGCTGTTGACAGCACCCTGGCTTTACCGTCTTCCATTACTACTATATCCTCAATCCTTACCCCTCCCCAACCGGTAAGATAAATACCGGGCTCAATAGTAAATACCATGCCTGAGGTAAGCAGTTCGGCTGAGCCTGGACCGAGACGTGGCTGCTCGTGTGGTGCCAGTCCTATGCCGTGACCTAAACCATGTCCGAAGGCTTCGCCATAGCCCGCCTGTTCAATAACTACCCTGGCTAAACTGTCGGCATGTTCACCGGTCATACCCTCCTTAATTCCATCCATTGCCGCTTGCTGCGCGCCAAGAACGGTATCATATACCTTGTTGAAGGTATCATCAGTATTACCAAGGCACATAGTGCGGCTCAGGTCACTGGAGTAACCTCCAAATCTGGCGCCAATATCAATTACTATCGGCTCGCCGGAATGGATGACACGAGACGAGGGTTTAGCGTGGGGCAGGGCAGAATTAGGACCTGAGGCAACAATAATATCGAAGGGTATAGTCTCGCTGCCATTCTCACGCAGGAATCTCTCTATCTCCCAAGCCACTTCCTTTTCGCTGAGACCAATGTTAATCCTATCCTCAATATGTTGAAATGCGTTATCAGTTATTTCTACTGCTCTGGTAATAAGCTCAATTTCCTCGGGCTCTTTTATCACCCGGAGAGATTCTACCAGTCCATCTACAGGAACAAGCCCGAGCAGGGCTCGGCAGCTATCTAGTATATCGGTTAACTGTCGGTACATGACAAAGGTAATATGTCCTGCTTCAAATCCCAGCCTCTTTAGGTTTAACTCAGCTACCAGCCGGGGAAACCAGTCTTCCATATCGCCAGTTGTCTGGAAAATCTGGTAGTCAGGGGCTTGCACCTTGGCTTGCTCTATGTAGCGAAAATCAGTGGCTAAAATTATATTTTGGGATGTAATCAACAAAAAACCTGATGAGCCATCAAAGCCGGAAAGGTAGTACCTATTCTCCGGTTGAGAGATAAAGATGCCGTCAACCTCCCTTTCAGCTAGCCCTTGGCGTAACTTTTGTAGTCTATTGTCTATCTTCATTTTCGTTACCTTTTCTGCGTGCCATCGGGTGAGCCGATAGATATACCCTTTTCGCCTGGCTTTTAGTTACATGGGTATAAATCTGAGTTGACGATAGGTTGGCATGCCCTAAAAGCTCCTGGACTACTCTTAAATCAGCCCCGCCATCAAGGAGGTGTGTGGCGAAGGTATGACGCAACAGATGGGGGTGAACCCTCTTGTCTATGCCAGCTACCTTAGCATATTTCTCTAGCCTTCTCTGGACGTCCCGTTCTGAAAGGCGCCCCCCACCCTTGTTCAGGAAAAGAACATTGCTTCCTTTCTTGTCGCCCAGAAGCTTGGGTCTGCCCTGGCTAAGATACGCATTTATCGCCCTGGCTGCCGGCTCACCCATTAGAACTACCCGCTCCTTAGACCCCTTCCCCCAGACGCGAATTTCATTGGTATCAAGGTCAATCTGCTCCAGGTTTAGCTGCGCCAGCTCACTTACTCTGAGCCCGGAGGCATAAAGTAGTTCTAGTAAGGCTCGGTCGCGCTGCCCCTGGGGTTTAGATAAATCAGGGGCTTCCAGAAGTCGTTCTACCTCTTCTATGGTAAGAAATGAGGGCAAACGCTTATCTAGTTTGGGTGAAGAGGTAGTGGCTACCGGGCTGGTGGGCACTATTCCCTCTCGTAGTAAGTAGCGATAGAAGGAGCGAATAGCCGATAGCTTACGGGCAATGCTTGCCTTGACAAAGCCCTTTTCCATAAGATGGGATAGATAATCACGCACAACATGCCTGTCTACTTCTTTCAGCGAACTAACCCCTTTAGCTCTAAGGAAGTTGAAGAAGTGCAGCAAATCAGTAGTGTAGTTGCGCACCGTATAGGGCGAAACATTCCGCTCCGCCTCAAGGTAGTTTATATATCTATTAAATATCTCTTGCATAGAGCTAGTCCTGCTGGAGCTTACCTTTATACTCGCACTTAGTGCACTTAGCCCATTTTAATCTATATTGGGTGAGGAGTCCACCGCACTTGGGGCAGGGCTGGGGGAGGGGTTTGAAATTGGTGGCGAAGTGGCAATCTGGATAATTACTGCAGCCATAAAAGACGCGCTTCTTTTTAGTTAGCCTCTCCACCAGCTCACTGCCACACTCCGGACAGCTAACGCCGGTCTTAATCTGAAAGGACTTGGTATATTTGCACTCAGGGTAACCGCTACAGGCTAAAAACTTCCCGTAACGCCCGGTTTTGATTACCATTGGCTTACCGCACTCAGGGCAGATTTCCTCGGTTACTTCGTCGGCTAGCTTCACCTTTTCCATAAGCAAAGAGGCATTCTGAAGGCTCTGCTCAAAAGGTACATAAAAATCCTGGATGACATGCACCCAATCCTTATTCTCCTGGGCTATTTCATCTAATTCCTCTTCCATATGAGCGGTAAACTCAATGTCAACGATGTCAGGGAAATATTTGCCGAGTAAGTCATTAACCACGACGCCTAGCTCTGTAGGCTGAAAGCCGCTGTTAGCCTTGGTAACATAACCACGCTCCTGAATTGTAGATAAGATTGGGGCATAGGTGCTGGGGCGTCCAATACCTTGTTGCTCTAACATCTTAATCAATGTGGCTTCAGTAAAACGGGGTGGTGGTTGGGTAAAATGCTGCTCAGGGAAAAGCCCTAAAAGCTTAAGTTCATCGTCTTTTTCTAACTGGGGGAGCGACGAGCTTTTCTTTTCTTCTTCTTCGTCTTTACTCTCAGTGTAAAGAATGGTAAATCCGGGAAAGGTGAGAACGGAGCTGGAAGTTCTTAATAGATAATTGGCTTTAGAACCCGGGCATTTGGCTTGAATGTCAACAGTAGTATTATCAAAAGACGCTGCTGACATCTGGCTAGCCACCATTCGTTTCCAGATGAGCTCATAAAGCCTGAACTGGGTGGTAGTAAGGTATGGTTTAATCAGAGACGGCTGTCGCCAGATTTTGGTCGGGCGGATAGCTTCGTGGGCTTCTTGTGCCCCCTTCACAATTCTGGTGAAGGAGCGGGCATGCGGCGGGATAAATTGAGAGCCATACTTACTGGCAATAAACTCTCTAGCTTCAACTACGGCTGAGTGGGCTACTCGGGTGGAGTCGGTACGCATATAGGTAATAAGCCCTACCCTTCCCTCATCGCCTACGGGTAGACCTTCGTAGAGCTGTTGAGCAATACGCATAGTATAGCTGGCAGTGAAGTGGAGCTTGCGCCAGGCTTCCTGCTGTAAGGTGCTGGTTATGAATGGTGGCGCTGGCTGGCGAGTTAGTTTTTTGGTTTTTACTTTGATGACACTGTAGTTTGCTTGTTCAAGTTCGTCACTAATCTCTGTCGCTTCTTCCTGGCTATGAATCTCTAGCTTGGTGCCATCAGTAAGACCAATTAGCATGGCTCGGAAGGCTACTGCCTCAGCGGTGGCTTTTTTAGCTAGCTCAGCCTCAATCGTCCAGTATTCTACCGGAATGAATTTCTCAATCTCCCGCTCGCGGTCAACAATAATCCTTAATGCCACCGACTGAACCCTGCCTGCTGACAGACCTCTTCTTACTTTCCTCCAAAGTAGCGGGCTAATCTTATAGCCTACCAATCTATCCAGGACGCGCCGTGCTTGCTGGGCATTGACCAGTTGCATATCTATAGACCGGGGATGGTTGAAGGCATACTTAATCGCCTTTTCGGTTATTTCGTGAAAGACGACACGGCGGTAGGGCTTCCGGTTAGTTTTTGTCACTATCATTAGGTGCCAGGAGATGGCTTCTCCCTCACGGTCTGGGTCGGTGGCTAGATATACCGTGGATGCAGTTTTAGCTGCTTGCCTAAGCTCCAGCACCACCTTCTTTTTCTCCTTTGGCACCACATATTGAGGGGCAAAGCCGCTGTCTATATCAACTCCTAGTCGGCTCCTGGGCAGGTCTCTGATATGACCCATCGACGCCTTGAGGCTGTAGCCTTTACCTAGAAACTTGCCCAGCGTTCTAGCCTTAGCCGGTGACTCAACTATAACCAATTTTTTCTTCTCGGTTGACATAACTCTAAAAACGAATCAAAGCTAATCAGATAGGAATCGTTTCCCTATTTTTTTAATATAGTATCTATTCTACTTTTACCCTATATTCTTCCCTGGCTTCCCGAGCCAGAACATAATTCATAGTCCCTACTTGCTTTACCAAGCCCTTAATCTCCATCATAGCTAGAGTACTGCTGACGGTTGCCATAGCTAGACCGCTGTTGCGGCAGACCTCATCAATATGGGTCGGCTCGGCACTTAGTTGCTTTAGTAACAAAGTTTCGGTGTCGGAGGACGGTATGACCTGTTTCATTTCTATCTGGCGAGCTACAGCTGTCAGGTTCAACTCCTCTAAAATATCAGTGCAGTCGCGAACTAGCTTTGCTCCTTCTTGGATAAGAAGGTTAGTCCCTGTGCTGGCTGGTGACAGAATGCTACCTGGGATAGCAAACACCTCTCTATTTTGTTCCAGTGCCAGACGAGCTGTAATCATAGCCCCGCTAGTCTTCCCGGCTTCGGTAACTAGAACTCCCAGGCTCAGTCCGCTCATGATTCGATTACGCCGGGGGAAGTTATCAGCCTTGGGTCTGGTACCCAAGGGATACTCACTTATCAGGGCTCCGTGCTGAATAATGCTACGAGCTAGATTAGCATTCTCGGCAGGGTAAACGATATCAAGCCCGCAGGCAAATACAGCAATGCTCCTGCCGCCTGCCTCCAGGGCATTATGATGGGCTATTGAATCAATTCCTCTAGCCAGACCACTTACGATAGTGATTCTACTCCGAGCTAGGTCAACCACT
Organism: Dehalococcoidia bacterium; assembly: GCA_030615865.1. The sequence continues at coordinate 8,128 of JAUWYK010000040.1, forward strand.
ATTTCCTCGGTTACCTGTCTCCCGTAAACTGTAGCCCGGCGGGTACCGACTACTGCCAGGCACCACTCATCCTCGGGGAGCAGGGAACCCCTGACATAAAGCAGTGGTGGATAGTCATATATTTCCTTGAGCCGGGATGGATAATCTGGGTCATGGCAGGTAAGCACTTTTACCCCATAGCGGTCTAGCTTTTCCATCTCAGCCTCCAGAGAAATTCTGGGCTGCCATGAGGTGATGGCACGTATTGAGCCGGCATCCAGCCCGGCTTGCTTTAAATCAGCCGGGGCTGCCTGCCAGGCATTCTCCAGACTGCCAAAGTAGTTCTCCAGCTGGGTTAACTTGACCCGACCAATGCCAGGTATAATACTAAAGCCCACCCAATATTTAATATCTTTGTTAGTCATTTCCAAAGCAATTCTAGCATAGAGACAGATTGATGACAATTGGTAACCCTATCCCCCTTCCCCTTACCAAGGGGAAGGGGGAGATTTGTTTTTAGAGGGGCGCTAACCCCTCTTAATAATACATTCCCCCTCCCTTATCAAGGGAGGGGGATAATAGGGGGAGGGTTGCAATTCAAAAATAAAATGGCGGAGAGGGTGGGATTCGAACCCACGGTCGGGAAACCCGACACGCGCTCTCCAGGCGCGCCTGATAGTCCACTCCAGCACCTCTCCATTATTTAACCTACTGGCGGAGAGGGTGGGATTCGAACCCACGCTCCGCTATTAGCGGAGACCGCTTTTCGAGAGCGGCACCATAAACCACTCGGACACCTCTCCTAGCTTTAAATTCTACTCCAAAACCCGTCATGAAAGCAAAAAGGGCTTGGGAAATATCCTCTCCCAATTCGGCAAGGTGTATCAGGCTATCCTGCCGGTCATCTTTTATTGACCTGGGGGCTGTGATGGAAGAGGCATGACACGGTCCTGTTCCATCCCCCACCCCTGATTTAGAGTGGTCATCGTCAGGAGGGTAATCACCATCTTGGTAATCTTCCAGGTGCCTTCCTCAAAGCGGAATTCCCAGTCGTACGTCCCCCAGCCAATATAGGATTGACCACTGTGAGATTGCACAACAAACCAGTCTGCAGAACACTTGCCAGTCTCGCCATCAACAGTGATGTGCTCGTTAGCAATCCAGCGGCGCGGGTGTTGGAAGGAGGAATGGTAGTCGCGAAAAAAGCTCAAGGCGTCCTCTTTGCCCTCAAAGGTTTTGTCCCACCAGGGGCTAATCTGGATGACAATATTGCCAGTCATGATAGACATTAGTTCATCGTATCGCGCCTCGTCTACACCTCGGGCATAATGCCCTATGGTGTTTCGGATTCCACCCCTCGCCTCAAGGTCGCTCAGTCGTGATTCCAGCGCTGCAATTCGTTCTTGTAGCTCCATCCTGTTACCTCCTGCCAGGGTAGAATAGCAGAAGTAGCTTCATCGGGCAATCTTGAACCCCAGCTCGCGTATGATTCTGATTAGCTCTTGGTGCCTGGAGATTGACATTTCACCATCATAGAATATAATATCATAGAATGTGATTGTTCCAGGAGTGAGGGGGAGGGGGCATCAGGTGGACAGGGAGACACCGAATTAACGTCCCAATATGTGAATTGACTACCCAGTAAATAGGGGGTTTCACTCCCAATAGTTTGATTAAGGGGGAAAGGGTATGTCATTGGAAGGATTTCCCGGATATCAAAAAGAAGACGCCGAGAAATACAATAAATACAGATGGTGGCTCGGGATTACCTTGGGCGATATGGTTGATAAAGCCACTGATTTGTACCCCCAAAGAGAGGCTTTAGTTGATGATACTACTCGCTTAACCTATGCCCAGCTCCGGGAGAAGATAGATAGACTGGCTATCGCTTTAATCAAGCTCGGTATTGAGAAACAGGATCGTGTTTTGTTGCAGCTTCCAAATTGGAGCGAGTTTGTTTACTCATATTTCGCCCTCCAAAAAATCGGGGCGATTGTCGTTTTATTAGTTCCAAGACATTCGCAAATGGAGATTAACCACCTTTGCTATCTAACGGGAGCAACAGCTTGGATATTGCCAGAGCAATATCACAAGATTGACTACACACCCATTATAGATGATGTTTTACAAGCAAATCCAGAACTGAAACACGTTATTTTGGTCAGGAGAAAAGAAGGCGATCGGTTCCCTAGCCTCGAAAAGCTGATACAGAATGCTAAGTTGAGCGAGGATAGCATTCATGAACTTGCTGATAGAAGGCCTGAGCCAATGGAAGTTGCCCATATGGGACCCACTGGCGGGACTACAGGTTTACCTAAGGTAGCCCCTCGCACACATAATGACCTTATTTGTAACATTGAATATAAGGCTAGGGCATGGGAACTGAACAATAATGACATATGTCTAGCCATAACTGCTGCCGGACATGATATGACATTTACTGTTGCAATTTGTGGCACTATTTTTACCTTCTGCAAATTAGTTCTATTAGATTCTACTCTGCCAGAAGACTTCTGTGGGGCAGTTCAAAGAGAGAAGGTAACTTGTTCGGTGATGGCTCCTGCTTTAGCTATGAGGGTTGTTAATTTTGAGGGCTTGAAAGACTATGATATGAGTTCTCTATCAAAAGCGTATGTTGGAGGGGCACCTAGTCCGCCCGATCTGATCCAGAGCGGCTACGACAAGGTCGGCTACAAACACATTAACGGATTCGGGGGAACTGAAGGCCATAGCTGCATGACGAGATTGGATTATGACCTAGATACCATCTGTAGCACCTCCGGAAGACCAAGTTGCCCTTATGAGAAATATAAAATTATCGATCGAGATGAAAGGGAGCTAGCACCAAATACGGAAGGAGAGCTAGTAGCTAAGGGGCCCGGCATATTCGCCGGTTATTTTAATGCTCCTGAGGAAAACAGAAAAGCCTTCACTAAAGACGGATTCTTCAAAACTGGCGACTTGGCAACAATGGACGATTCGGGAAAAATCAGGATAACCGGCAGGATAAAGGACATCATTCTCCGAGGTGGTGAAAATATCAGTCCTGCTGAAATTGAGGAGTTGATTATTGCCCACACAGGCGTTGAGGCCGTTTCCGTAATCGGCATGCCCGATAAGGAACTAGGTGAAAGGATATGCGCTTACATCCAGCCGGTTCACGGAGTGAAGCTTGACCCTGAAGATATCGCCTCATTTCTAAAAAGTAAAGGGGCTTCTGTGCTTCAACTCCCAGAGAGAATTGAGTTTATTGATGCCATCCCGTTAACGAAAGTAGGCAAAGCAGATAAAAAAGCCCTGCAAGAAGACATTAAAAGGCGCCTTGGGATGGCTTAAACCTATTAAACCAGCATAATGTTGAATGCTAAATTCTTAATTTATTAAAGAAGGAGGAGGCAAATAACATGGAGGTTAAAAAGGTCTGCGTTCTAGGTGCTGGCACTATGGGTACTCAGGTTGCCCAGCTGGCAGCTGCCACTGGCTATCAGGTGTCAATGGTCGATATTGAAGACAGAATTCTCGAAGCTAGTTTTAGCACTATTAAAGGTAACCTGAAGAAGTTTTTTGTCGACAAGGGTAAGATGACTCAGGAGGAAGCCGACAGAGTGGTTAGCCGCATTGAAGGTACTCTTGACCTTGAACGAGCGGTTGAAGGAGTTCAGCTCGTGATTGAGTGCATTCCTGAGGAGATGGAGCTGAAGCAGCAGATGTTTAAGCGCTTGGATGAGTCGTGTGCTCCGGAAACAATATTGGCTACTAATACCTCATCGCTTACCATTACTGCCATAGGTTCACTGACTCGGCGACAGGACAAGGTGGTAGGGATGCACTTTTTCAACCCAGTAGGGGTGATGAGGTTGGTTGAGATAATTCGGGGAAGCAAGACCTCAGACGAGACCTTACAGGTTATCAAAGACCTAGCAGCAAAGTTTAATAAAGAGACCATTACGGTTAACAAGGACTCCGCCGGTTTTGTTGTGGTCAGATTGTTTGCAGTGTTAGCTAACGAGGCGGCTAGGTTGCTTGAGGAGGGTACAGCCAGCGCTGAGGATATTGATAAGGGGTGCCAGTTGGGATTGGGCCATGCCATGGGACCATTGATGACCAATGATATTAACAACGGCATACCAGTGAGCCTACACTGCCTTGAATATATGCGGGAGCAGCTGGGTGATGCCTACAGACCTTCACCGTTGTGGCGGCAGAAGGTATGGTGTGGTGAGCTGGGAGTGGGAACAGGCCGAGGCTTTTACGACCATACTCAGAAATAATGTCTGGTAAATGAGAGGTTAAGACCTTAGCTTTTCTGCGTTTCTCTTAGTACTGGTGAAAAGTTGCTCTAGCTATGATTCCGGTCGGCTTTCTGGAAATAGTAGCCGACTCCTGGTTCGGTCATAATATACCTGGGCTGAGCCGGGTCTGGCTCTATCTTCTGACGCAAATGCCAAATGTAGATGCGCACATGGTCTAGGTCATCAACATATTCCCAGCCCCACACCCTTTCCAGCAGTTGTTTATGGGTAAGAATGCGGCCAGCATTCTCCACCAAGAACATAAGCAGGCGAAACTCGGTTGGGGTTAGCTTTACCCGTTGTCCATTGACAATGACCTTCCGCTCAGCAACATCCATCGTAAGGAAGTCATCACTATAGGTGAGTTCCTTTCTTGCGTCTAGTGTGGGGGGTGACTCGGCACGCCGCAGTACCGCCCGCACCCTTGCCACCAGCTCTTTATTCCCCACCGGCTTAATCAGGAAATCATCAGCCCCGTAGTCTAGCCCACGCACTATGTCTTCCTGAGTCTTTTGCTTGCCGGTAAGCATGACAATGGGTATATCAGAGATATCGCGAATACGGTGGCAGGTCTGCCAGCCATCCATCTTGGGCATGACCACATCCAGAAGCACTATATCTGGCCTGTGGTCAAAGAAAAGCCGCAGTGCCTCTCGCCCATTGCTGGCCTTTAGCACCTCATATCCTTTGTGGGTAAAAACCTGTTCAACCAGGCTAACAAAGGCGGGCTCATCGTCAACTATAAGAATCTTCTTTCCCATTGCCATGTCCATTAGTGCTAGGTGTTATCTTTTTCGCCGTTGTTGCAATATTTCTGCAATCAATCCGGGTAGCTCGCGGGTATTAATAGGCTTGGGCAAATAGACATCGCACCCGGCGTCAATAGCCTTCTCTTTGTCCCCCTTCATAGCATAGGCAGTAATAGCAATAATGGGGGTATGGTTGAATGCCGGGGTCTGCCTGAGCCTTCTGGTTACCTCAAGCCCGTTCATTTTGGGAAGCTGTATGTCCATTATAATGAGGTCTGGTCGCTGTCTTATAGCCATGTCCAGTGCCTGCTCACCATCACTGGCTTCAAACAACTTATAGCTCTTGGCGCTAAGGGTCATTGTAATCAGCCTCATATTTCTGGGGTTGTCTTCTACAATCAGTATCTTCTCTTTCAATGCCTGTTCTCCCTCGGATGTGGCTCATCGGCTGTTGCCAGTGGCAGGGTAAAGCTAAACTTACTTCCCTTCCTGTATTTACTTTCTACCCACATTCGTCCGCCGTGTTTTTCTATAATTTGTCTGGCAAGTGTCAACCCCAGCCCGGTGCCACCCCTTCCCTCAGCTTGAAGGTCATCTAGCTGGCTAAATGGCTCAAATATCTTCTCTTGGTCTTCCTTCTTGATACCTATGCCCCTGTCAACCACGCTGACCTGACACCAATCACCATTCCTGGTAGCCTCAACCTTCAGCTTGCCTCCATCCGGCGTAAATTTAGCCGCATTGCTCAGCAAGTTGAGCAATACCTGCCTTACTTTGACTTTATCCCCACGGACCAGAGGGAGCCCCTCTTCCACCTCGACATCAAGGCTTTGTTCCCTTTTTCCAATCACCGGCATTATTTCTCTTCTTAATGATTCGATTACACTGGGCAGGGCAATATTTGTCAGCTTGAGTTCCATTTTGCCCGATTCTATCTTAGATAGGTCAAGGATATCATTAATTAAGCTCAGCAAGTGCTGGCCACTACCTAAAATATCGCTAAGGCACTGCCCCTGCTCCTCATTGACCTCTCCTGGCAACTCGTCCATCATCAGTTCAGAAAAGCCGATAATGACATTGAGTGGGGTGCGCAACTCATGGGACATGTGAGCCAGGAACTCGGACTTTGCCCGACTTGCCTCCGCCAGCTCCTCGTTTTTTTCTTGGATTTCCTTCTCTATCCGCTTGCGCTCGGTGATGTCACGGGCGACTCCCAGAAGCCCAACAACCTGGCTATCCGGGTCTCGTAGGAAAGTGATTTTGACCTCGCCCCAGACTGTGGAGCCATCCTTGCGCCTGAACTCAAGTTCCAGTGTCCGTGACCGGGAGAGGTTCTTCTGCTCCACGTTTTCTATGGCCAGTTCTTCTGCAAAAGCCTTTATAGTAACCTCAAGGGAGGCGTGAGTCAAGACTTCCGCCAACGTCAGTGCCATAGCTTCGTCGACACTGTAGCCTGAGAGGTATTCAGCAGAAGGACTGATGTAGGTAAACCTCAAGTTCATATCCGTGGTCCAGATGATATCTGTCACGTTCTCGGCGAGTAGACGGTAACGTCCCTCACTCTCTCGTAGCCTTTCCTCTGCCCGCTTGCGCTCAGTGATGTCTGTGTCTGCACCTCTGTATCCGAGAAAGTTCCCTTCCTTATCAAGTATGGGAACCCCGCTTGTCGAGAGCCAGACTGTTTTGCCGTTCTTATGTACGTTCCGGTTCATGAATTCGCGGAAAGGCTGTTTTTTGGCGAATACTTCAAACGCCGCCTTCTTCAATTCTTCCCGATCATCAGGATGGAATAGGTCATAAAAATGTTTTTTAAGTACTTCTTCAGGGTTATATCCTAATATCTTATTGATAAAAGGACTCACATAAGTGTATTTTCCATTAGCGTCGACCTCCCAAATCCACTCAAAAGCATTCTCTGCGATATCTCTAAACCTTCTATTACTCTCCCGCAGCGCCTCCTCCGCCTGCTTGCGCTCGGTGATGTCGCGGGCAATACCTAACACCAAAGTTTTATCTTTAATTTTTACCGGAAACGTCCTAATTTCCACTGGAACCTGGGTGCCGTCTTTCTGATCTAGAGTAAACTCATCCGGTCCAGTGGATTGCCCTAGTGCATTCTTGGCTAAAAGTGTCGCCGCTTTTGGAATTTGCTTTGGAGGCAGCAGTTTCAATCTCAAAAAACTCTTTCCAATTAATTCATCCTTCTTATAACCGGTTATTTCCTCAGCCGCTTTATTACCATCGATAAAATTACCTTTTAAATCGTTCAAGTAATAAGCATCCGGTGCAAATTCAAATAGTATTCTTAGTCGCTCCTCCGATTCTCTCAGCGCCTTCTCCATCCGCTTGCGCTCGGTGATGTCCAAACAACACTCTATCATCTGGATGACATTTCCTTCACTATCAAAAATGGGATAGCCGTGAACTTCAATGTTTCTGGCACTACCATTTTTATCGTAATGAATATGCTCCACAATTACAGGCTTTTTGGTTTTCTTCACTTCTTCAAGCGGACAAACATGGTCTACGCCTCCGCACGGTTTGACGCTTTTATGGGTAAGGACATGACAAGTTTGGTTTTCCAATAAATTGCCTAGTTTCGCAGCTGGATTCGCCATCTTAATGGTGTAATCATTGGCATCTATAACATAGAAGGGATGAGTGAGAGAATCTAATATATTATTTAAGAATTCATTTTGCTGCTGGATTTTCTCCTTAGCCCACTTGCGCTCGGTGACATCTGGGAAAGACGTATTGCTTAGTAAGCTTACTTTCTTATACATCATCGCCTCCTCCCTTTTTGGTATGTTTTTGCCTTGGTATCAAGGCACTCCAATTTACCACACAGGTTGCTCGTCAAGGTCTCCACGAAAGTTGGCAAGCAGTATAGCTATGGAGTAAGGCTCTTCACCTCGGGCACAGGCAGCGCTCCAGACCCTCGGGCTCCGCTCTCCCTGATCTCTCTTGTACGATACTGGCTCAGGTAACACCAGCCTGGCTACTTGCTGAAAAGCGTATGGGCTTCTAAAGAAGCTACTCACGGATATAGTCAGGAAATCAGTAAGCCTCTGATACTCTTCAGGATGAGCATCCAGAAACCGCATGTACTTCGAGCGTATTTTCACTCCGGTGGCATGAAGTCTTCTCTTCAGGCGAGAGGCTCCGGGTGAGATAGTACCAGCAACACTCATAATGCAACCATTATACTAGCCTTTCATCTCTATCAAGTGTCTCTAATCATATAGGCAAGGTTACAATTGCATCTCAAAAGCAAAAAATTACCAATAGTAACGTAGTTTTTAATGAAATTTTAACAACTATTTTATGGGCAATAAATGTCAGCATCCTAAGATGGAAGTAGAGAGATGAAAAACTTGGGTAAAAGGAATGGGAGTCAGAAAATGAAAATTGTGTGTGCCTGGTGCAATAAGAATATGGGGGAGAAAAACAGTAGGGGTGTAGAAGGAGTTACTCATGGCATATGTAAGCAGTGCTTCGCTAAGTTTATGGCGAAAGCGGAGAGCAACACTAGGGCGAGAGATGAGCAGGATGAACAGAGACAAAAATTCATACCCGCAGATAATTAAGAGTGTCATTGCCGCCGGAGCTTCTCTGAGCCTTGGGTAAACAGGTTAGAAATTCGAGAAGATAGCAGAGGAAGGGAGGGAGCCAAAATGTCTTTCGTAAATAGAGGTTTATTCATATTATTTGCAGTAGGTTTGTTATCGGGGTGTTCCGCACCTGAAATAACGTCTAGTGAACAAGTGATACCAGAGAAATCTGAATCTACTTATAGCACTGGTATATCAGTGCCACCAATACAGATAAGTGGTGGCAACCTCCATTGGCGCAAAATGTTGCCAGATAATACCTATACCTTGGAGGATATGGCAATAGAAATATATAACTTTGGCGATTTTGATATTTTGGTTACTCAACTGGAAATGAGGGTTGATGAGAATAGCCGGTTGTTTAACGTTGATATGGTAATACCCGGAAGGGTAAGAGAAAGTCTAGTTGTCCAGCCTATGATGGAAGGCTACGACGGTGGTACCCATATTGTTTATGTAGCGTTGCTAGGCGAAAACGGTGAGATTCTATACGAGAATAACGGAGAGGAAATAGGACCACTGGAGCCCGTACCGGGAACAGGAAGCTGGAAACAGACGTAAAATTATTAGTTTTCGTTAATTTCAGAAATGCCACAAAAATGCGGTACTCATGCCGATTATTAATCCGTCGGCAATTATATCCTTTACATTCATCTTGTTTGCTCCGGTATAATGCCTCA
>JAUWYK010000099.1 GCA_030615865.1 Dehalococcoidia bacterium
AAGCGAAGTTGGGCAAAGGCAGATTCCCCCCGCCCAAGATTTTCCCTCCCAAACCATATCACTCTTCCTAAAATTTCCCTTGCGCCTAAATATACTGTAAGTTCTGTGTTACCTTTTATGGGGAAAGCTAGTTGCGAGATAAGTTCCACTCTGGTATCAAGAATTTTACTCGACCTGACCTGCCCTTCTCCTCCAAAGAGTATGTCCCCTCGTTTGAGACCTTCTTTTTCTAAGCCAACCAGGTTAAGAGCGACTCTAGTGCCAGGTTGCGCTTTGTCTGTCTTTTCTTTGTAGCTTTCTAAAGCTCTAATGCGGGTGTGCAAGTTTTTGGGGAAGATGACTACCTTCTCACCTTGTGATAGAGAGCCATCGATAAGGGTTCCGGTCACCACAGTCCCGCTTCCCTTTATAGTAAAGACACGATCTACCGGTAAGCGCGGTTTACCTATATCCCTTCTTGGGGTTATCTTTGAAACTAGCTCCTCAATACCTCTTTTTAATTCGGCGATGTTGGTTCCTTCTCTAGCACTTACCCTAACTATGGGGACATCAGATAATCTTGTCCCCTCCAGTCTTCTTCGTATATCCTCTTCCATTAAATCTAGCCAGTGAGGATCATCTACTAGATCAACCTTGGTTAAGGCAACAATCCCCTGTTTTATACCAAAGAAATTCAGGATTTGCACGTGCTCCTCTGTCTGGGGCATCCATCCATCATCGGCAGCAATAACTAGAAGTGCAGCATCAAAGCCCGCTACTCCAGGGATCACATTGCTTATAAAATCTTTATGTCCCGGCACATCAACAATGCCTATTATTTCCCCAGAGGGGAGCGAAAACCAGGCGAAACCTAAGTCAATAGTCATTCCTCGTTTCTTTTCCTCAGGTAAGCGGTCGGGGTCTATGCCAGTCAACGCTAGAACGAGGGCAGACTTGCCATGGTCGATATGGCCGGCTGTACCAATAACAAACATTGCTCTAACCCGCTTAAATCAGCGTGTTTTGGATTACTTTAATCACCGTTATATCTAAAGAGGGCATGATAGTGCGTGGGTCGATAACAAAACGGTTATCTTCAATCCGACCGAGAAGAGGTGGTGATGAGAAGCGCAGTCTCCTGGCAAAATCCTCTACAGCATACGGTGGCTCTACCGATATCAGTTTAGTCGGTAAAGTCTGGTCCGGTAACGAACCACCGCCTACAGTGCTAAAGCCATCATAGGTTGATGAAACCACGCCTAAGTCAGTTAATTTTTTTGATATCTTTTCTGCTCTAGATGCTATCTTCTGAATTGGGTAGTTGAGCATCTGCCACACCGGGATTTTCTCAATTGCTTCTTTCTTCAAATAGTGTAGCAAAGTGAGTTGTAGAGTGATGGTAGTCATTTTCCCAATTCGCAGGGCTCGTAGCAGGGGATGCTTGCGAATTTTATCCAGGTACTGCCGTTTCCCTAAGATGACTCCCCCCTGTGCCCCTCCCAGGAGCTTATCCCCACTGAAGCAAACTACATCAATACCCTCGGCTATTGCCTCCTGGACCATCGGCTCGTGCTCCAGGCCAAACTGTTCTGTAGGTAGAAGGGCACCGCTACCCAGATCCTCAACCACAGGTAAATTATGTCTTTTACCCAAAGCCTTGAGTTCTGAAATGGTGGCAAAGTGAGTAAAGCCACTCATCCTAAAGTTACTTTGATGAACCTTAAGTAATACACCGGTATTCTCATTGATAGCTGCTTCATAATCCTCAAGGTAAGTTTGATTGGTAGTTCCCACCTCTCGGAGGTAGGCTCCACTCTGCTCCAGAATTTCCGGGATGCGAAAACCGCCACCAATTTGAACCAATTCCCCCCGTGAAATAATAACTTCCCTCCCTCTAGCCAAGGCGGTTAATATAAGAAAGACAGCTCCCGCATTATTATTAACCACCAAGGCAGACTCGGCTCCGGTGAGGGTGCAGAGCAACTTCTCGACACCTTGAGCCCGTCTTCCTCGCTCACCTAGAAAGAGGTCATACTCTAAGTTGCAATAATTTTGGCTAGAGGTTACCACAGAGGCTAGGGCTTCCTGAGATAAGGGAGCTCTGCCGAGATTGGTATGTAAGATTACCCCGGTGCCATTGATTACAGGTCGTAAAAGGGCTAACCCCTCTTGAGCTAAGTACTGCTTAATTTTCTCTATTATCTCATCTCCGGATGGACAAGCAGCACCCTGCAAAAGCTGCTTACGAATTGTTGCAATCACTTCCTGTACTGCCTGGGTAACCAATACCCGTGAGTACTCATCCACTTCAGCTTGAATTTCTTCTCTTTCCAAGATTTTCTCTATGGATGGAAGCTTGCGCAACTCCTCGTTTACAGCGGTCTGTTTCATTTCTTTCTCACCCTTATTCTTCTGTTCTCATCGGAAATAATTTCACCAATCTCTGTAGCTACAGGTATACCAGCTGAGTGCAAAGCTTCCAAAAGCTGGCCGCTTCTATCCCTGGTTACGGCAATGAGCAAGCCGCCAGAGGTTTGGGCATCGCAGAGCATGACCTGTTCACCGGAAGAGATATTTGAGTCCCAATCGATTTTTCCCTCTAAGAAAGCTAAATTGGCACGAGTGCCGGGAAGGATGTTCATTTCTTTTAGTAATTGCCAAGCTTGAGGAATAATAGGGACTTTAGATAAACTTATATATGCTCCTACTCCGCTGGCTGATGTCATCTCATAAAGATGGCCTAAAAGGCTAAATCCAGTAACATCAGTACAGGCGTTGACCCCGATTTCTATCATTACCTCACTTGCCTTCCTGTTTAGCTGACTCATGAGCTCTATGGCTTGTTGAGTAGTCTCATCACTGGCTATCCCAGCCTTAATTGCCGCATTAATAATTCCAAGACCTATGGGTTTAGTTAAGACCAGGGCATCTCCACCCCTTGCCTTAGCATTAGTTATTATCTTCTGAGGGTGGACCAGCCCAGTTACACAAAGGCCATATTTCGGTTCCTCATCTTTGAGACTATGTCCGCCTATTATGCTGATACCAGCTTCCGCAGCTTTGTCAGCACCACCCCTCAGAATCTCTTCCATAATGTTTAACGGGAGCTTCTTTTCCGGAAAGCAAATGACATTTAAAGCGACAATAGGACGGCCTCCCATAGCGTATATATCACTCAAAGCGTTAGCAGCAGCAATGGCACCAAAGCTATAGGGGTCATCAACATTGGGAGAGAAAAAATCAACTGTTTGAACCAAGGCAAGTTCCTCACTGAGTTGATAGACTCCCGCATCATCAGGAACTCCTAAGCCTACCATTACATTAGGGTCATATCTTATATCCATGTGGCACAGAACCTGTGTCAAGCCGCTAAGGCTTACTTTGCCCCCTCAGCCACTTTGCTTAGCCAAACTAGTTAAACGGATAATCTCATCTGGCATCCCTTCACCTCATTTCTTTAACTGTGAAGCGGTTTAGGGTAAATTTTGTAGTCACTGATGCTTGTTTTACTTCTGTCTAAAGTCCTTATGACTACGTTTCATTCCCTATATATTATAGCTTACTTAAATAAATGGCGGAGGGGGAGGGAATCGAACCCCCCGCGGCAATTTGCATTACCGCCAGCGGATTTGAAGTCCGAGAAGCCCACCAGAGCCTATCCGCCTCCACTTTAATTTGATAGTTGGAAAGTTGGTTGTTTTTGTGCCCAGCTTGAAAATATTATAGCACTATCCCACCCTTGTCAAAAGGCACAGTGCCAAGGTGCAGAGGGTATGCGATACAGCGCAAACCCTGTGCCGACTATTCCTCAAACACGGTCTGTTTTTCTACTTCCACCTGCAGGGCTCGCAGCGCCTTCTTAACCAAGTTGAGACGCAGCTCCCTCTCCTCATCTTTTGGCAATTCGGGATTGCCTAAAGGATGAGGGATAGCCACGGCGGGCACAATACGATTAGCCCCCACGGTCAACGAGATGGGCACTATTGAAGCCACATGCACCACAGGCAATCCTACCCTGTCTATCTCTTTTGCTAACGTTGCACCGCAACGTGTATCGGTGCCTCAGGTGGAGGTGAGAATCACCCCATCAACATCGACCGCCTTCAACTTCTCTGCAATCGCCTTGCCAAACTTCTGAGAATTAGCAACCGAAGTGGCATTACCTACGGTGACATAGTAGACGTCATACAGTTTACCAATGGTGCCATCCTTCTCCAGGGAGCGCATAGCGTCCAATGGCAGAACCCTATCCGGATCAGCGTTAGCGTAAGTTGGATCATAGCCACCATGACACGTCTGGTAGGCATCTGAGGTTAGGTCATCCACTCCGGCGATATTGTATTCGGCAAACTTGGAAGCACTGGCAGCCTCTATTCGGTCCGGGTTACCTAATGGCACTATTCCTCCCGAGGTCACCAGGGCTATCGTAGTTGAGCGCAGGTCCCTAATCGCAGGGCTAGCAGGAACACGCTCAAAGGTAGGCATTGAATACTCAGTCTGGAATGGTTTCCCCCTTAGTTTGGACAGGAGCATGTCTACCGCCCTCTCGGCCCCAGTTCGACTGACAAATTGATTGACCCTGATGCCACGGGGGAAGTAACCTCCCTCTTGTGGAAGGCCAATTTCTTGACCCAGGCCCAATTTCCGCACGAAGTCGGCCATTCTAGGAATGGCCTCTTTCATACCACGAACCGAACTGGCGGTGGGGATAACATAAACCTCCTTGCGGTAGAGTTCCAACGCCGGGTTCTCTTCGTACAT
>JAUWYK010000074.1 GCA_030615865.1 Dehalococcoidia bacterium
GATTAGTGGGCGGCCCAAAGGGTTTGGTTTTGTTGAAATGGCATCAAAATCTGAGGCCGAAGCTGCAATCACAAGCCTTAACGGGAAAACACTAAAAGAGCGGACCATCGTTGTCAATGAAGCTCGTCCTCGGACAGACAACAGAAGAGGTGGTGGGTTTAGTGGAGGAAGACAGCGAAGATACTAGAATCGCCTAGTTGTCATCTGTATGGCTAAGAGGCATAGGTAAATTTAGCGCACCAACCGACCTCTTCCTAGTAGCCCGCATTTCGATGTAACAAAAAGCCACAATGTTTAAAAAGTAAGCAAACCTAGCCAGCTTTATTGGTCAGGATAAAGGTACAAGATCGGAGAAGTTGTTTAATATTCATATGGGTACTTCTATCATCACTTTAGTACCTTTATCTGGTTTGGATTCAATCCTCATATTGCCATTTAGTAAACGCACTCTCTCTTCCATTCCAGCAATGCCAAGCTTGCCTTCACGGGGCAGATCGGCTAGGCTTCTTCCCGAATCAAATCCCTTACCGTTGTCGCCGATAGATATCTTTGTTTTGCCTTCGCAAAATTCTATCTTGACCTCCACTTTTGAAGCTTGGGCATGCTTCTCGACATTTCTTAGTGCTTCTTGAACAATACGGAAAATTGTTAGTTCCATCTCCGCTGAGAAACGCCGCTCGATGCCTATAACTGTTAAGCGCACTTCTACCCCAGACTGTTTTTCGAGGTCACTAACCTGCCATCGTAACGTTGCTAATAGGCCTAAATCGTCTAACATGGATGGACGCAACTCCTGGGTGAAACGGCGTATACCCTGTAATGTTTTGTTCAATTGCTCTTGTAATTCTTTCAGAAATGCAGTAGTGTTCGGCGCCTGACGAGAATTGTTGCGGGCGAAGTTGTCCACCTGGCGGGAAAGGGCGTAGAGAGCTTGACTTGTATCATCATGAAGCTCGCGAGCAATGCGCCTACGTTCCTCTTCCTGAACTTTAGTAACGTGGCTGAGATAGTAACGCAGGCTATCCTGCATCCTCCTCTCTTCGGTTACATCTCTGGCTATGTGCTGAAAACCAATGGGTTTCCCATTCTCAGTAACTAAACTAGTAGTCAACTTTAAAATTGCCTCGGTGCCGTCCTTCCTGATTAAGCTTTGCTCGTAGGGTTGTTCCACAGCTTCCTTTGCCAATAGTTTGTGCCGAATTTGGCCGGCTATATTAAGGCTTTCATCTGATAGAAACTCCCTCACATTCATTTTCCCCATCTCTATTATGTCGTATCCCACGAGTTTTGCCGCTGCCTCATTGGCAGCGGTAATGTTGCCTTGCAAGTCGTGAACCCAGATGGCATCATTGGCATTTTCAAATAATTGCCGATAATTCCTTTCCGAAACGGCTAATTGTTGTGCCACAAGGCGCTCTTTCTCGTAGAGGCGAGCATTTTCTATAGCGGTGGCTATTTGAGCACCAACACCGGTGAGCAACTCAATATCTTCTATAGCGAATTGCCGGGGACGGCGCATGGCTACGCAGAGCACACCCCTAATTTGGTCTCTGATAATCATTGGCACAACGAGCTGAGTTTGAATTCGCATCTTACTAATCTCAGGCGGGATCAGCTTGCGGTCATTAGAGGTATTGTCTACTACCATGGGTTGGGACGTCTTGGCTACCTCTCCGTAATAGCCACTGCCAATCTCTTGCCCATCTACAGCCCGGGCGAATTCATCGGATACACCTTCATAGGCAACGAGCTTTAGCTTGTTGTTTTCCTCATCCAGAGAAAATATCAGGGTTACCTCTACTTCCATTAGCTCTGATACCATGTGTATGGCCATCTGTAAGGTTTTCTCAAGCTGAAGGGATGCACCTAGCAGAGCAGAGATAGTGCTAAGTATAGTCCGACGTTTTTCGTCCCTCCTCGCCGACTGAACATAACGCTGAAGAACCTCGTGTGCCGAGTGTAGTTCAGCCAAAGCAGCTTTGGTTTTATCCCTTTCCTGTGCTCGCGTCCAGATCTCCCACGAAGCTACTATACCTATAACAAGGATACCTCCGGTCTCTACAAGGGCGTCTCCCAGGGCAGGCGAGATAAAAATGGCTCTGGGTAGCATAGCTGCCAAGGCAGCTAAAGAAGTGATCAAAGCCCCCTTTCGTCCGAAGGTGAAACTCGAATAGATTACGGGCAACAAAAAAAGAATACGGTCCAGGCTATGTCGGGTCAGACCAAAGTGAAGGCTGGGGAAGAGTGTACCGGGGATACCTATTAGCTCAGCATAGTGAAGTAGACAGCAAAGTGTAAAAAAGATAATGATAAGCCAAAAAATGCCATTTCGTATGAGTCTCATCGGTAAAGCCCAAGTGTTGATTTCTCAAGGTAGGTCGTCAATAGTAAACCACCCTTTTTTCAGACCATATAGTATTGCTTCAGAACGGGAACCCACTCCCAATTTATTGAAGATGCTCCTCATATGGGCTTGGACAGTACGCTCGCTGATAAAGAGTGCGTTGCCGATATTCTTATTGCTCATACCTTTGGCAGCTATCTTGAGTACTTCCGTCTCACGTTCGCTCAAAACGTGTAGAGGACGAACCGATGGTGATCCAGCAACTGGAGTTTTGAAGCGAGTCATTAGCTTGCTCAGGATTGCAGGATGAATCATTGGCTCTCCAGCATAAACTGCTCGGATGGCACGAATCAACTCGCTACCACTCACGTTCTTCAGTAGATACCCGGCAGCACCCGCTTCCAGCATGCTAAAAACATATTCATCATAATCGTAACCAGTGAGCACAAGCACTATGGTTGCCGGCAAGATAGCCTTGATTTGCTTAGTAGCCTCTATGCCACTCAATTTGGGCATAGCGACATCCATGATGACCACCTCGGGCTTTAGTTGGCTGGCCAATCGGACCGCCTCTTCACCATCGCCCGCTTCACCGACAATTTCAAAGTCTGGTTCGCGCTCTAGTAGTTGACGGGTACCTTGCCGGACTACCACATGGTCTTCAGCAAGTAGAATCCTGATGGTATTCATAGCCTCTTTCCCTACTATCAGTATAAGCCGTTTGAGCAGTATATTCAACTTCAGCATAAGGATATCAGCTAAGTGGGAATGCCTAAGCAAGAATGCCTAGTAGGCAACTGAATAGTTGCGTTAAGGCGCAATGGAAAATAGGCACTAAGGCGGATGACGCTAGACCTAGTATGGTATTAAATGAAGGTAGGTTGGTAGAGGGAAGAGGGGACAAATAATGGGGAAGGGAGGAAAGAGCAATGGGAATAGCAGAGATTAATCCAGTAGTAGGAGAGGAGGAAAGGGTAATGAAAATAGGTAGCGTAGTCGAAATCAAGAAGTGTGATGCAATACCAGGGGTGGTAGGTGAGCATGCGGAGATAGTACGTCTGCAAATTCAGGAGTTTGAAAAATATACTGTCTACCCGGTATGGGTCAAGATGCTCTCTGGCGAACGTAAAGGCAAGATTTACGGCTTCCAATATGATGAGGTGGAAGTATTACCTAAGGCTTTCACCGGGAAGATGATGAAGACGAAAATGGTGGAGCAATTAGAAGAGATCCTGAGGGGCGTTCCAAGTGTTGGTGCGGAAGAAGAGGGAAAGGTGACCAAGATGAAAGTGGTGGAACAGTTAGAAGATGCTCTAAGGGCAGTGAAAATAGGTGGCGTAGTCGAAATCAAGAAGTGTGATTCAATGCCAGAGCTCGTAGGTGAGCATGGGGAGATAGTAGAGATGCAAATTCAGGAGTTTGAAAAGTATACTGTCTACCCAGTATGGGTCAAGGTACTCTCTGGTGAACGTAAAAGCAAGATTTACGGCTTCCAATATGATGAGGTGGAAGTATTGCCTAAGGCTTTCACCGGGAAGATGATGAAGACGAAAATGATAGAGCAGTTAGGAGAGATCCTGAGGGGCATTACTACCTTCGAGGACATTGCTGAGATAGAGAGGGCTATTAGTGAAGTTAAAGGCAGTATTCTGGCAGAACCAACTCTCGGCTTCTGGGAAGGAAAGACACCGTGTTGGGAGATGTTACGTTGTCCGGAAGCGATAAGAAATGAGTGCCCGGCGTTTAAACATCGGGGCGTACCGTGCTGGCAGATTGAGGGGACTTACTCGAAGCTTCTTGATGATGGTCAAAGAGGCCATAATACCGATATCTGTCGGGTGTGCCGGGTTTACAAGAGATGGGGCCGGGGCGAACCGATAGAGATAAAGCTTCTTGGCAAGGGATTCAATCACGTCGTGAAAGCAGAACCGAGGTGAGCTGAAAAGGCGATACATGCCCTCTCGTATTATGATGCGGCAAGAAAGTTCAATTTGACCAAACGAACTAATAATTAGTATCACAGCAGGAGGCATAAGCATGGAAATGGGAGTAGTCGAAAGTGAGGTGCGCCCAGAGAGAGGGGCGGGGGCTGGGTACGCTGGAAGGATCTTCAGAGAAATTCAGGGGATAATTAATGATACCCAAGGACAGGCTGGTGCCCTTATTCGGGTACTGCAGCAGGCACAAGGGCTAATTGGCTATCTTCCAGCACCGGTAATAAAGACTATCTCCAGAGATTTAAAGATTCCTCTCAGCGAGGTATATGGGATTATCAGTTTTTATCACTTCTTTTCTATGGTGCCCAAGGGTAAGTATGTTATTCAAGTATGTATGGGTACCAGTTGCTATGTTAAGAGGGGGCAGAGGATCCTGGATACCTTAAAGAAGGAGTGGAGCCTTGAACCTGAGGGAATTACTGGTGATGGTAGATTTTCTCTGGAAATTGTCCGCTGCCTGGGCTGCTGTGGTCTATCCCCAGTAATGGCTGTTGGGGAGGATGTTCATAGAAAGGTCAAACCCAGCCAGGTAAAGGATATCCTGAGTTTTTACAAATAGGAGAAGTGTAAAGTGAAGCGGCTTACATCAGTAAAAGAGTTACAAGCTTTAAGGGAGCAAGCTCAAACAAGGCTGGTAGAACTTGAGAAGAAGATTCAGGTCAAGGCTCATCTGGGAACATGCGGCATCGCTTCAGGGGCAAATAATGTTTTGGAAGCTTTTGTTCGTGAAGTAGAGACCCACCAGTTATCAGACGTGGTTGTATTGAGAGCAGCGTGTATAGGGCTCTGTGGACGAGAGCCAGTGACGACGGTTATTGACCCTAGAAATGGAAGAACGATCTATTGTGACCTTGATGAGGACAGGGTTCCCCGAATTGTTGAGGAACATCTTATAGGGGGAAAGCCGATTAAGGAATGGACATTGGCTCTGGATGCGCCCTTGTTTAAGCTTCAAGAGATAAGGATAATGCATAACCAAGACCTCGACCCAATGGATATTGAGCAGTATATCGCCCGAGATGGCTATCAAGCCCTGGCTAGAATCTTGACCCAGATGAAACCGGATGAGGTCATTGAGGAGGTTGGAAAATCGGGGTTGCGGGGTCGGGGAGGAGCCGGCTTCCCCACAGCCATAAAGTGGGGGTTCGTTCGCAGCGCGCCCAGTGAGGAGAAATACATAGTTTGTAATGGTGACGAAGGCGACCCCGGTGCTTATATGAACCGGGCAGTCCTGGAAGGCAATCCCCATTCGGTCATCGAGGGGATGACTATCGGAGCTTATGCTATAGGAAATGTTCACCAGGGCTATGCCTATATCCGAGCTGAATACCCCCTGGCCATTGAAACCCTAAGCCATGCCATTGCCCAGGCCCGAGAATATGGGCTTCTGGGCAAGGATATCTTGGGAACCGACTTTGAGTTCAATATAGATCTTTTCCCCGGTGCTGGTGCTTTTGTCTGTGGTGAGGAAACCGCCCTTCTCGGCTCTATTGAAGGGGAAAGGGGAAATCCCCGTCAACGACCCCCATTTCCAGCGAATGTGGGCGGAGGGCTTTTTGGCAAGCCTACCACCATCAATAATGTAGAGACCTGGGCAAATATCCCCCAGATTATTTTTAGAGGGGCTGATTGGTTTGCCTCAGTCGGCAACGAGAGGAACAAGGGCACAAAGACCCTATGCTTGGTGGGAAAGATAAATGACACCGGGCTAGTGGAAGTTCCTCTGGGGACGCCGCTGGGCAAAATCGTATTCGATATTGGTGGGGGAATACCCGATGGGAAGAAGTTTAAGGCAGTTCAGATAGGCGGACCCTCTGGTGGTGTTATTCCTATTAGGCATCTCAATACGCCTGTTGATTATGAAGCTGTTACCGCTCTAGGGGCAATTATGGGGTCTGGTGGACTCGTGGTGATGGATGAGGATAGCTGTATGGTGGATGTGGCCAAGTTTTTCCTCCAATTCACCAGGGACGAGTCCTGTGGTAAATGTACTCCTTGTCGGGCGGGGATTCCCGAGATGCTGGAGATTCTAAATAAGATCAGCCTGGGAGAAGCAACATTAGAAGACCTGGATACGCTGGAAGAACTGGCAGAGATGGTTGCTTCAGTTTCCCTGTGTGGTTTAGGGCAAACAAGTCCGAATCCGGTTTTAACCACACTGCGCCACTTCCGTGAGGAGTGTGAGGCTCATATCGAGCAGAAACGCTGTCCAGCCGGCGTCTGTAAAGCACTGATATCCTACTACATCGAGCCGGAGAAGTGTCAGGCCTGTATGATTTGTCTCCGAAATTGCCCGGTAAATGCCATCACTGGTGGTAAAAACCTAGTTCATGTTATTGACCAGGACAAATGCACCAAATGTGGCACTTGTCTTGAGATGTGTCCGCCACGCTTCGGCGCTGTTACTAAACTTTCCGGAGTGAAAGTGCCTGAACCCGTTCTGCAAGGGACAAAGGTAATACGTATACAAGGTAAGGAAAAATGAAAGGAGGTGAAAGGATGAAACCGATTTTGATAGTAGAGGATGAAGCTATAGAAGAGGCGTCAAGATGTCTTAGATGCGACCTTGAGGTTGGAGAGTAAGCAATGAATGAGGTCACTTTAACAATTAATGGTAAACAGGTTAAAGGGAAAGCTGGAGACACCGTTCTTGAAATTTGTCAGGCTAATAGCATTGACGTGCCTACTCTCTGTCACCTTGAAGGATTAAGCGATGTCGGGGCTTGCCGAATGTGCGTGGTGGAAATAGAGAGGGAGAGAAGACCGGTTCCTGCCTGCACCTATCCGGCTAGAGATGGGCTGGTGGTGAAAACCCACACGGAACAACTGGAGAGATATCGCCGCCAGATACTTGAGCTCATCTTCACTGAGCGCAATCATTTTTGCATGTTTTGCGAGCAGAGCGGAGACTGTGAGCTACAGAAACTAGCCTACCGATACCAGATGGATAATGTGCGTTACCCTTATACCTTTCCTTCTTTACTCGTGGATTCATTAAGTGACTACTTAGTAATTGACCATAACCGCTGTATTCTTTGTGGCAGGTGTCTTCGAGCCTGTAGCGAAGTAGCCGCCAGTCATACTTTAAGTTTCAGTCAGCGAGGCTGGAAAACCTTGGTGTCTGCTGACTTGGAGCAATCAGTAGGCGAATCATCTTGCCTCGTCTGCGGTGCCTGTGTTCAGGCGTGTCCTACCGGTGCTATTTTTAATAAAATCAATCTTTACAAAGGCAAAACTGACGAGTGTCAACAGATAAAAACCGTTTGTCCTGCCTGTGGAGTGGGCTGTGAATTAAATGCATTGGTGAAAGATAATAACCTGGTAAGGATTGAAGCACCTAGCTTAGTTGATCCGAGAGGTGCCCTGTGCCGGATTGGGCGTTTTGGATTGCTTGAGCCAACCCCACCCAGGATTACCTCTCCTTTGCTGCGAGGTGGGCAAGGCGAGCTAGAGGAATGTAGCCTAGATAGCGCAGTGGAGGTAATCGGCAAGAGATTGGCAGAAGCGAAGGGCGACCTTGCTGGTATGATATCCACCAGGATTCCAAATGAGATTCTTTCTTTATTTAATAAATTTATCTCTGAGGTGGTAGGTAGCGACTCAATTGATACACTGGACGGAGAAAGCTACCGGATAATTAGTAAGGGCATTAAGCAGTTTCAGAATAATGGAAAGGGATTAGGCATAGAGTGTCCCATCGAGAGTATACTGGAGGCAGATTGCATTATTGTAGTCGGTGCTGACCCTGAGAGTGCCAATCCCATCGTTAGTACTCTGGTTCGTCGAGCTGTGAGCCAAAGGAAGACAAAGCTCATAGTAATAGACCCATCTCGGGATGTTTTCCCTCTTTGGACTGACATTTGGCTTAAACCAAGGGTGGGTAGTGAAGGAGTCCTCCTCAGCGGTCTGACAAAGGTTCTTATCGACAAGGGTCTAGTCGTGCCAGAAAAGCCCAGGGCTGAGCTCGTTCAATCTGTCGGCGGGTACGAAATAGGTGAAGTGGTCAGGACCACCGGCATAGAGAAGGAGAGGTTGGAATTAGTAGCGGAAATTTATGGCCGGGCTGAGTGTGGGGTCATTGTCTATGGAGAAGAGTTACTAAAAAGGCATGATGCCAGCTTGGTTACTGCTATCTTGAATCTGGCTAATATAACCGGAAATCAGGTTGGAGACAAGCTCAGGGTTATCTCGCTTAAACCGCGTGCTAATAGTCGCGGTGCCTGGGAGCTGGGGTTAGCCAAGGGTATAAAGCAGGATAAGCTGAAGGCACTGTATCTCCTTCTTGCCGACGAGCTTGGGGGAGATGAATTATTGAGTTGGCTAAGGAGAATAGATTTTTTGGTAGTGCAAGCAAGCTACCACTCACCGGTTACATCTATGGCTGACGTAGTTCTGCCCTCACCGATATGGGCGGAAAGGGAGGGTAAATATGTCTCCATGGATGGTCGTGTTCTTGAATCAAAACAGGTGCTTCAACTCAAAGATGGTCTACCTCAAGACCGAGAAATACTAATAGAAATTTCCAAAAAATTGGGGCGCGAGTTGAGTTAAAGCTAGGAGGTTAA
>JAUWYK010000039.1 GCA_030615865.1 Dehalococcoidia bacterium
TTCAGGCACCAAAGTAGGCTTTTTTAACTTTCTCTTCCTCCCGAAGTTCCGCGGCATTGCCGCTTAAAACAACACGCCCTGCTTCCATAATGTAGGCTCTATCCGCTTCGACGAGGCTTCGCCTTACATTCTGTTCGACAAATAAAATAGTAATGCCCCTTTCCCTAATCTCCCCCAAAACTCTATACAGTTCATTAATTAATAAGGGGGCAAGGCCAAGGGACATTTCATCAAGGAGGATAATTTTTGGGTTTGACATTAAGCCCCGCCCTAGCGCCAACATCTGTTGCTCCCCCCCGCTCAGTGTCTTAGCCAGTTGAGTCTTCCTCTCTTCTAGTACCGGGAAGAGCTGGTAAACCCTTTGCAGATTTTGTGCTCTCTTAGACCTTGCCTGACGATTATAGGAACCTATTATTAGATTCTCTAAAACGGTCAGGTCGGGGAAAACCCTTCTTCCTTCCGGAACTTGGGAGATGCCAAGGTCAACTATGTGGAAAGGTTCCAATGCGGAGATATTCTTCCCCTCAAATTCAATACTGCCCCTCGCTGGATGCACTAAGCCCGATATTGTGTCCAGCAGGGTGGATTTGCCCGAGCCATTGGCGCCAATAATAGCGACAATTTCTCCGGGTTTAACTGCCAGCGATACATCCCACAGGGCTTGGAAGCTCCCGTGAAATGCATCTATATGGCTAACTTTCAGCAATGTCTCTTCAGGCATTTCTTGGCTTTATTTTCCCCTATCTTACTGTGATGATAAACAATATCTCTCGTTTATACCGACTCACCCAAGTAGGCCTCAATTACCTCACTGTCTTCCATTACCTCGTTCGGTGTGCCTTCGGCGATTTTCACGCCCTTATCCATCACCATAATCCTATCAACTGCCTTTATCATTACTCTCATAACATGCTCGATTAATATATATGTTATACTCTTTTCACGTACCCGTTGTAAGATCTCCAGTATCCGTGGGATTTCCTCTTCGGTTAAGCCTGCCGCCACTTCATCAAGCAGCAGTAGTGTTGGGCTGGTGGCTAAGGCTCTAGCTAATTCGAGCCTTTTCAGAGTTATCGACGCCAAATCTCTAGCGAACACGTCTTTCTTTTCTAAAAGATCTACCATATCAAGTAGTTTGGTAGCTTCACTCTCAGCGGCAGCTTTCCCCAGGCCTCTTCCATATTCTGCCACCACCACGATGTTTTGCTGAGCGGTTAAATTGACAAAGGGCTGAGGAATCTGAAAAGTTCGAGCAATTCCAAGGTGACAGATTCTATGTGGGGCTAGACCCGTGATGTCATGCCCTTTGAACTTTACTGTTCCAGAGTCTGGCTTGTATTCACCAGATATGAGATTTAATAGTGTTGACTTGCCAGCACCGTTTGGGCCCATCAAACCAATGGCTTCACCCGCCTGAACATCAAAACTCATGTCTCTAACCGCCGCCAACCCTCCGAAATGCTTATTCATATCTGCCACTGAAAGAATCGGTGCTTCCATGTCACCACCTTTTTCTCCTTGTCTGGCTTTCTCCACTGACTGGAAGTTAGCGGCAACCGCGTTTCTTTATTAGGCTAGGCTCAACCGAGTGTGCCTGCCCTTCCGATTGCATCAAGCAGGGCTTGGACTACACGCCAGCCCAGGCCCTGCTTGATTTATTCATGTCTGGTTTAGTCTGGGTAAGGCATGGGGAATATAAACTCAGCCGTCGCCGGTAAGAAGTCGTTAAAGGAAAGGACGCACTCATATTCCCATACCCATGGTTTATCCGTCTTCACCCACTGGCCAAATTGGACTGGGAACCGGTGACACTGTGTCCCTTCTTCAAACGCGACACGCCCCCACATCGTGTTCATATCGGTTTCATCTAAAGCGGCCACAATGGCAGCTCCGTCAAGTGTGCCGGCTCTCTCAATGGCATCAATAAATACCTGCACTCCCATATAAGCGAAGCCTATACCCTGGTTCAACGGTTCTCCGGTCGCGTCAAGCCATCTTTGTGCTAGCGATTGGGGAGTGGTGTCACCAATACCGACGGCACCTTGAATTGATGGATCCCAGAAAAGTTCCATACCGACAGCGTGCGGCAGGTCACCGCCCCAGGCCTCTACATCACGGAAGAAAAGTGCTCCCCTCGTCGCGAAAACCGCCTTGGGCTGAAAGCCCAGCACATGGCATTGCTTCCACATTATCCCAAAATGAAACCCGGGAGAATTGCACCAGATCATTTCTGCGCCAAAGTCCTTCCACTCCTCTATTACGGGCGTGAAGTCAGTAATTCCCGGAGGGAATATGCCAAATCGGTCTTCGGCACGGTAACAATCATAACCTATCCCTGTTGCATAGTCAGTAAAGCCGCTGTACCACGCGTTGCCGTCGAGGTCATCAAGGGCAGCGACAGCTATTTTCTTGTTGGTCAAGGCACCAAATTCCTCCAGAGCACCGAAATATGTCGCCATCATCGAATATCCTTTTTTACCTTCCCGAAAATCTCCCGGCACAGTTGGAGCGCCGACAGCAAAACAATACGGCCAGGTGTATTTCCACTCTGCCTCAGCTGCCTCCTTAATACCCATCCAGGATTCAAAAGGACCGACTCCGGGAATGGATGGTATCTGATACTTGTCAGCCACATCTGCCATACCAAGGCGCATCTCTGGCGGCTCCAGAATCGTTCCCATGAAGTGCACCTTTTCGGTGAGAACCAGGTCTTCGGCAAGAGGCGCTACCTTGAGCATGTCGCTGCCCGTATCAAGGGCTATGTATCTGAGGGGTATTTTAGTTCCATACTCTTCTACATATACTCCCCCCAGCTTGTTGATATCCTCGACAGCCGCTTCCGCCCCAAATCTACCCTGACCAAAGGCTGCATACTTGCCCGTAAAGGACACAGTATCGCCTATACGAATTTCATCAGGGATTTCTGGCGCTGGAGCACAAGCACCCATAAATGGCAGTGCTGCCACCGTTAACGCCAGAACTAACACACCCGCTACTATCAGAAACCTTTTCACTGCTACCTTCCTCCTTTCCTCAAAATTTCAAGCCATGTATTCATTATCCAATTTACTTTCCTTACATAACGGTGCCCTCCTTAGTTTGAAGATTAATACATCATATTTGAAATGTCAATAGATTGTACTTTGTAGGTAGTGCTTCAAGAATTGGGTTCCAGTAAATTTGGCGTCCTTGGGACATCTTAACTAACCTCCTTGCTATTTTCTTACCTTCATTTGCTTCTCATGTTGTAAAGGGGCGACCTATCCTTGACCAGCAGTTTGCCTACTTTAAAGAAAGGTCCTTTTAATTCTTCTATAGACCGCCATAAGTAATCGGGAGACGTTTCAGCTATAGATAGAGGATCGCTTTCTCCCCCTAGGACTATTGCCACCTTTACCCCGGCATCCCTCGCTGCTAGGATATCTGTCACGCTATCGCCTATAAAGAGGGACGAGGATTTTTTGCCCCTCAACCGCTTGACTGCCATTTCTATTCCCTCCCCGCTCGGCTTCATTAACTCTACGTCGTTGCGGGTGATAACGATGTCAAACAATCCTTTCAACCCAAACTTGACTAACGCTTTCTCTATCACCTTCTTACTCATATTAGTCACCACACCCAGTTTGAACTCCCCCTTATCTCTCAAGCAAAGAAGGAGGCTTTTTACCCCCGTTAGTAAAGACCAATGAGACAAAGCATCCAGGTCATAACGGTCATAAATTGCATCAATTTTATTCCCCACCTCCTTTTTATCCAGCCCTCTTTCAGGAGCTAACATAATGGCTTTGTTTCTCAAGACGGCATAATTATCCTCTGCAAAAGGGAGAAGGTCAAAGCCTAATTTGGCAAGCCCTCTCTTAACCTCACTGAGAGCACCCTCTAAGTCCCACTGAAAATCCACCAAAGTGCCCTCGAAGTCAAAGAGGAGGATTTCAAATCTTGGATATAAGTATGCCATCAATAAACCTATCCCACTAGTAACTTTCACCTTCAGCCTGAGTGCTCTTTCATCAAAGATGTCAACTCAAAGAACTTACTACATTTATCGCCGGCTCATTTTATGACTTACGCTATGAATTGTCTCAAAGTATAACTTCCTGGCGTTTTTCAAAGCTGGTCTCATTATTCACAAACCAAACTTTGGTTGGGGCCACCTTGTAGAACCTATTTTCCGGGGAGGCAGCAAAATCGGGGATAAGTTTTAGTTTCTCGACTAGTTTATTAAGAAAAGATACAACCCCGGGGAAGGAAAAAATTGATTTTAAATAGACGGAAGTAAAGGGGTATTTCTCAGTATATACTTTCACAGCTTGGTATATTTCTTCTTCATGTGTAAGCATCTCCGCTATCCCTTCCATTTGAATGCCCCTTACCTTCCTCCAGTCGTTTGCAGCTTTAAGTGGGTAATCCTCGTCTATTGTGATAGCCACATGGGGGTTACGCCCGATATTCTGACAATGCAAACTACTATTGGGGTTAGATATAAAATAAAGGATAAAGCCATCATTAGCGTAAAATACCGTTGCCGCCCAAGGAACATTGTCTCGGGCAGTAGCCAAGGTCATTGTATTGTGCTTATTTAGGTATTCCAGAACTACCTCCCTCAATTCCTTTCTCTTCACTGGCATAAGGCTCATAAACTCCCTTAACCTACAAAGTTTCTAGCTCCACCCATATTTCATCGCCATCCTTGGCAAGAAGCGACTCTTTGATATTAACAGGAGCGATAATCTCGATAACTTCTGGGGGGTGTACTTTGTCGGTAAAGTGCTCCGCCTGTGGGATAATAATAGCTCCTCTCATAGAACCAATTAATACTGGGAAACATTTAGCCTGGCAAAATTCAGGGGTTGGTGGTATTAAGGATATACCTTCTGCCTCTTGCAACTTTTTAAGGATGCCTAAGCTTTGGCTGTCAACATATAAATTTAACGTCCCTGGAGAAGGGAGGAATTCTAATTTAGCTTGACACTGTTCCTTTACCCAATCTAACTGGGTGAAAAAAGCCCCCTCCCCTGATCCGGAAAACATCTTACCTTTGATTCTCATTTCACTTCCTGTTTGTCCCTTCTTCAGCAGGCTTTGCATCCTGGAAAAAGAGTCTTTTGGAAAAGAAACCCTCACCCATCCCTTAACTGAATCAAAACCGGTGGCATCAATTCCCAGTTTTGCTGTTTGAAAGGTTTCAGAGCAGGAAGGATCAATAGCCTGTCCTTTTAATCCTGGTATCACCATACTATCCTTGTCTGGTTGGCAACGGGTGATGATCGCCCACTCAACCTCTTCCGGTTCCTCAGCTTTTACTTTCTCATCCACCACCACCACCTTTTTTACCATGCCCAAGGAAAGTAGGTGCAGGATTAGGCTGCGAATGTGTTCTCTCCCCGTCTCTTTGACCCTAACTACTATCGAGGAACCAAAGGTACGGGGTATGAAATGAAAGTCTAATACAAAAGGGAAAAGCTCCCGTAAGCGAGGAGAGAATGTTGCTTCTGCAGCAAAGGTCAACAGCAAATCTGCTTCCTTCCCTGTCGGAAGCAGAGCGTGGTAAAACGGGGAATCTCTATGACTGATTCTTTTAACCTTAAAGGTAGGTGTTTTGGGTATAGTAAGGTAATAACCACTTATCTCTCCCAAAGGTCCATCTTGCCTTTCATCTTTAGCATCCAGTTCTCCCTCCAACAGGAATTCAGCGTGAGCCGGCACAGGTATATCAGCAACCGCGCTCGGTGAAACGTCTACCGGACTGCCCCTCAGTCCACCAGCTATTGTCAGTTTGTCTACCCATGGGGGGGATATGAGGGCGTTAGCCAGGAATGTTATTGGCTCGACCCCGATAACCACTGCCACCGGAAGAGGCTCCCCTTTTTCTTTGAATTTCCGGTATATGTCTGCCACCGGTGGATTATGTAAGGCAATACCCAACTCATCCTCTCCCCTTAACTCCATCCGATAGATTCCCCGACTAATAACCCCGGTATCTGGGTCTCGGGCTGAGACCAACCCCGTAGTAATAAAGGCACTGGAATCGCCAGCGTAGTGAGTAAGGACGGGGAGAGTCTTCATGAGGTTTACCGTGGGAACAACCTTTTCTTTAACAGGACCTTCGGTTACTATCTGTGGCTCAATAGGTGTCTTAATTCTTTGTGCGAAGACCGCTACCAGCTCTTCTGACTTCACATCCATACCCAGAGAAATTACTTTCCGTGAGAAGGTCACATTGGCTACAACTGGAATGTCATGCCCCTTCACTTTACGGAATAGAATAGCCTTTTCCATTGTAAGTGACGCCAGCCACAGAAAAGAAGAAACCTCATATTTCGGTGAAAGCTCCTCTTCCACTTCGTAAAGGTCTCCCAATCTTTTGAGACTGGCGATGGTATCTCTTAAGTCGACAAAAGGCAAAGGTCTCCTTTGCTTACCTATAGCGTTCAGGTATCTTATTCACCCTCTCCACATTTTTAATAGACCAGGGTTGTCCCACCCACTGTCCCTTACCCAGCCGAAGCCAGAGGCGGTCAGGATACTTTTCGGGATTTCTAGAGATGAGAGCCTTGACAAACTCACAGCGATATTTTTTCCTTCCTGGGGTGAGGTCCCTTATGAGCATCTCCTGTTCCACATCTTCCCGAACTTCATCTAAATCTGTCAAGATAAAGGTATCGTATTCTTTCATATTTCTTCCTTCTTACTTCTTAAATCCGTATTTCTCCCAGTTGGCTAAGACCTTTTCTTGAACCTCCTGGGGATAAACCGACCTGAAGGAAACCAGTGTCGGTATGTCAGCTATTTTCCATTCTAGGGGGAAAAGGCAGTCGAAGAGAACCTGTACCCCTTTATTCATGAGTCTGTCTTGAGGATCAGCAAAAGGATAAAGGGGAGTCCCCACAGTATTGAAAAATATTCTTATTCCTCTTCCCGGATGACAACGAGTGCAAAGCATGTAGATAACTTCATCTTTATTATAAATATCAGTCTTATCATCCACTACTACGACCATGTGGAACCAGGGACCTAGCTTGCTGCCGAAAGCCAATTGGGCTATCTGGGTGGCGATGTTACTATAGGCTGGTTTGACCCCCACTACCATCATATGGTGAGTTGATTCGGGCAGCATATAGACGCCTGTTATGGGTATCCCCTGACCCCGCAGAAGCTTTTCCAATTCTAGCCCCAAGGAGAAAGACCGCAAAAGTTGATTTTCATCCAAGGGTATACCCGGGTTAGAGATGGTCATAATGGCATTATTTCGGTAGGTAATAGCCTTAACTCGATAGACAGTCCTCGGTTCCCGGGGAGAAGTTCGATGACCGGTATATTCCCCAAAAGGAGCCTCTTCTATCAATACACCAGGTATGACCTCCCCCTCAATGATGATTTCAGCATGGGCAGGCACGTAAAGGTCAGAGGTTTCACACTTGACCAATTCCACCGCCTCTCCCATAATCATCCCGCAGAACTCTACCTCGGCAATAGGGGAAGGGGCAGATGCGGCAATCGCCGCCAGCGGGTCACACCCGATCGCCGTAGCAAAGGGCATGGCAAGACCTTTGGGTGCATACTTCGTATAAAACATCTTGCCCATGTCGGAGAAGGGCAGAACTGGTCCCACCATGGTCTTTTCATCAACGACCATCTGTCGGTACATTCCCCAGTTAACAAAGTCGGTGTCAAGGTCCTTAGCCACGACAAAGTGCCAGGTGGAGATGTAACGCCCCCCATCCCCATCATGGATCATAGGCGCGGGAAGGTCAAACAGACTTACCTCATCCCCCAGAATAATGTTCGCCTTGCATGGCGCTGAGGTCTTGTCCACTATTACCGGTTTTATAGGCTCCCTAGAGGTTCTCTCTGTGTAGACCCTTCCAATTTCTGGAATTGGGGTGTCTGGAGCAAGCCCAAGAGCTGTAGCTAGCCTCCGATAGGTGGCTAGGGGAGCGCCAAAGGCTTCAAACCCAGGGTAATCCTTTATCTTTTTGAAATAAGGAGCCGGAGCCCTCAGCTCACAGCCGCGTCTCACTATCGCCCCCAATTCCAAGTCCCAATCCACTTCCTGTTCAATGGTTACTGAATCTCCTGTTTTCCCCAGCGCTTTTATGAACTCACGATTATCTTTGTAATACCTATAAGCCAAAACACTTCCTCCTTGGCTGAAATATGCTTAAGCCGCTTTATTTAGTAGCCGATTTTTGAAAGTTTCTCTACCACTCTGTCCCACTTCCCCTGAGCCCTGAGGATGAATTCAGCTAATTCCCTGACGACTCCTCTACCTCCGGGTGTTTTCGTTATATAGTCAGCCACCGCTTTGGCTTCGGCGACAGCATCTGCCGGAGCTACAGCAAAGCCGACTCTTTTCATTATGCCAGTGTCAATTATTTCATCCCCCACATAACAGAATTCTTCATCAGTAAGTCCCAACTCCTTCTCAATTTCGTCAAGCTGACTCATTTTGGCTGAGGTTCCATAAAGACGGTCAATTTTATATATTGAACCGATGTGCTGGTCGGTTCGGGTTATTTTGCTGGTTAAGAAGGCTGCTTCAATATCCGCCTCCTTCAACGCAGCACAACCGAGGCGATCGTGGAGTGAATAGATTTCCGATTTTTTCCCGTCATCGGTATAATAAAGGGTGAGGTCAGTAAGCACACCGTGAATGTCAAGAATGACAAATCTAACCTTTTTTGCCTTTTCAATAGCTGCTGCTTGTGTAGTCATGGTTATCTCCTCCATCTGGGCTATTTGTAACCCATCTTGGCTACCTCTTCCACCCAATTTTCCCACTTCCCCTGAGCCTTAAGAACAAACTCGCAAAGCTCTCGGATAACTCCTCGGCCTCCAGAGGCGGTAGTCACATAATCAGCCACCTTCTTGACCTCGTCTATGGCATCGGCGGGAGCTACAGCTAATCCTACCCTTTTCATTATGCCAGTGTCAGTTATGTCACACCCTACATAACAAACATCCTCGGCGCTAATCCCCAGCTCCTGTTCCAGCTCTTCAAGCTTAGCCATCTTGTCCTGGACCCTGTAGTAGTGCTTTTCCAGTTTAAGCTCCTGAACCCGGTATAGACCTTCATTATCTATAGAAGTAGTATCTAAGAAGGCTACCTCGATGCCTAATCTTTTGAACGAAAGGTGGCCGAAACCATCTTGATGCAAAAAACTGTATTGCCTTCCCCCTTCAACATCACAGAAAAAGGTATTATTAGTAAGTACACCGTGCACATCTTGAGCTACCAGCTTGACCCTTTTCGCCTTTTCTATAGCCTTATCAATGTCTTTTTCAAAACTCGTCACCAGGCCCTCCTTCTTTTCTTAGTTTCTTTCCCCCGAACCGTAGCCTGTTTTAATCAATCAAGCCCATATTCCTTCCACCGGCTTCTTACTTTGTCTATGATGCTATCCGTGGTCTCTATCTCATAGGGCTTATCCCTCCATTCAAAGGGGATGGTTGCATCCATGAGAATTCGAGATGTGATAAACTTATTACCAGGATCAAGGGCAGGGTCAAGGGGGGTAGAACGTCCCCTCTTGATGATTTCAGTACCTCGGTAGGGGTCATAGCGTACAGCGAGAGCCCAGAGCACCCTTGGGATATCATCGGCCTTGATGTCATCATCCACCACAATCACCCCCTTAGTGCCATAGGAACCAGTTGTGGTGGATATCACCGCTGATGCCACCTGATTGGAGTGACCGGGGTAGATTTGCTTCACTGAGACAACAGCCCAAAACCTTCCCGCAGATTCTGGTATGACATAAACAGACTGGATGCCGGGGATTCTCATCTGGTCTAAGTCAGTCCATAAAGTAGCTGAACGCGTCAAAGCGAGAAGCATGTGGGTGTCAGTCACCGGTCTTCCCTGGGACATAGCCCAAAGAATGGGATTGTTTCGGTGTAGGATACGTTTGACCGTAAACGCCGGTTTAGGAACCATCTCACGCCACTCATCAGAGTAGTATCCGGTATATTCCCCAAAAGGTCCCTCATCCCTCAAATCGTCAGGAGACACCTCCCCCTCCAAAACGATTTCAGCTCGTGCTGGAAAAGGCAGGCCTGTCAAGTCACCGATGATGACCTCACTGGGAGTACCCCTGAGGGTGCCAACGATATCAAACTGGCTGGCTCCCTCTATCATCACACTTCCCGCCATAAGATAGATAGGGTCACAGCCAATAACGATAGCAGCTGGCATGGGCT
Organism: Dehalococcoidia bacterium; assembly: GCA_030615865.1. Next base: position 10,201 of record JAUWYK010000039.1, read on the forward strand.
TACTCATCTTGCGATATTTCCCGAGAATGCGCTCCCCCCTTTTCCCCTTTATCATCTGTATTCCTGTGCTCTTATTATCCAGTAGCTGCATCCGATAAATCCCCATATTAATCATTTGTGTTTCAGGGTCGCGTATAATCATAGAGGCGGCAGTGCCTATGTATCGTCCTCCATCCTTCTCGTAGAATCGAGGCGCCGGTAATTTGCTGAGGTCAACATCTTTCCCTTCGATGACGTTTTCCATAACTGGGCCTACTTTCACCTCTTGAGCAGGCACAACTTCCTTAGTCTTCGCCTGAATATCCTTCCACTCCCGAGCTAAATCACACAGGGTGTAATGGGTAGGCATTTGCAGGGCGATAGCTAATCTTTTTTCAGTTGTGAAGGCTCCAACAAATACAGACCCCACACACCCTTTTACATTTTCGAAAAGGAGCGCCGGCCCCCTACGTTCCCCATTCAGCTTGGCAATGTGGCTTATCTCCAAGTCCCAATCCACCTCAGCCTTTATCCTCTTTAATTCTCCCACCTTTTCACACTCTTTAATAAAGTCTCTCAGGTCTTTCATGATATCCTCCTTTCTGGAACCTTAGAGTTTGATCACAAGCTAGGTCTCCATAATTCACTGGGTTAAATCATCAATTCTGAACGCGCTCACCCCCGCCTTTCTTTCGGCTCTAGCTACCTGCCATTTACCGTTTGACCTTTGTCCGTGTTAATGCCCTTTCCATCAGTAGCTCGTAGCCGCTCTTCTTACCGATAATGGGCTCCTTCTTGCGCTGGCTCCACACTGACTCAGCGCGGCTCTGCAGGATAAAAACGTTATCTGGGAAAGGGAAGTCCTGATCAATAGCCCACTCTATATCTTGAGGGCAGCCGTAGTGCTCCTCGATACACTTGGCTAGCCTTACCAGCTCCTTTATCTCCCTATCGTCCAAACAGGATTTGTTCTGCAGATCCGGAGCTACATCTACATGTACCACCCCCTCTTTCTCAGGGTCATACACGCATTCAATGTTTTTAGGAGATATGGTCCTTTCATTTACCTCCAACAGGACTTTGTCCACGACGAACTTATCGGGGTTTACCGCGCCTGACACCACACTCTCTCCCAGTCCCCAGCTACCCTCAATTACGACCTTTGATGGGTCACCGTTGAGCGGGTTGAGAGTGAACATGACACCGGCTGCCCTTGAATTCACCATGTTCTGCACTACCGGGGCGATTATCGCTTTAGAGTGTTCTACTCCTTTTTTTTGGCGAGCCGAGGCAGCACGCGCTGACCAGACAGAAGCCCAACACCTCTTCACGTTCGCTATTACTGTCCCGCCTCCGCGTAGGTAATGGAAAGTGTCCATCATCCCTGGGAAAGATGATATCTGGCTTCCCCTGACAGCTACCGATGACCGAACAGCTACGAAAGGCTCCAGCTCATCTTCCAATAGGCTCTGGTAATTTTCAATGATTTCCTTTTCGATCTCTGGTGGCATCACGGCACCCTCGATCAGCGAACGGATTTTACCTGTTTTTTGCTCAAGGTCTCGAAAATCATCATAGTTAATGCCTTGGACTATCTTCATTATTGGCTCGTCAAGATTGTTGCGTTTCAAGTGGTTGGAAAAAGCCTCTGCCAACACACAAAACCCCCTTGGAACATTGAGCTTCAAGCTGGTTAACTCACCCAGATGAGCTGCTTTGCCACCGCATTCCTGAAACATATCTTTGTTTATTGCCTCAAATTTCCTTGTAAAAATAGCCAATCTCAGCCTCCTTTGATAAGGCTATGCTATCGATTGAGGCAAGAGCAGCAAGACTTGTTAGCCAGCTCGCCTAAGAATAGTAACAACGCCGGTATCTCCATCAACCCTGATAGTGTCCCCGGTTTTAATCACCGAGCAAGCAACACCGGTGCCGGTAACTGCTGGCAGACTGTACTCCCTGCATACTATGGCGGCATGGCATGTCAGCCCACCGATGTCAGTAACCGCCGCCTTAATCTTGGTAAACACAGGAGCCCAGGCAGGGTTACAGGTTGGGCATACTATAATCTCGCCCTCCTTGAGGGTTACGATCTCTTCAAGGAGCTTAAGCAGCCGTGCTGGTCCCTCAACAACTCCTGCCGAGGAGGCAAAGCCCTTAATCTCATTCACCTCCTCAGGTTTCACGACAACTCCTTTCAACCACTCTCGTACCTTTTCGGTGGTGACGCCCCATAACATCACTGTGAATGGTTCGGCAATTTCTTCAGGTGGGATGCCGAGAGCTGGTGTTGGGGTCCACTTCCTGGCTGCCTCAAGTATCCTCTGCCGCTTTGCCACCTTTTCCATGTAGTAGCTGCCTCTCAGCGGGATACCTTCACCCAAGGCCCAGCCGGTTACCAATTCCTCTATCATCTCCGGCACTTCGAATCTGTTAAACATAAATGTATCATCTACTTCCTTTAACATCCCCCCTTGAACGAAGAGCTTGCCGATTTCCCTTATCTTGCTAAACCATATGGTGTGGCACCAGTGCTCTACCCAGAAGATGTGGTCTTCATTGTACGGGTATATAGTTCGGAGAGCCCGATAGGCCTCCCCAAAAGACTCCTTGTCTTCGTCAGTCTTTATCAGCTTACCGTACTCAGCAACAAGCTCCTCCCTCTCCTTGCTAATCTCTTCGAGCGACCGCTCTATCTTCTCCCCCTTTTCCAACCTTTCGACATAGCTCTTCATATAGCTAAATGGGACGTCAAGCTTGTTGAGCCAGCTTCCCTCGTAGTGGAGCCAGCCGCTACCACAGGATACTTTGAACCAGGGATCCTTGACTTTCTCCAGCTCGGCAAGCCACCTTCTTCCGTCCTCTGTCTTTTGTAACTCTGCTATCTTCTGCTCAGCAGGCACATCTTTTTTGATGATGTCACCTATGCCGCGAGAAGCGGCAGCCAGCCTTGATAGCCGGCAGAGCTCCTCCGCAGGGCGGAACATAGCGCCGACAGCACCGGCAACCATCTTGGCAATGGCACTCTCGCTTATCCCGGGGAACAGCTTCTTAGTGACATCAGCAAACGTCAGGAACGCTAGCTTGGTCAGGTTTAGCATCTCAAAGTGGTATTGCCAGGCCTTAAGGATCATGCTTACCAGCGTATTGAACGCCTCAATTAGCTCATAGGAAGCATAATAGCCGCGTGGAGGCAAGACCTGGTCTTCGGGGACATATCTAGGCAATTCCTCAGGTATCTTGAGGGCTTCCATTTCCCGCCCCAGCTTCTGAAACTTATTGAGCCATTTCTCCCACAGCTCATCGTAGTGCTCAAATACGTAGGGCGCTCGCTTGCCAAACAGCTCCGCCTTCTCCTTTATTACCTCCTCCGGCGGTGGTGTCACCGCACAGATATACTGATAACAACCAACCATTCTGTGAGCAATGCCTTGGGCTGGGGGGATACAGAATACCCGGGTAGTGTACTGGGAGAGAGCTATCTGCCACGCCTCTTGGAATATCAGGTCAAGGGGTGGCATGGGCTCTGGGGCATGTATCTTATCTTGATACCAGAATTGCCTATTTTCCCATTCCTCCCTCTCCTTGCTAAACAGATAGTGTTGGGGGTACATCTCCTCCCAGCCTTCGAGTTCCGCCGGGACTTTATACTCATGTGGGTCAGGAAATCTGGCTACTTTTTCCTCTGCCATTATCTTTCTCCCTTATTTCCTTTCGGCTACCTAAAGACAGGGCGCCCCATCTCTATATTCACTATTGGGTCACTACCTGTATACTGTGCCCAGAGATTAACCTTTGTTCTACCCTCTCTTGTTTAATTCGTATTTATCCATTCTGCATTATTACTGAAATGGGATTAGCTCTTCCTTGTCTGGGAATCCTGACCACCTTTGGAAGAGGTTATGCTCTATACCGAAGATATCTAATGTTTTACCTATAGTATGGTCAATAATGTCTTGAATTGTCTTGGGTTTGTGGTAAAAAGCAGGAACTGGCGGCATAATAATAGCCCCCATCTCGGACAATCTTTCCATATTTCTTATGTGACCTATATGAAAGGGCGTCTCTCTTACTAACAGGACTAATTTCCTTCTTTCCTTAAGCGTCACATCCCCGGCTCGGAGTAACAGGTTCTCGGCATAGGAGTTGGCTAGGGCGGACATGGTCTTTATTGTACAAGGGGCGATTATCATACCCTCGCTCTTAAATGAGCCACTAGCAAGGGAAGCTCCAGTATCATTAATGCCATAATGGGAGTTCGCCAGAGCATTTACGTCTTCTATCTTCCAGTCGGTTTCATATTTTATATTTTCTTCCGCAGCATCAGAGATAATCAGATGTGTTTCAATCCCTTTCACCCTCGAAAGCACCTCTAGTAGCCTTATGCCATATATGACGCCTGTAGCCCCTGTAATACCTATTATTAGTACCATTCCGCCTACTTTCTTTTATCAGACTATTCCCGCCTGCCACCACCCCTTTAATTCATCTTTAACCTACAAAGATAGATTTGTCAAATAACTTTCTTCTATGTTATAATAACTTTTAGTTATGAAAACTGTGCCTAAACGTAAGTTATCGCAAATCCCGTTAAACTCATTGATGGTATTTCATGAGGTAGCGGGAAGAAAAAGCTTTTCCCAGGCGGGGAAAGCCCTTTCTATTTCTCAGCCTGCTGTAACCAAACATGTTAAGAATTTAGAGCTAAAGATGGGAATAAGCCTTATTAGTCGGGATCAAAGAGACTTTGCTCTCACTGACGCTGGCAGAACTCTGTTTAAAATCACGAAAAAGGTCTCACCTCGACTCATGGAGGTGGAGGAATTATCGAGAGAGCTTCAACGAGAACACGCTGGCGAGTTAAAGATTGGAGTAACTGAAGCTTATTCGAGGTGCCTGTTTCCAGATTTACTCTCAGATTTCAAAGTGGCTTACCCGTCTATCAAAATCACCCTTAATCTAGGAACCTCTGAGGAGATTGAGAAGAGTCTGCTCACATATAAGAGCGATTTGGGCTTAGTAGGCATTGCAAAGGCACGCCCAAAATTTGAGTGTGTACCCTTATTGAGAGAAGACCTAGTGCTTATTACTCATCCTTCCCATCCTCTGGCAAACAATGAAGTCGTCTCATTGAAAGAGACTACGGGTTTCCCATTCATTATTCGAGACAAGGGCTCGATCGCGAGAAAGATTGTCCTCGAAGCCTTCGACAGTTTAGGAGTTTACCCCGACACATTGATGGAAGCTGCAAGCTCAGAATTTATCAAGGAGTGGGTTGCCAGAGGTAAAACTATCTCTATTGTAGCCCGAACTACAGTCCTTGAGGAAGAGAGGACTGGGTTAATCAAAACCAGTCCATTGTTGGGGGATCTTCATATAGATGTAGCCTTCGTGTATTTGAAAAAGAGAAAATCTGAACCTGGAATCAAAATAATTAAGACCTTTATTAATTATACTAAAAACTGGGTAGCTCAAAATAAATTTGGGTCGTAGCAAAGCTTTTTGGAAACACCTTAGTGTTCAGTATTACACTTTTCAAGCGATTGTTGCTTAGCAGTTTATCATGATTTGCGTTCAAGTCGTGTATGGAAAGATAATGCTACGCCAGTACTCTGGAGGCAATGGTGCCCCATACTTCAGGCAAGCTAATACAAGTATTGATTGAGGAATGTTTGCGGGTAATTGCCACGGATATTGAGTCCTTACTTGCGTAATGAAGTCTTGAATCTTATCAGCCAATTTGGGTTGCTTATCACTCAAATCGCTGAAGTTGTGGGTGGTGATGCCAATACCATCGTACACGCTCTCTTTCAATATCCGGCTAGACCAATCTTGAGGCGGCACCCAGCTCATCAAATCAAGAGGATAGTCAGCTATCTTCTTGCCGTCATCCCCGATCCCACAAACGACTCTGCGATAGAAGCGTTCTAATAGTTCATCCCTGTCTTTTTCATTCAGGCAAAAGCAAATCTCCATGAGCATCAACACAAGATACGAGCTAGAGTCCGTGTACTCTGGTGGCCGGTTTGAGGTAGCTATGTATTCTGCAACTAGTTCAATTCGGTTTCGAGACTCTATAAATGGCACTCCGCCAAATTTGCGCGCACGCCTTATTGTGAGCCGTGATTCGAGTTCAGAAAGCCACTTGTAAATATGTTTTGGTTGACCTGATTGCATTAACAAGAACCAGATCAAGAAGAGGTCTACATGATTCAGGTCGATAAGGGGGCGGAATATCGCCGGGTTTGTCGAAAGGCACGCTTCTGCCTTAGCAAATACGCTGTTAAACCAATGTAAAATAATAAAGGAATCAATACAAAAGTTAAGCAAACTGTTAAGCAAAACGGAAAAGTAAAAGGAGGGAGAATAAAAAATGGGTCGAATTAGCTACGAAATTGGTGAGCCGCGGAGGACTCGAACCTCCAACCGGCTGATTAAGAGTCAGCTGCTCTGCCAATTGAGCTAGCGGCCCGTTTTCTACCTGTTGTCCCCCATTTTACTGCGTGTTGGGGGAATGTGACAAGCCAAAACCGCTTCCATTTTAGCCCAGAAGTTGATATTTGTAAATGAGGCACTCTTGCTTTGGGCAAAATAGCTCTTGCCGGCTGGAGGCATAAACCAAAGCCTGCTTATTTCTCTGGCGATACTTTAATGGTCGGTTGATTTGTCACCGGTTTCCAGCTTCCTGTTCCCGGTATTGGCTCCAGTGGCCCTATGTCCTCTCCTTTATTCTGGTATAAGACCCCGCCGTTATGGTCTAACAACGCCACATAGACACGGTGGGCACCACCATCGTAGCCTTCCATCATCGGCTGGACAACCAGATTCTCTCTTTCCCCTCCGGGTATTACCCTATCAATGTTGAACAACCTGGTATCCTCATCAACCCTTATTTTCAGCTGAGCAACCAAAATATCAAAATCGCCAAGGTTATAAATTTCTAGTGCCACATCCTCCAAGGTATAGCTGTCATTGGGCAGCTCTTTATGCCAATGGAGGTTGCCACTGCTTATCTGTATTGGTGCCGCTGATATACTAACGCCATAAGTAAATTCAGGCGGCTCTGGTATTACTGGCTCACTGGATGTTTTTTCAGGCATGGAACAACCCGATAACAGAGCTACTGCCAGTAGTATAAGTAAACCTCCATACAGGAAAGGTAAGCCTTTTCCCAGCGCTGGCTTAAGTACCCCCGAATTGATGGCAGAAGTATTTCGCTTCATTTCTTGATTCTGCTTTGCCCCGGTTACCCGATGTCTGACTTCTATTTTAAGGTTACAGAATTAACTGCCCATAGAATTGGCGTTTAAATTTCATTAAAAAATCTGGCAGTGACAGGGGCTTTTGAGGCGGAGGTCAGGATAACCAAGGTTTTAAAAAATACTAAAAATTACCCCCTTTGGGTATTGACAAAGGTGTTTTTTTATGCTAATATGTTGACAAAAGTGTTTTAAGATGGCAATATCTACTTATATAAATAGGTATGTAGAGAAAAATCTGGCAACACACGGCAGGCGAAATAGGTGCCTAAAGGTCACGCTATAGCTCATAAGCTAATCTCGTTTCGGAGTTTTAATAGTGAAAGCTAAAAGCAAAAAGCGGGTGACAGTGAGTATCTCAAGGGAAACAAAGGAAGTTTTGGACTCAATTAAGCGTCCCGGTCAGAGTTACGATGGGGTAATCCGAGAGCTAGTCAACTGCTGGAAAAAGAAGGCAGAGGAGAAAAAGTAATAGTGAAAAGATAAAACTTAATCA
>JAUWYK010000015.1 GCA_030615865.1 Dehalococcoidia bacterium
AATAAAGGAAAAGGCTGGCCACCGTTGCGAGCGATGCCGGCACCTGGATGATAAGGAACGTGGCTATATGTTAACTGTCCACCACCTCGATGGGAATAAGGCCAATTGCGAGGACTGGAATCTGGCAGCTCTATGTCAGCGATGTCATTTACGCATACAGGCGAAGGTTAATATGTTTCAGGTCTGGATGTTTCAGCATTCAGATTGGATGAAGCCCCACATTGAGGGCATGGAAAAGGCATTGGCATCAGTTCAAGACCATTCAGTCTGTGGTGAGTAGTTTAACCTGGTCCTCCAGGGTTCGGATTCGCTCGGTCGCTGCGCCGAGCTCCACTGCGAGCTGTAGGTTCTTATCCTGTAATTCTCTAATGATGTCTATAGTCTGGATAGGCTGCTTGTCAATGTTTCTTTGCTTGGTCAATTCTTCCGGGATGGTTGCGATCCTGAATTCCTTTCCGTGACCCCCGGGGATGACCTGCGCGGAGATCCTACCAGTTTTAATATAACGTCGGATTGTCTTGGTGGATAGTCCTGTGGTCCTGGCTGCTTGGGCAATGGTTAAGCCTTGATTTGTCATTAGACTAGACAAGTCTATAGACAAAGTGCTGTTTTTGTCAAGGGTTGTTAGCTATGGGAATGGTGATTTTAAGGGATATCGGTTCGCAAAACTAGCGTTCTCGGAATCTAAACCTTCCTTCTTAGCCTATGGATTAGAAGTCAATCGTGCCTATCCGGTAAATCTTGTAGTTGTAGCAGTCCAGTGGCAGCACCACCTTACGGCCATCATAGCCAGTATAGATATTGCAAATGCTCAGGACAAACGCAGCCAGCACAACCCAGCTACCGGGCTCCAGGTCAAGAAGGCCGTTAACGCTAAACTCGTAGTCCATACTTGTTAGATTGCAACCTTGCCAGCCTCCATGTGTTTCCTCGCGGTGTATAAATTTGCAGTCATAGTCTCTACCACATATTGAAGCACGTGAAGGGTAACCCTGAGAATCCAGAGGAATCGGTCCAGAAACCTCAAGACGGAATCCTAAGCCATATACCCCTGCGCCGAGTCTTCCTGGATGTCCCCATTTAATAAACTTGATATCGTTCAGCCAACTTTGGTATTCGGTGGCTCTAACTGCTATCAGGGTGGCTCCAAGATTCCAGCCCGAATATCCGCCCAAGTCGAGGCCGATTATACAATTGAGGTTTGCGTTGGGGGGAATCACAGCAGTAGGGTCGAATGTGAAGTATGTCTCTCTTAATTCACTGGCACCGCTCAGGAATGGTCCAGAAAAGTCGCCTTGAGTTCTCATATATGCTTCTCTAACTTCGTCAGGGAACTCAAGCGCACTCTTTACTAGCTCTGGCGGTGTATTCACAAAAACCTCAGTTACAGCCGTAAAGCTACCTGTTAAGCCATCTATCTCTACGCGGTAGGTTCTGGTGCTTCCTGGGGTGAACTCAAACTCTACCCGTGTCTCTGCGCATAGGAACGTACGCACTAATGTGACTTCTCGAGTAGATACTGGAGTATTGTTTATGTAGAGCGTAACCGGATGAGTGATGGGTCTGCCAACAGGGGAAATACATAGCATCACCCGGCAGCTAATGGTAACTGGATAGCCTACTATGACTGGAGCGCTTATCCTTAAATCCCGGAAAGAAAAGGGATATTCTTCCACAGGGAGTATAGCCTTGAAACTTCCTGATAGCCCATTTATTGCCACGTGATAAGTCTTAGCTTCCTGTGGTGTATAGACAAAGGCCACTTCCTGGGACTCGCCTGGATCCAGCGTTATCTTTTTCGTTGGTGTCATGCTACCTCTAGGGTTATCGTTTTAGTCCCCCTGACTCCGCCGACATTCGTAACCATTACGCTTATGGTTACTGGTTCACCAACATAGACTTCCGATGGGCTAATTACAAGGCCGGTGACTACAAACTCTGCTACTGGAAGCTCAAGAACATTAAAGCTGCCGGTAAGCCCATCAATGCTGACCTGATGGACTTTAGCCATAGTTGGAGTGACAGTAAAGGTTACCTCTCTGGATTCGCCCGGGTCTAAGGTTACGGTTTTTGTGGCCATAATTCACCTCCTGTGTTTAATATCCTCCCCATCCACCTGTATACCAAGTTCCTATATCTTTTCCTTTACAGGTAACCTCGCAATAGACATAGCACCATCGCCTCCCCCAAGTGGCGGGAACGGCAATAAATCCCCTTTGCCCTGGCTGAAGAATATCGCCTGGCAATAGTTTCTTATCTGCTTGATATTCTCCTCCTGCCATGGGAATTGGTGCTGCGACTGTGGGGATAAGGTCATAGTTTTCATAGTTATTCGGTGGAACCCACTGACGCTGCCGCAGTAAGAAATTAAAAGGTAAGGCTATGCTTGAGTTATTGACTAGGACAAAGCCAAAGTAAGTATCTTTGGAAGCACACTGTGCTAGATCCGCATGAACATCATTCAGTGATAAGTGGCAATAGCCATTCCAATAAGGGGTAGTATCAGCGTATTTGTCATAGACATAGGCATCGGTTATCGCTGCCGCAATTTCGACAGCTACAGCCTCAAAGCTGCCGGTAAGCCCATCAATGCTAACCAAGTGAATCTTAGCCACAGTTGGGGTAAAAGTGAAAGCTACCTTCTGGCTTTGCCCAGGGTCTAAAGTAACCGTTTTTGTTGCCATTATTAGCTTACCTCTAGCGTGACGGTCTTGGGTCCCCTTTTGCCACCGACATTCGTGACGAGTACGCTTATCGCCACTGGTTCGCCCACGTAGACTTCCGATGGGCTAATTATAAGGTCTGTAACCTGAAACTCTGCCTCTCCTGGCTCCCAGCCACAGGCGGGGGAGTTCGCCTCAATAAGCACCCATTCGCACTCCGGGCTGCATTCATATAGGTCAAAGCCCACGCACTTGGTTTCTCCAGGGATACAGACCACTGGTGGCGCCGCCTTAGCTTTAATGGCGGCAACTACGGCCGTTATCAGCCCAAATAGGCCGAGTCCCGTTCCTACCTTTTGCTTTTTTGTTAGCTTGGCCATCTGCTATTTCTTACCTCCCTTTTTGATTTCTACGTAGCTTGCTCCAAACAACCACCCGGCAGCCACGGTAAGTATAGACTTCACCTCGCTATCGCGGCCGGTGAAGATCAGGACCAGGCAGCCGACCACCAGGATCAGCGCGGTGACTTTATCCGGCGACCATTTCATAGTATCACCTCCTTTGCTAGTTTAATTACCCCGACTAAAATAAGCAACAGAGATATAAAGCCACAACCCCTACCAGCTAGGTAGTAATGGTACTCTCCCTTCAAGGGAGAGGGATCGCCGGGGCATATGCCTCGGCGTGGCTCCCAGGGACAGAAGGTCTCAGCAAAGCCTATCACGAAGGAGTGGATCTCGTCTGAAGTTAGTTTCATCATGCTGTTATTTCCTTAACCCCTTGAGGACTGCGTGTTCACCAACTTTTATACACCTTTGCCGTTACTATCTGCTCTCCAATATCATCAAAGTGGACAATCACATAATCGCCCACCTTCACATTTCCAGCTACATACTGGTCTTTTACCGACTCAGTGACAAGACAGTCATAGAAATAGTACTTGGCTTCCCAGACTCGCTTTATCCTCACTGGCTTTGCCATGCTTGGGTCTATGGCTTCTATGGTGGAGAGGTGAGTTGAGTGAGGCGGTTCAGGTTCAGGTTCAATCACCGGTAGGGAAGCAATATAGTTATCGTACTCAGCCTTTGTTGCCTTGGTGAAATTCGGGCTGGCAACATCAATGCTCTTGGCTTCTACGCTTACTATTTCACCATCGCTGACTCGCTTATAATAGTGCATCTTTTACTCCTATTCTGAGATTGCCCAGTAGTAATATGTATCACCACTGTCATTCAAACTATCAGTAGTTGAATAGACAACAAAACCATCACTAGCGTGAAGGTTAGTGCCACCAGCTAACCCAGCAGCATCATATCTTGCAGGCGCATTAGGGATAAGTTGTGCATTTTTTGAAGTCGAGCCCCATATTAGAACTAAGGAACATTTGAATCCAACGGTTATCTGCCTGTCATCTGAGTTGTCCCCAGCATAGCTCCCTGTGGATATTGATTTGGCAGCAGGCACATCTATCTCATCAGGGTCAGCACCAGCACCAGCACCCTTGAGGAGCTTATTCAGCGTAATCCCCATTGCGTCTTTTTCTATACGGCTATTGTCATTAGCGTCGTAGACCGCTTTGGTCATATCGCCGGCTACTACGCCTAGTTCACCCATTACTCCATCACCTTTGTGATAACATTGTATTCTATGTCCCTATCGGCAGTCTCATCTACAGCCTCTTGATAGGTAACCTTAAATGCCTGATTGGTTACTGCCTCGGAGACTGTCCAGACCTTCTCAGCTCCGGCAGCACTAAACGAGTGCTCAATCCAAGTCCGGTAGTTTGCCCCATCAACCTTCCTCTTAACCCTAATAGTCCCATCCTGGGTCATGGCATTGAGGTCAAGCTCTATTGAGATTTTACGCCTGGTGGTAGCGGCGTCCACATAGACATCCTGTTCACCACCGGCATCCAGGTAGCTGAAAGGTCCGACGCTCTCGGCTGCGAGTAGTAAAGTAACGAGCTGCTTGAGATAAGCCATCAGCTTGTCAGTGGTTGTTACATCACCAGCGGCAGCGGGGGTGGCTCTATTACCTATGATAGCAGCAAGGTTTCCCACTTCCCCAGATAAGAGGACAGCGAGACCCGCTGTGCTGCTGTGGAGGAGTTTTTCTACTAACAGGTGGAGTACTGCCTTTCCAAGCGTGTTTAATCCATTCATTGAATAAGCAGGGCCATAGAAGGCCAGAGTTCCGGGAACATCGGCGCCGTCTAAGTCTTTGCCAGGCGTCGAGTCTGGCATCGTCTTGCGTATCTCCCCGAGAACAACATCGGTATTGGCATTAACTGACTCATACGCATACCATATCTCTGTTATGTCTGCATCGCTCATATCAAGAGTGGAAAAAGTAACACCTGCATCCGCAACGGTGTTTGCTCCAGCAGCAAGCCCAGCGGTATCATCTATTCCCGCTCCGAGGATTGACGCCTCTATGTTTGCTATTGCGTTTAAGTCTGTCTTATCAGCAGCGTTCCCTCCGTCGGTGCCCATCTTCAGGTAGACGGCAGTCAGAGCATCCACACATATTACAGGTAAACCAAATATAGCTTTAATATGAGCAAGATTGGCTGTATTCCACGCAGTTCCTGCAAGCGGAGAGCCCAATACAGTCAGCGTGATACTCTCATAGTCCGGGTATGTTAGAGCATCAGCCTGGGTAATTGTTATAACCAGCCCCATCTTAGCCAGCTCGTCCTTAATTGCTACGTTATGAACTGTATTAGGTTCCCCGCCCGCTAGGGCTTCGGGGACTACAAACAGGATTAGCCGAATCATGTGGAAGCCGTGCAGCCAGCCGGCAACCGTTGCCTTTGTATAGTCGTAGCTATGCGGAGCAGAGCCATCCAAGGCAAGGCCTGTAACCAGCTCTTTGAGGTAAGCCATCGCAGCCTTTACGTCACTGACTGCGCCAGTGGCAGCAGCAGTAGCTTGAGTACCCAGGACAGCCGCCATAGCAGCTACTTCAGCGGGAACAAACCTAAAGGTGACTATCTTATAGGGGACTCCGGCAATTACCTGTCCACCTTTGAAGACGCTGGCTACTGTGACTTCACCAGTGCCATTATCGAAGGCGGTGATGTCTTTGGAGTCAATTTTCTGCGGGTCGCCAGGGTGTATTATGGCCATCATCGAAACGAAGGAATCGGCGCCGGCACCTTTTAGGGCAGCATCTTCCAGGCTCAGGCCAGAGCCTTCGCCAGCTCCAGTAGTTACACCCTCGGCAGCAATAGTGGCTTCATAAAGAGCCTTATTTTCATCGAATGGCGGGCGTTTCCCAGAATCCATATATTTTCTCCATTAGGGACCGGTTACGGCAATAATCTTTACCGCGGTCACCGACTCAGCAAGATCCAGATTCTCAACCAAAACTTTAATCGCATAAGGGGAAACATCATAGTGTTTAGTCTGTCTTATCGTTGCTCCGATGGTAAATGAGGGCGTCCAGCTATCCCAGTCTATAGTGTCCCAATTCGTGCCGTCGTAAGAAGTGCGCACATGAATCTTGATACCCTGGGTAGCAGCACCGTTATAAGTGGCCTCTACCGTGATTGTCAGCGTGCGGTCGCCATCGCTTAAATCAATGGCATCGCAATCACCAAGAACAGTAGTGGCTCCAGCAATTATTTCCGCCTCATCAAGTATCTCAGCAGTCGCCTTCGCGCCAGCGGTGGTATCAACCGGCAGTGGATTGGCCGCGCTTATATCAGCACCGCCACCAAATACAAACCGTAATGCCTTTCTAAGGGTTTCTTCTAACAAGCCACCTCCTCTAGCACTTTGCTCAGGCGACCTGGGTAATCAGTAATGATCCCGTCCACCCCCATCTCCAGTAGCCTTCGCATACTATCTTCTTCATTCACTGTCCAGACGTGCACTTTGATGTTTTTTGAATGTGCTGCTTTGAGAAAAGCTTCCGTGACAATAGGCTGATCATCATACCACTCAGGCACTTGGAAGGCGTCAGCCTTGGGCTTATAAAAGGGTACTGCCTTGAGCTTCAAATAGATCATGAAGTCTCTCAGCTCGTTTTCGCTAGCACCGGTGGCGATATCGCCGGCGGACACCCTAAACCTCTCCATCACCGCACCATACTGGGAAACAACCAAGGTTTTATTTACCATCTCTGCTTGCTGGATCAATTTCAATACTTTTAATTCGATAGGAGGATCGAGCTGTTTGATCTCTATGTTGATGCGGCAATCAGGGAATTGAGTGAAGACCTCTTTTAGCGTAGGAATGGTAATGCCTTGGCCACGGTAAGGGTAGGTTTTCCCTCCATCAAGGGTAAAGCAATAGCCCGCATCGAGCTTCTTCAGATCAGCCAATGTTAAGTCCTTCACCATACCTGTTCCATTAGTTGTGCGGTCGACGGTCTGGTCGTGAATAACCACTATCTCGCCATCCTTGGTGGCATGGATATCCAACTCGAGCACATCGGCACCCAGCTCTAGGGCCTGGTGAAAAGAAACTAAAGTGTTCTCCGGTGCAAGCCCCGATGCCCCTCGATGAGCGATATTGAGGGGCTCTTCAAAATAGACCTTGGTGGATCTCGGCTGGGCTGTGGCTAGCTGGAAGGCAGCCAATAGAGCTAGCACTAACAGTACAACGACGACAATGCTTACCTTTTTGCTCATGGCGTTCCCCTGATTCTCGTTAAGTCATATACTCCATATTCACGACTACAATTCTTGCACTTAATTTTAGTAGCATGGACTGACTCAACCTGTTTGTTAGCACAATATGGACACGTACACTCCTTGGTTGTTGGTAACGGTGAGGTTCCCACTGCTTCAAGAATGCAAACAGCCACTGCTTGACCAAATAATGGGTCTGTCCCTATATTATACAGCTTCATATCGAGTTCATGTGGGTCACTAGCATCTGCGTCAATCCATTCAGTTGACCAGCCTAGCACTCTATTCTGGTATTCTGCTAGTCCCCCAGCTACTGCTGCCATGCATTCGACATGTACGCCTAAATCTAAATAAGCGTATATTTGGGCATCTTGGCTAAGCGTAAAGCCAATCGAAATCAGTGTTAAATGATAGCCAACGGGAATTGTAACTGGCATAGGTGTAAGCGTTTCAAAATCAGTAAAGTGTGTATCAGCACCAGCGGCAAGTGGTGTTGATGGAATCCCAGGATACTCGGCATCGCCGCCCAGATTAAGGCTCCGCCCATACATTCTGAGTTGCTGGTTAGCTTTCAATCTAATACCAGCACGCTCTAAGGCAGACGATACGGTTTTGGAGAAGTCGGGTTTACCGGTTCCCAATACTTCCTGCTTTCCAACAACTTTTGTAATCATTCCACTATCACCACTGTAACGCTGATTTGATGCGGATTCGTGTTATCACCATTCCCGATTCTTAACCAAAGCTCTTCACCTTCATACACAGGCTCATCAAGAGGATATGTCACAGTAGTGTCATTATTTCGCTCATAATGGTCTGTGAATCCTGGAATAACCCACTGGTCACTATGGCCAAATGCCACTAAAACTATAAAGTCGCATCCATCTGGCCAAGATATGCTAACTTGTTTTATCCTTCCAGCTATAGGGGCATCTTCAGTTACTAGAACTATGTCCAGGGGGTCAACTTCAGCATGGAGGGGGATGCTTCTACCTTTGGTTGGAACTACTGGCATAGGCTCACCCTTGGCTAGGGCAACAATCATGTTCTGGACTATTCCCACTCCTCCAGCAACACCCAGTAGCTCTTTATGAACAGCATTAACTCTTTCATCAGTGCTTACCATCCAATCCAGAATTCCACTTGGTATATCTTTGTATTCACCGTTTGGCATAATTTCCCCTCAGACACATAGATTGCAATATAATCCTCAAACAATGCCTCCCTTTACGCGCTTCCAAAGGTCAAGATTATTCTCTTTTGCCATGATACCAAAGCGCATCCTCAAAAGATTCGATAATTTCATCACGGAGTAGGTGTACCTCATTTTATATGCCGTCTGCAACGCCCCTGCCTCAAGCCACAAATTTATTTCTCTGAGCGCAGGAATAAAACAGGGAATATCAAAGCTCAACGCCATAGAATAGCAGTTTAACGTCAGAAGCGGACTGGCTCGGCTACCGTCGTCATCCCTGGCAATCGTCAGCTTTACTGCATCCCCGACCGCAGTAGTATCGCATGATACTTTTTCTAAGACAATAAATTGGTCTCCAATTCTTCGGGGCCGGATAGTATCAACCAAAATTCCCGTTGCAGGAACATCCTTATAGATAGTGCGGGTTTCTTTGTAAAGCACCCTATACTCGTAAAGTTTGTAGCGTTCGAAATCCCATATTGGCAGCGTGCCACGGTCAACGGTTTTGCTTATCCCGAGTTCCTCATTGATAGACTTTTCCTCGGCGGTGAGAGGAATGCCCAACGCAATTTTATCTGCGATAGTCGCCTTCGTGACAAGCAAATTGTGCCACACTTTATAATTGGTCAAAGCTGCTACACCATACACTTGTAGCCTGGCAGACTTTGTGGCCAGGAGGTCATATTGAGTGGGTTCTGTCTTGATCACAGCAGGCTCAATTACATAGTCCTCGTCACCATCTGGGAAGAGATCTAGGTCAGCACCAGCAGCATCCATAATTGAAAGTGTGTCATCATCATCTCTAGCTTTAACCCAACCCCAGGTGCCGTCGGTTACATTAAACACTCGCCTGCCCACCACCCAAATAGCACCTGATAAAAACTCCCCTGTATCATGGAGTTTATTAGCAGCATCGAAATCTGCTGTGCCAGTCTTCTTCTCGGTATCAACGAGTGCAGGAAGTGCAGCAGCGGGGACATTAAAGGTCTCTGAGTCTGCCTTGAGCCTGAGTTCAGCATCAACACTACGCTGTGCCCCCACATCCTGCAAGCGGACAAGCAAATTTGGTGGTAAACGGGTGAGGTTCATCACCTCTGCCGTTGCTCCAAGCCCCGGAGACACATACTCCGCACTAGGGAGAAGACAGGGCCAAAATTTTGTAGCCTCTAATGTCGCGTAGTTTATTGTCATAATGACCTCCTAACCATTTACTATTCTACCGCAATAAAAAATTGCCTACCCAGCTTTTTGCCGAGCAGACAATCCTTTTTCTTCTACCCGGCAAAGCTCCGAGCTCCAATTAAAGCTACTTACACGGACCTTTGGCGCCACCAGTTTTCGGGCCTTGTCCTGGCGCGTTACTCCTTTGTCCTTGCCCCCCAAAGACTCTACCGCGACCATCCTTTGGCCCGAAGCCTCCTCCAGTTTTAGGAGGGCCAGTTCCGTTACCTTTAGGTGACATTAAACACCTTCCTAAGTTTAGTGGTCTATGTTGAACATGATAAAGGGAGTGCCCCTTGCATTACCAGCAGGGTTAGGAGTAATAACCATTCCTGCACGCTGCTCTCCCGGTATCGCAACCCTACGCAACGTGAGAGACCCATTGGCAGCAAAGACTGCCTCAAGAGCATTAGCAGCTCCTCCGATATCCACATCACCAGCACATTGACCAGGTCCTTCAACCTGAAGCCATAGATACTGCCCTTCAACAACTCTTATCATTGGCATCCCCATAACAGGAGTAAACCCGTTATTCTCATTTATAACGCTAGCGTAAGGATTAATTATCGCCTCACACCATACTAATCCAACAGCAACTGGTACAGGAGCGTCTAAAACGATTGTTAGAATGCCACCCGCGGCTAATGCACTATTGCTGACTATACCACGGGTGAAGGTATTGTCGCCAGCAGGGAATGCTACAAACTGACCACCAGCAAGCTCATTGAGTAAAATAGGGCTATTAACAGTAGCGCCTGCAGTTATGGTGACGGTTACCGTTGTTGCTCCTGCGAGAACAGCAGCTGCGATATTAGACTCTATAAACTTCTGGTTATTACCCTGCTTGGCTCCTAAGGCCGGATCTAATGCACCTCCAGCTCTAGCATAGATAAAGCCCTTTCCGCCCTTACGCACATACGTGCCAAAGGGATATTGCTTCGTATCACTAAGTTCATAAACACCTTGTTTCATAATCACGCCTCCTTAGCGTTAGTTTTTGTCGCGGGGCATTGCCCTTTCGCGACGCCTTTAGAGCTAATTAAACTTTCTCAATCAGTACACCCGATAAAGCCACAGTCACCGCACCTGCCAGTACCGCTACCCCATCATCCCGAATCACAACCTCGCCGATCTCATCATAGATGATATACGGTTTGTCGAATTTCGGAATGGCGACGAAGTAGTTTGAGCCAATGCCATCAAAGGGATACATGTGCCCGAAGTGGATAACATTGTCGTCCAGCTCCGTGAACAGGCGGCCCTTGGGGTGGTAGTCCCCGGCAATCAGCAATGCTGTGTCCTTCAGGTTCCCAGCAGGATCCGCTCTGACACCAAGCCCGCCTATCAGCAAGATCCGCTCGCCTGGTTCGTAGTCGAAGTGGAGCTCCTGCCAGTCCTTCGTTGGGTCAACATTGCCCAGGATGACTCTGAAAGCGTAATCGGTGTTTGGAGTGGTTGCAACGTAATTTGTGGCCCACCTCATAAATGGATCAATTCTGGGCATTGATTGGTCCATGCCACCAGGAAGGTCATCCCACAAGTCGTAGGTCAAGGGTATACTGGGTTTGCCCACTGTGATTGTCCTTCTGCGAGCCACATCTCTTAACGAGGCAAGCCCGGGAATGCTGGCAGCGATTGCTGGCAGCTCCTCTTTGCGGTAGACATATAAGTGCAGCCTTATGCGGTAGTCAGCGGTTATTCCGCCCACTCCAGCCCAAGTCTCAACTGAGACCTTTGACTTGAACTTGGGGCATCTGGCTTCCAGCATGGGAACTGCTTTCTTAACCGCTTCGACCACTGGCGTTCCGAATGCCAGTATGTTGCCGAGGGTGTTGAGCTGGCGAGGGTTCATAAGTGGCGAAAAGACGCCGTTAAGAGCCAAGTAGTCGCTATACTTTGAACCATCGAGGACTGGATACCACCGCTCAAGTGGCTCTTCCGCACCGCCGCCGGTAACAGGCGAGTCTACCTCAGCAAAGACTATTTCCCCCATCTCATCAGCCTCAAGCTCGAAGGCTGTCGGCTGCCAGGGGGTTGATGCAGCCTGTACTCCTGTGTGCTCGAATTCAATTACCCTGTGCTCGTAATGCTTCATGTGTTACCTCCCTTTTTTCTTTTCCTAAGAGGAAAATCCGAATTAAATCTCAGCAATCACGCCACCTGCTCCACCTCCACCTCCGCCTCCGCCACGTCTCCTGGCTTCCTCCAGTCTCTGCCTTCTAAGCTCATCATCCTTGGTCCACCTGCGCTTGTAGCCAGCAGGGGCAGCAGCCTTTATCTGCTTGTATGCCTTGCCACCGGTCAGCGTTGCCCCGGCGGTGATCAGCCTGGTCTCCCAGTCGCCCCTGATTATGCCGAAGGCAGCCAGCAGAATTGAGATGATGGGGAAGCCATAGTTGTAGTAGGTGCCGTACTCCTCATACCACTTTGGCGGTGTAGTTCTCTCAGCGTCCTTATCAGCGATGAATTGACCTAGAGCGCCGGCACCACCACCTACGGCTACATCGGTCCCGACTTTTACCCATTTCATAAAACACCTCCATTAGGTCGGGCGCTCCCAAGCTAGAAAGAGAAGGGGTCGGACAACCCCGCTTTCTACCTTTAGAAAGCGTCCGACCCCTTCTAGAATTAGTATAAGATTACTTTAAACGGAAATCAAAATTCTGTCAAGTTTTTTCTTTTGGCTTCGCCAATAATGTCAAACCTAGAAATCCAGCACCAATTCCGACCCAGAGCCAGGGGAACTTTGCTTCCGGAGGCTTTACTCCGGGAGTGGCCACTGCATCCCAAGTTTTCTCGTCAAAAACGCCGGCATTTTCAAGCTTCACGTGAAACTTCCAGATTCCTTCTTTGTCAATCTTCACGTTTGTTGTTACTAAGTAGATATAGTGAGACGGTAGTATTAAGTCCCTCCAGTTGTTATAGCCGCGGCTGATGCCATCGGGGTCGATAATATCCACGCTGATCTGCATCTCCTGGTTATAGTCCGCGGTATTCTGGCCTACTCCCGTTCCATAGACCTCATGCTGTAAGGGAATCTCAACAGGGAACTCCGATACGTGGTACTGTTTATCAAGTTCCATGTCAGTGAGGAGGCATTCTTGCTCGACAATCCTACCCCCGGGTATTGGGCCACCAAGGCCTATAGCATCCCACGTTTTTTCATCTAAAATTGTAGCCATTATGCAGTCTCTAGCAGTGCATGAAGTTCCCAGGTTCCTTCCTTGTTAATCGTTACTCTGGGAGTAGCCGTATAAATTGCGCCGTATGGGTCTAAGTAAAATGTCTCGGAGTGACTCCCTTTTGTATAACCGTCTGGGTCTTCAAACCACACTGTGCATTTCATACGCTGGCGACTTCCAGTGTTCATGCTCATAACTTCAGCAGTAACTTCATTGCCTAAAGGAATTGGCACTGCGAAATCCCCTTCGTCATATCGCACCTCTCCGCTTGGTCCCGCAGTCCAGTCAAGAATAAGGGGATCTCGGAGTTCTCCCTCCGCAGCGGCAGCAACTCCTATAGCATTCCAAGTTTCCTCATCCAATACTGCTGGTGAGGCGAAACCAACAATCGCACTGTTTGGATATTCCCTAGCTAATATCCTTTCCATTGCTCTCCTTACTGCTGGACTTATAGTCTCCATATTCACCTCCTTTTGCCGATTAGTATAGCTGTAAATAGAATGCCTCCGCCAGCTGCTATCCATCCCCAAGGGACTTTCTCTTCCGGCGGTGGCACTTCACCTTCAAGCGGGATATAAAAATCCTTCCTATCTAATTCTACTACTGTCAGTGTTAAATCATACCAATGCTCTTTATAGCTAGCCTTGAGCACGAAATAACCTTCTATGGACTCATCAGGCATGGAGCCGAGAGATATATTAGCTGAGTCACTCCATTCCTTGCTGGTGTCCCAAAAACCAGTCCAAAAACTCTTTATTCTCTGGTTAATTGCTATTGGAGTTCCATCCTCAGCGAATATATCACAAAGAACGTCAAACGTGGCCATATCATACCAAGCTCTGGTCATTGCCACGCGGTAGGCAACATGCAATATTGCTTCCTCTCCAGGGGCATACCCGGTATATATCCGGGGGCCAATTTGAGTAATTTCACCTGTTACGACAAGCATGTTTTCTTCAAGCAGAGGCATGCTTCTTTGAGCAATAGGGTTAAACTCTATATCGTTCATACCTTTTCCTCCCTTTTAGTCAGTGCTCTGGTTAAAAGCCCGACTATTGTGGCCACTGCCACGGATGCTACTCCAATACTTATCCATTTGGCTGCTTTCGATATTTCAGGCCAATGTATATCTACGATACTCAGTATCTGATAAGCAATAATACCTAAAACTGCAAGGCAGGCGGTAATAATTGCCGCGATAGCCCAAACTGGGAGCGGGCTAGAGGTGATAGTGAACTCAGCAACAAACCTTGTCACTAAGATCGGCTGATGGTCCTCCCATACCCGCAACCTTAATATATCTTCCCCCTGATTACGAACCTCGTCTTTGAAGCTCTCTACCATCCGGGCAGCATACCATGCTGTTCCTACAGGTGGGGCATCGAAGCTAAAACTAATCCTTTCGGCAGCCCCATCATATATAGCAGCCATGGAATAGTAAAAGTCTTGTGTCAGCTGGTATGCCATTTTAGCCCTTATGATTTATTTCCCGGCTACATACCGCCTGCTTAGTTCCGCCAGCCTCTCGCTTCCTGCCGCGGTCGTTGCCATGATCGACGGTCCTACGATCATTCCGGTGACAAGGCCGATAAAGCCAGCGAATAGCCAGGTGGGGATGACAACCTCAGGATCAGGATATGCCACCATATCTCTTTCATCAACCTTGTGCCAGTTGCGAGCTGGCTCTACCTTTGTGACCTCGTGCGAGCGTGCAATTACTCCATAATCTACCATAATTCACCTCCTTCAGTTCGGGTGCTCTCTGAGAAAGAAAAAGGGTCGAGCTTTCCATCTCAGAAAGCGCCCGACCCCTTCTTTATAAACTATAGCTTATTTTGCTCTTAAATCAAAACCTATTTTTACCTTATTCCCAGGCCAAAACCGATAACCGCTCCTAAAGTAGCACAAAGGGCTTGGAGGGGCAAAGAACTGTGGTTGCCCTGGTATATCTTGCGAAAGTTCTCCGCGTAGCCTTCTGAGAGGTTATTGCTATAAAAGTGTCCGTGCCGGTGCCCTAACTCATGTAACACGCAAGTTTCATTGCCATCGGGGGCGATGACTATCGTCCCAGAATCGGAGAAATACGCCCCCATGTTTGGGATTCCTAATATAGATGGAGGCTCGTCAATAACAAAGGTAACGCTCTCAAAAGCTGGGTCATCAATCTCCAAATCTTTTATTAAAGCGTGGATGTGTTCGATGTCCATGCTTTTATTATAAGCATGGACTGCGGAATGTCAAACTCCTAACTTTTCTTTGGCTTTATCAAGCTCTGATTCAAGCCAGGCACACCCACCCTCGGAGTTTAAGATAATTGATGCCAGGTCAACCCGCTCCTTCTTCAAGACATCAAGAATCTGTTCCGCACCTGGCACCTTAAGGTTGAGGTCCTGGGCATAGTGGCGAAAGCTCTCCCAATCTTCTTCTGGTAATTCATCTATCCTGGAAGTGCCGCTTTTAATATAGCGGTAGGCTTCATCTACACTTATCTCCTCGAGAAGCCCCAAAAATATCCCAATAGCTACTCTGTCACCAAAACCCAGGGTAAGAATTTTCCCTGCCCTGGTGAGTTTTTCTGCAAACTGGCTCATTTTAATATTCGACCTAGTCGATAGAATTCGTAGATAATTCTGGAGGGAACTCGTTGGCGTTTACCCATGACTTTGGAAATCCTGTTAACCGTCTTGAGCACTAACCCGCTGATATATGCTCCCTCACGGAGTTTCTTCCTGTTTCCCATGTTCTCACTCGCTCTCACTTCGATAGGTCGTCCCACAATGAGGGCAGGTCAGTATTCCCTGTTTTTCAGCTTCGGGTGATATAGGAAATTCCTTATGGCATCCCTCACAAGTAAAGCGCGGTAGAGTGCTGCTGCCTGGGCTTCTTTCTTTGCCTCTACCACGGCGTATATCCTCTCCTATACCCATGCCTACCTTTTCGGGAATACCACTAGCAAGATCGATTAATCTTTCGTTATGTTCCCTACCAGCCCTGAGCTCATCCATTCTTTCCTCATGGCGATACTCTTCTTTGGTTTGCTCAACGGTCTTTCCACCGGTGCTTGGCTCAGGAATGAACCCCGCTCCCTTAAGGGAGTCATATACCTCCCGAACCCGCCTGGCAGATTCCACAGGATCAGTGGCTGTTCTGAGTTCTTGCCTTAAAGTTCCCATCTCTGATCTCAAGGCTTCTACGGCATCTGCTGAAGAAGAGCCAGACTTATTGCCAACGAGACTCTCCACCGATCTCTGAGCCAGCTCAGCCGTGAATTGGCTCATAAAATCATCGCCTTTAGAGCCAGTCAAAAGCCCTTGTTCTTTCATCCATTTGAAAACAGCAAGTGGGTCATCACTGCCCTTTGCTTTTTCTATGCCAGCTACCTTTAACGCCTGACTGAAGGTATACTCCCCTTCAGGATCCTTTACCGGTTTGCCATCAATAACAGACCAGCCTTTCTTTCCTTCGTCTGCCGATCCACCACCATCCCCACCAGGCTTGATTACTACTACCTTGCTTTTACCTGTGCCCAGGGCTGTGGCATCTTCGGGATTAACGCCGGCAGTAGCAGCCTCAGCAGCAACCTCAGCAGCGTCCTGGACCTTTTTCTCTGTATCTTCCATATCTCCCTCCTTACTTCTAGGGCTAACTTTACCTCTCTGTAATAGCTCTCTTTCCTTACGTGAACGTTCAGCCTCCGTTTTTTCATCTTCGGCGACGTGCTCGAGCTCGGCTAATTTTACTTCATCGAGGACCCTCTTTCTTCTATCGCTAAGGTAGGTGTCGATTTGCTCGTCCACCGATTCGTCGTCGTTGGTATTGACGTTAGAAATTGTCCCGATTTCTATGGGTGTATTGAATTTTTGAAGGCCAGGCTTAACTTTCAACTTTCTTTCCTCCTACCGGCACGAGCATGAGCTTCAGACCGTAATCAAGCTCAAATGTCCTTTGCACACAGTAGAAAAGCCAAGAATCAATGTTTTCCTTCCTATCAACAAGTTCTGCGGCCTTGGCGGCATCAAACATGGTGAAAACTACGGGCGGGAGGGTAATTGGAAAGGTGATGCCTTCCTCGGTGAGCTCCATCACATCTCCACCAGCCTCCGGCTTGCCGCTGGTCATATTAATCCCTTTGGAGCGCGCCTCTTTTACCGAGGCAGCCACTATCTCACCGGTGATTTTATTCACCAGGCGGACATGATGCCCCTTCTGGTGCCTCAATAACCTCATGTAATCATAGGCGGTTGGTGGACCAGCTGCCTCACACTCGGAGCATCTCCACTCAAGATCATGAAGACTATTTGCCATTAAGGGAAATTATGGGAGGTATGATGGGAAGTTGTCAAGTTTTGTGGTTTACCCTAAAAGACTTCCTATAATCATTCACCTCGGTATTACCTAATTTACCACAGTGAAATTACCTATAACTATTTCCCAAGCATTATGGGGAAATGCCCTTTGCTTTATAATTTGACTTAGAAAACAATAAGCACGATAATGAAATCATGGATACAGAAACCCGAGCCAGAATAGTTGAAGAAGGCGGTAAACTGGTGGGTGATCTCATCAAGGCCGTCGCCCTGAGGCCTAGGAAACCACCGGAAGGCTCAACTCCCCCTTCAGAAATCGCCCAGACAGCCCCTCAAAGGGAAGATGTGGGTAAAACCTCACAAGAGCCTGCCAGACCCCCCACTTTGAAATCCGCAACGGAGAGCCACCCTAAGCCACCCCTGGCGGTGATGGAACGCAAGGGCTTGGACCCCGAGACCATGACATGGCAGCTCAGGCAAACGCGATCTGATTTATGGGAGTTGGAAGGCCACCTCAAAAATAAGTGCCGGGGATGTGGCGGAGATTTATCATGTTGCTTCAAACACGGCCTAAATCTCATCGATATCGCCAGTGAAACTAAATCTATGACCTCAGACTCACTATGGGATGATATAATCAACCTGGGTGAGGAAGTTAAAGTGAAAGCTCACCCGGAGAATATTAAGACGGGGAAATATTTCGATGAATTCCCGGAGCTCGTGTTGAGGACCAGTGCCCTGAGAACGAAGGTAGATACAAAGCTTATTGAACTGGAAAAGCCAGCACCTACCCTGGAAGAGGTAAAGGCCGAGGCAGCTAAATTAGCACAACAGGAGGTAGAGAAATTATGGCAATCTCAAGCGAAGAAATAGGTGATATAGCCCAGAGAGCAGCTAACAAGGTTATGGAAGGTCAAGAAACATGTGTCAGTGCTGGAATGTTGTTTCTTCGGGAACATGACTCCTTCAAGAAGGCTACAGCGGTAATATTCCGAGTTAATTTGAAAGGTTTAGTATCCGTGGATGACTTAAAGATCCCACATTCAGAACTTGCGATACACGTGGACGCAGCCGGCAAGGATATCATTGCCCTTGCTCTTACCGGAAGTCACTCAGGTATGGCTACCTACGATAAGGGTGAAGGGGCTTGTGGTCATATCATCGGTTCGGAAGGGGAGGTCTTTAGTCCGCGCTTGCTTGAAAAGGTGAAGCAGATGTGGGAGAAAAGAGGGCCAGATTAAACTCTAAATAAAGGATCAATAGAGGAGGGGACTTAATATGCCATCGACCACTGGAGAAACAGAGGGGCTGCAAAGAGAGTATGAGGAATGCATGGAAGAGGTAGCAAAATGGCTCGTGAAGCATAGAAAGTTGATACGTGCCAGGAATCTGCGTCCTATACAAGCTAAATACTTTGCTACACACGAGGAGCGTGATAAATTCAATAGGTATATAAGTTCACCTGAAGGCGGGGCAGAATTCGTCAAGATATTAAAGCTCGAGGGTTGGAAAGCGGGAATTTTGGGCCCCGAGCGATAGGAGGCGTGAAGTGTTATCAGAAGAAGCAGCCACCAATCTTACAGAACTGTGTGAGGAATTGGGGGTTTGCCCCGAGGGAGCGGTGCTGAGTGCAGGAGACATAAAGCGTATTGCCAAGAGAACCGCTGAAGAGGTCATGGACCGGGTTTACGGGGTACCCGAGCTCGCCTTCCATGTGGCGGAGCATGAAGCCACTGGGCATGGCATAGTTGTTGACAGAGCTTTAGCAGAGCGAACACCCTGCAAGTGTTTCAGCTACGACACGGACGAATATGCCTGGAGTCCGGGAGTTGTCGGTTTAATTTCCTCTCGGAAAACCCCGGAGGATTTTGAGAAGTTCTGCGCTATGGGTAAAGAACCTGCCAGGCCGGGCACGGCTGAACGCTTCACAAAACTAAAGGGCGCGATTGGTGAGGCACATGAGGAGTGGAAAAAGAAAGGTGGAGGTTTGCCTGACTGGTGGGAAGAGGTAGGGAAGAGGCTCGCTGCAAAAGGAATAGAACTATCATCTTCTAAAGCTTCCCCTGAAGTAGCAACGAGCAAAGAAAAGATGCCTAGAATAAACCCTCATGCTACAGCAATACAACAGGATAAACAGCTTGTTGAACAAATGAAATGGTTGAAGGCACACGGTTTCAAAACTCCTAGAGAGGCACAGGAAGCAGGATATTAAATGGCTGATAAGAAGCCATGCCCTAATTGTGGTGGCCCCCTGGATAAACATGGCTGCTGCCCAAAATGTGGCGCATGTGTGTTAAAAAGGAGGAAATAATATGGCTATAAAAGCAGTGATCTTTACCGACCCGGAATGTGAAAAGGTGTGTGATGATGCTGTCGCGTCCATGGAGGAATACATTGCCAAGGGCGAGATGGAAGTCATGGAGGCTGGGGAAGCCCTCGAGCAAGGCTATGATTTGGGCGATCCGGAGGGAGTTCCCTTCATCGGCTTTATAGCAGAATCAACAAAAAAATGCATCAATAAAGCTATGTTTCATGATGAAGAGGGTAAAATAATTCTTCAACGTTATGTATCCGAGCTGGAAGGAGAGCCTAAAAAGCTCAGTGAGCAGATAAGCCATATCAACCCCGAAACAGGTGAAGAGACACTTGAAACTGAGTAGAGAGGAACTGGAGAACATAAAAGGTGAGGAGCTCGAGTCCTTCCTTAAACAGCGAAGATTTCGCCTATCCACCAGCCCGTTCGGGGCAGCACCAGGTAAAGTTATCGCTTTTGTTGGGAGAGCGGTCCCTTGGAAGAAGAAGGGGAGGATTCCGAAGAACCTTCCCTGCTGCTAACATACCGTAATAAAGACTTTCTACTGCCACAATCAGGGCAAAAAAGTTCCAGCCCCCGTAGAGCATAAGTAGCCAAAGAGCCAGATGAAAGAATAGCCAAATACGCTCCCCAACTGAGGTTAACATTCGCTACTCTCTCAAGGACCTTCTTAGAGTGGTCTAAAATCTTATATTCCGCTTCTGATACGAAGATCCCCTTTTGCCCCTTAGCCATACTAGTTTTATTATAGTCTCATAACTAGGGGTGTTTGCAAATTTTTAAGGTCCCGATTAGGCTATAAGTAATAAAAATAAAGGAGGTGTTTCGTGGCTATATTAGCACCTGAAGAAGTAACTCTCCTGGACGTGGCGGAAATAGCTGCCGACCCTGACCACAGGACGGCTCGAACGCCGTTCGGCGCGCTCCCTGGAAGGATTCAAAGGTATGTAGGCCGATCTGTGTCCTGGAAGAGGCACAAGGAGAGGATGCCTAGCGCGGTAAGAGCCGGTCTGGACAAAGCTATCAAGATCTCTCAGGGCTGCCGCGGCGTTCTTGGTGTAGGGGTTAATCCTCTCACCGGCGAAGTCGTGCCAGCCAAGGTGGTCTGCCAGCTAAAGGCTGCTGGCAAGGTTAAATAAGCTACAGAAATCCACAGAGAGGTAATTAAGGGATGCCCTGGATAAACCCCAGGGCATCCCTTAATACTTTCTCCGTCTGAATCTAGATGTGACTACTCGTGCTCTATGTTCTAATACCTTAATCCTGCTGGCGATGCAGGCTGGACAAGCCTTCCTATGATCCGTAAAGCCATAAGTCAGCAACCTGGTTGTTGGGTTGCCGCACTTTGGGCAAGTAGCAGCTGCCTTCTCCCACTCCTCTTCAGTTATAGGTTGTGGTTTATAAGGCCCCGGTGACGGGGCAGCTGCCTCAGCAAGGGTCTTGGCCTTTTTCTTACCTCTCCTCCCCTTCTCTATAACAGTGAGCCCTGGGTCCACCGGGCCAAAGATCTCAGAGGCTTTCTTTTTTCTCATTTAACTTTCCTTGTGCTTGACAGCATTCAAACTTTACTGTATAATTCTACAGGAAAGATAATTAAGAGTCAACTTGGAGGAGAAAAATGGAACGCGGTCAAAGTGCCACAGTAAGACAGTTTCGACGGATCCTGATTCAAACCCCACAGCTCGTTGCCTTAGATGGTAGAACCAAAGAAGCGAAAAGAAAAGAGGCGCAGCGGCGCCTCCTCATCAGCGTGGCCACCGATGAGGAGCTGGAGCAAATGGCTAAAATTAGTGTCGAGGTCTTCCCTTACCCTGTGGACCAAATGCTTAAGGACCTAAAAGCAGCCAGAGAGGAATACAGGAAAACAAAGGAATCCTGGCGGAAATATTTAGGCAAGGTGCAAAAATGAGCCGACGGAAAAAACAAAAGGCAAAAGTTGAGATTACATTACCACCCCCGGTGGAAAATCTCCTTCTCGCCCTTTCTTCACCCAGGGAGAGAGCCAGGGGAACTATTGATTCCTACCTTTTGACAGCCACAAGCTACTTTCGCTTCGCCGGCAATGACAATATCCCTGGTGAAGAGGGTCTACGCAAATATTTCCTCAAGCGCAGGAAGGAAGGAATAAAGGAGAGAACGCTGCGGAAAGAGTTTGTCCAGCTAAAGAAGCTCTACCTTTCCAACCACTTGCTTGAGCTCCCCATCGGTGGCCACGCTTGGGACTGGCCTTTTACCCGCGATGATCAGCCTCAACCTAAAGAGGCGGCCAATGCTCCCGCCTTCACCCTGGAAGAGATAGCCACACTTATTAGAGCCAGGGATGAGTACTCCAGGGCAGAGAGTTTTTACCTTGCTGTCTCAACTACTTGGGGGCCAAGACGAGAGGAGATACTGAACATAAAGAGAAGGGATTACGACTCTGAAGTGATCACAATCAGGCTAGCCAAGGTAAGGACAGGGGAAAAACTTCTTCGTCATATCATCCCGGAGGAAATCAAGCCGATACTTTTTAACTATCATCCCAGGCTCAAGTCCGCTGTCTCTCTGTCCTATGCCTTCCGGGCGATTGTGCTTAAAGCCGGCCTGGGGAGAATGGAGGGCTATGGCTTTCATAGTGTGCGCAGGAGTTTAAGAACTCTGCTGGAATGGAATCTTGCTAAAGAGAGGTTACCGCTATCCCTGGTAGCAGACTTTATGGGCTGGTCCGCCACTACTAAAGGAATAGTTTACGGTGGAGCTCCGATGCTGGGAGTATATTCTCACCCCGAGATCCTATCAAGCGACCCCCTTGGTATAGACAAATTGTTGTTGAAACATCACCCATTCTTACCCTACTGGGTAAAGGGTTCTGTCCCTAATGTCCCTGATGCTGGCAATGTTCTAGCAGAGCCTCTCCCTTGAAGGGAGAGGTATTCTTTTTGCGTCAAGGCTGCATAGAATTTGTGGCTAAAATTTGCTCAATATATCAGCTACAAATGTCGTTCAGCTATATTCACCGAATAAAATTGAAAAAAATAGCTACAAACTTAAAAAAAATTTGACAGGGTAGGGAAAACAATATAGTATATTTGTAGCTAGATTTGACAGTATTATGATACTGTTAAGCCTACCAGCACCTTAAAAATTGAATATGTAGCCCGGTAGTTTTTGTAAAATTTTTGTAAAATTTTTTATAGCTATCATCTGAATGTTTGCCCAATCTAATTATAAGGGGGTGATGATAATGTTAGATTGGCAAGCGTATACAAAGGTTGCCGATAAGTTCCAGAAGAAGGCAAGGTTTGAGGATAGAGAAGATTTGAGGCAAGACATCATCGTGAGGCTCGCATCGCTAGCCGATAACAGCGATGGCAAAGCTCTCACCAAGCCTTCAATGCTACGCATAGCTAGCTATGTCGCTATGGAGTATTGGCGAGACCTTAAGAGGCAGCCGACCCTGTTAAGCCTCAATGAGGAAGTAACCGATACCGAAGGCGACAGCATAGAGCTATACCAAACACTAGCCGATGATAAGGCCATAAACCTAGATGATTGGCTTGACTGTAAAACTTGGCTCACAGGTTGCCCCAGGCGGTTAGTCAAGGTTGCCTGGAAAAGAGCAATCGGCAAACCACTAAACCACAAAGAGCAACTTTACCTGTCCCGATACCGTCAAAAAGAGCTAGCCAAACATCAAAAATCCCTTCTACTATGAGACTTTTTACCCTAGTTTTGGCATTTAATAGTAGAGGGGAAAGAGAGGCTAGCGGTTAGCAGCTCTCAAGTAACCTCACAGCTTCAAAAACTGTCTCGCTCTAATCAATGCCTAGCAAGGCTCGCTAGGTAAATATGAAAAGGGGGTGAGAGATTGGAGCAAGTGAATATGGCGGGCAAGCGTTCAGGTGATGGCTTTGTAGCTCACAAGGACACTCTAGTTAATGCTCTATCAAGGGTATTAGCAGAGAGGGTAACACTCTTTGACGAAGATGTTACCATTGGGCGAAAAGGCTTCCTAGGTTACCTCAAGGCTTTAGCAGGTAGCAATATCGTGAAGATAGTACCTGCTAACGGTAATGCTAGCGGTGAGCAGGTTACCGATAAAGGCGTGAAGGTAGTATGTGGTAGCCATCAAAGCAATATCCCTAATGGAGCGTGGCTTAAGGAAAAGATGCCTTTTACCTTTAGCCAAATCCGAATATCTCCATCAAACGCTATTATGCCAAACCTTGGCGGTGCAGAGCTAGCCGAAGCCTTATCAAGGGTAGTACCTTTTGCGTCTACCGATGAGGCAAGACCTAGCCTTCAAACGGTTAGGTTTTACCGAAAGGATAGTAACCTAACCTTGACGGCTTCTGATGGCTTTGTGCTAGGGGAAGTTAGCCTTGACTTTGAAGATGGGGAAGGTGAAGCCTTGATTTATGCAAGTGAATTAAGAGCTTTACTACCAGCTTTGAGGAAAGCCAAAAGGGCAAAGGTTAGCTTTGAGCAAAAGTCCGATGATGAAGGCGGTTTGCTAGCCAAATCGCTAATCATCGATACTGAGCTAGTCAGGTATAAATACCAAAGCCAAGAGGGAAAGTACCCTGATTATGGCAAGGTTATACCTGGTGAGTTCAACGCTCAAGCTAGCTTTGACACTAAAGAGGCAATCAAGGCAATCCGAAGCCTAGTTGCGGTTTGGTATGATGACAGCCTAAAACCTCTATATCGTGCTTTAATTCTAACAGTTGCCGATGGCAAGGTAACGATAGAGGCAAAAGAGGATAGAGGCAAGGCGGAGATACCAGC
This sequence comes from Dehalococcoidia bacterium, assembly GCA_030615865.1. The sequence continues at coordinate 24,286 of JAUWYK010000015.1, forward strand.
GGAGACCAGCGGGGAAGTCAAGATAGCGGTTCAAGGTAAATACCTTATACAAGCCTTGAAAGCCTGTGGGGGTATAGCCGATATGAGGCTAGTAAACGCCCAATCGCCTATGCTCTTTACCGTTGACGGTTACCGATGTCTGGTAATGCCTTTGAACATAGAGGCAAGGAAAGCAGAGGTTACAGCCGAAGCCGAAGCAAAACCAGAAGCGAAAGCCGAAGGGGTAGCCGAAGCTAAAGCTAGCCTAGAGGTAGCCAAGGCTAACCTAAAGCAAGCCGAAGCCGAAGGCAAGCCAAAAGTGAAAGCCAAGGCTAAAAAGGCGGTAAAGGTAGCCAAGGCTAACCTAAAGCAAGCCGAAGCGGTAGCCGAAGCCGAAGCCGAAGCCGAAGCGGTAACCGAAGCGGTAGCCGAAGCCGAAGCCGAAGCCGAAGCGGTAACCGAAGAGGTAGCCGAAGCCGAAGCCGAAGCCGATATGAGCACAGCCCAAGTCGTAGCCTGAATATAACGCTTAAGCCAAAAAAGAGCCACGCAAAGATAGGGGTTCGTGGGAGCCCCTATTTTTGCTATTTTTAGGGGGTATTCGCTCCCAAGCGTGGGAACGGATACCCCCCCCTTTTGCCCAAATACCCCCCGAAGGAGGTGAGTTATGCTGAAAGGTGTTCTTGTGGCTGGCTTGACCATAGAGCAAAGGAAACGAGGCTTTAGCCTTGACGAACCTAATGACCACATCTTGCGATTGCTCTATCAAGGCGAGCCAGTAGCCCGCTTTAGCTCAAGCGGTGCTACGGTAGCAGAGATAAGAGCCGAAGCCCTGCGTATAGCGAAGAAAGATAACTGAATAAGCCCGAAATCGGTTTGAGGTCGAAACCGGTAGGCGAACTATGCCCAAAAAAGGAGGTGAAAAATCAACCAGCTCGGACTATTTGAGAAGGGAGAGGAGCAAAACTACCAGATAGAGGAGAAAACCACGGTAAGGCTGGGGACGCACTCCGCCCAGGTGTCTCTTAAAAAGAGGCGAAGGGAAGCCTGGCAAAAGCTCAAAGAAATCCTTACCCAGCTTGAGGGGAAAGATGTATTAGTGTCCTATTGCGGCGGGGCACGCAGCCACTTTTGGATTGATGACTTGTTGCTTCGCCGCCTAAAGGTAGAGTCCCAATGGTTTTTGCAGAAGGAAGGTGTGCCTGGTGTTGTGGTTCTGTGGAGCGGAGCTAGAGCCAAAGGAATGGAGCAGCAAATACGCATATTCCTTGACCAGCTCTCGAATGTGCGGACAAATGACTATGGTAGCTATGCCGACTACCTCATAGATTTCTGGAATGGCTGGGGGGAGTACCCCCTCAACCAGTTTAAGCCGAAGGGCTGTGTCAGCTTGGTGCTGAGCCTTGGTCGGAAGAAATAAGGGCCTGGGCCCCTATTTCGAAGGGTAACTATTGCCCAAAAATCTCAAAGAAAGGAGGTGATTATGGGACAACGCTATCCTACACCACCACCTGGCTTCCTCCCCTTCAAGTGGAAGACGAGGCGCGATAAAGACATAAGTATATCCCTTTGCCCGGTTTGTGGTAAGAGTGGTTTTGTCTGGTTGGGTGGAGGTTTACAGGATGCTGGTGCGCAGAGATTCCTTGACAAGCTACGCAAGGCCGATGGGCGGAGCAATACCTACGAAATCTGGTGCCAGAAATACGAAGGGGTAATGCTGAAAGAGCATTGGAGCCGATACGGAACGGGGAAGTGTACGACCTGTGAGGTGGAGTTTTGGCACGACTTCATAGGCTATCCCTGGCATTACTACTACAACCCCGCCTCAGCCAAGATTAGCCACTCATACACACCGGCATTACTCTAGGTGAGGGTGTGCCAGCTACTTTGAAGGGGTAACTATGGCCAAAAATCTCAAAAGAAAGGAGGTGAACTATGCCGATCAGATGGAGTGCTCTTGAAGTCACTGAGGCTATGGATGAGATCCAAGAACTGCTTAACCAGGCAGAGCCTTTCCTTGCTGAGGCGGAAGCTAAGGCAGCGAAGGCTACGGGAATAACTAATCTGCCTGAGTATATGAGCCAGCGCGTTCATCGGCTCATATACACCATTGAAGCCAGAGAACGAATAAGAGATTCCATAAGCGGAATCCGCAACTGCATCCCACAGGATGCGATCGCATCGGACAAGCAAGCTGGTAAGCAACAAGGCTTAGAACTGTAGAGCGGGGATAAACCCCGCCATAGATAGAAGGACGCTGGCTAGTGCGTTAATCTAGCCGATGAGGTCGAGTTTGATAGGACAACTATGCCTGAGAAAGGAGGTGAGCTATGAAATGCTGGGAATGTAAGAGGCAGGTAACTAAGGCTACTCGTGTTCCCTATACCGATGGGATTCAAGAGAAGAGCCGTGACGTATGTCACGACTGCCTTAAGCTCCTTAATTTTAACATGTGCCATTTCGTTGAGGTAGAGAGAATAACCCAAAGGCAAATAAAAAGGAGGTGATGATTGCGCAACCGAATAGACAAGCAGATAGACGACCTGGTTGGTGCCTTAACGGATCCTATCATCGTGTGGCCTGGTCCCTGGCAAGATACCTTACCAGAGTGGATTAAGCCAGCGATAACAATGGAAAGGCTGATCGAGAACATGAAAGCCTTGAAGGGAGAGGCACCAACAGCGACCGATGCTGAAGTTCTGGCTTATATGTATCCTCTTGCACTGGAAGCTCCCCTGGATAGGGATTGGACTCAAATTTACCTTTACATCGCCACGAAGGTAATGGCTCGACATAAGGAAGCTGAGATCCCGGAAGATATTAAGGTGGAGTCGCTCAGGGATGACCAAATGAGGGACCTGCAGCAGCTGAAGGATTGGATATATCAGCGAAGGCTCAAGGCGAGGCAGGAGAGGCGAAGAGCAGGGAAAGCACAAGCCAGGGCAGAGGCGGCAGCCAAAGCTCCGGTCCAGCTCGGGCTAGGAGTTTGACCTTCAGTAATATACTACAAGTAATATAGTATGCGGTGGCAGGGGGGCGGGGATAATCCCCGCCCCCCTTTTTTTGTGTCCAGCATCACCGTTCTTGTCTGAAGGGTGATGGAAACTGCATCCGCTCTATAGCCTGCCGCGAGCTACTCTTGGCCAACCGGAGATAGACCTTCACCATTTCCATATCGGCCCATCCGCCAATATCCTGCAGGGCAAAAGGATCTCCGGTCTGCCGCAGAAAGTTAATGGCGAAGCTGTGCCGGAAAAGATGGGGGTGAATGCGCTTGCCTAATCCTATCTTACGGGCATACCTGCGCATCATGTAGAGTGCACCTGGCTCTGTAGTTATTTTCTGGAATATCCGCTCCAGTTTATGAGTTTCCCGGTAGCGAAGCAGCTCGCCCAGTATCGGTGCCTGGCAGGGCACAAACCTCTGTTTATCACCCTTGCCATTGAGGATATTGATCCCATCAGGATAGATATTCCCATAGGTCAGTTTCAGAGCCTCCATGATCCTCAACCCCGTCTCCCACAGCAGCCTCATCAGCAACCTGTGCTCGGTGAACCTCGCTGCCTCGAGCAGGGCCACATACTCTGCCTCAGTAAGATACTCGACTTTGGCGACCGTCCTGGCCAGCTCAGACCTGGGCCGCCTCCAGGGGACCTTCCGCTTATATGGGACCAGCGACCGTTTCATTGTTTAGCCTGCCCCCGTACTTTACTAAATTTTGAGCAGCCTTGTCAAGTTTTTCTCTTCCTGGCGGGAGCCCTCGAGCGGACCAAATTTTAACAAATGCCCCCCTTTTGCTAAAGACATGGACAATGGCACTGGCATAATTACCAAAAATATTACCATTACACATGAGCAACCTGGGGGGCCTTTTTTGTGCTAAATTCCCCAGATTGGAGATCTCCTTGGGACACAACAGCGTTAGGAATGACTTGACACCTCCAGTTGTCTTTGGTAGACTTTGGTAGAAAGGAGGACACTATGGCAAGCATATCTATCAAGATAAGCCCGGAGACAAAAAAGAAGCTAGACGAGCTTCGCCACCCAGGGCAAACCTACGATGGGATTATA
>JAUWYK010000029.1 GCA_030615865.1 Dehalococcoidia bacterium
ACACTTGACAGCGACAATCATGCCAATAAAGCCGGAGACAGCAGAGCACAAAGCCCCAGCCATAAAGGCAACCCCAGTTCTCCAGGCTATACCAAAGGCAGTTATCCCCTCTATGCCCCTATGCCCACCAAGCACACCGACTAGAACAGCAACTACTACCGCGACTATGATTGATAGCCAGCCGATGGTGCTGTATTGACGCTTCAAGAAAGCCCAGGCTCCCTCGAAAATCATGCCACCAATCTCTTCCATCTTGGCTGTCCCCGGGGAGCGCTTCAGAACATTTCTTGCCAAAAGTATGGCGAAGATTATAGCTACTATCCCAGCCGCAGGCACGACCCAAAAAATCCCTGGCAGCATATTCCCTCCGTGCAAATAATCGCCAAGATTATACCACATCCCCACGGCAGGACAAAAGAGATGCTCCCCCCATTTTTAGTTTGTCTTGCTTCCCACCCCCCCCCCACCCTATAGGGGCTAGTGCCCCTCTTAAGCACCCCTGAAAGCAGGGATTTAAGGGCAAAGCCTTAATGAGCGGGCGGGTGGGAGGAAAGAGATAAGTTAAAAAACAGGGAGGAGTTGGGGTCAACGCCATATAGAAACGAAATATGATAATCTGTGTCGCTAATCTATTTAAACTAACTCAAGCATTGCCTCTTTAAGTTAGCTCTGCTATGCTTGCCTGGAGCGGAAAGATAGTGAGCAATAACAGTGCCTTTCGCCGTATAGATTACCTCAAGATTACTATCTTCGGTTTTGGACTAGCTGCCCTATGGAGTAGCTTACACACCATTATTCTGCCACTACGTATACTGGATTTTGTTGCTGAAGCAAACAAGAATACCTACCTTGGGATTCTTAGTGGTACTGGTTTAATTCTGGCTATGCTGGTTCAGCCCATAGCTGGGGCGCTCAGTGACCGCTCCGGCTTCGGCTGGGGGCGCCGCCGACCCTACATCCTGCTGGGCACTGTCTTGGCTTTGTTCCTGCTCCCAGGAATAGGGCTCTTTGATAGTTTTATTGCCACCCTCATCGTTTATTGCCTGCTTCAGATTACCTGTAATACGGCACAGGGTCCATATCAGGCGTTTATCCCTGACCTGGTACCCAGGGGAAGGAGGGGGGTAGCTTCAGGGGTGAAAACCCTGCTCGACTTTATAGGTGGGATTGCACTATTACGCCTGATAGGCCCTTTGATGGACCGCTACTCCACTGGTGCGGGAAGTTCCTGGCTATGGCTGTCCCTAGCAGCGCTGGGTATTATCCTGCTCGGCGCCATGCTAGCCACCGTCCTGATGGTTAAGGAGCGACCAGGGGCTGGTGGCCCTCGATTGCCATTATTTCCCACCCTGTATAAAAGCTTTAAGATTAATGTCAAGGAACACTCTGATTTTATCTGGTTTTTGGTGTCTCGCCTCCTAATCCTTATGGCCTTCGCCATTTTGCAGAGATTTGCTCTATATTTTCTCATGGATGTCATTGGGGTAGCCAGTCCAGCAGCAGTAACCGCTGACCTTCTGATGGTAGTTGGCGTCTGTATGTTAGCTGCGGTTTACCCTGCTGGGCGTTTATCTGATAGGGTGGGGCGCAAGCCGATTGTCATTTCTTCCGGGCTTTTTAGTGCTTTGGGCATTTTGCTGCTATTTTTCTCCCAGAGCTATGTGCATATAATGCTCTGTGGCGCTCTTCTGGGATTCTTCGGTGGCGCTTTTATGAGCAGCAACTGGGCTCTAGCTACCGACTTGGTAGTTAAGGGTGAGGAGGCAAGATTCCTCGGCCTGACCAATCTGGCTACTGCCGGTGGTGCAGCCCTGGTTCTGCTCGCTATTGGGCCTACAATTGATTTCTTTAATGCCTATAGCCCTAACCTAGGCTACCAAGTTATGTTTCTGGTTTGTTTTATCTTGCTTGTAGCTGGTTCACTGCTGGTAACGAAAATCAAACACCGCTAATCCAAGAAGCGTTGTAGCACATCCCAGCCCAGAGCACCACCCCAGGCGATAACCAGGTATAGAATAGTCCTCCCCAACCAGCAGGCGAGAAGGAATTTCCACAACGGGAAGCGCAGCGCTCCGGCAGCTATTCCGGCTAAATCAAAGACAAGCGGCGCCACGGAGAGGAGAAAGATGGTCAAGAATCCCCATTTTTCCACCCACCCCTTAAGTCGGGTATAAACCCTCTGCCGGGAGACTATTGCCTGCCCGCTGTAGCCAGCCATATAGCCGGTCAGCTCGCCGATAGCCGCCCCTATTCCCCCCACCAGCCCAACTATAGTAGCCGAAGGCAGGAAGGCACCGAGCGTCGCCAGCACCAGGAAATTGCCTGCGGGCAGAATTATAGTGGCGTTCAGGATCAGGCTAATCAGGAAGGCACCCAAATAGCCATAGCCCTCCAGCGCCTCAATCCTCTCCGGATAACCCCGGTAAAAGTAAAAGACGCCAACAACAATGCCTATAATCAGAAGCAGGGCAAGCCCAGGAAGAAGCCGGTTTCTTACCCAGCCCCCCCTCACTTCCCCTTTGGCTTGGTCATCGCCGCCCATTTGAGGTATTGTAGCACATTATGGGGGTAGCCCTTTAGCCTAAAGACTACCATCGTGACCGAACCAGAGCCAATGTACCAAGAACAATGCCCACCAACCCCAGAAAGCCGGCAATAGCTATATACATAAGGGTCAACGGAAATTCCGATTCCAGGGTAAACTGTTGGCTAAGGTTTCCGATAGCCACCTCATAAGTAGCGGCTGTATCCCTATTAACCACGAAGGTTACCGTTTCTGTAGCTCCGCCTTCCAGGGTCAAAGTCTTGGTTGCCTCCACCTCTCCGTCTATGCTGAGGCTTATGGGCAAGATGCTCATCTCCTCGGACACATTGCTTACCTCAGCTTGCACCCTGATATCATCACCTGGAGCTGCCAGTGCCGGCTTAATGGTCAAATTTGAGAACTCAATGGGGCCAACTCCCAAATCTACGCTCACCCTACCTATCTCCAGGCTACCAGTGCTAAACCCGGACGATTTTTTAACCGCAGACAGGACCAGCGTCTCAGTTTCACCTTCGCCTATGGTTGAACTTTGTGAAGCCTCGGTACCGTCGCTCAATTTCAGAGTCGCCGTGTAATCACCATCAACAAAGCCGAGGTTACTAACCTCAACCCTTACCTCAAAGCTTTGCTCTGCTCCCACAAAGGAAGGCTCAACCGTGACGGAACCAATCTCCAGGGCGGGGTATGTGTCAATTCCAGCCTGCCGGCTTGCATCATCCAGATGCTCAGCCGGGATAAACCACCCCCGTCCCCCTTCGTATCCCCAGGGAAGCAGCCCCACACAATTTCCCAATTCATCGACAACAGGTCCGCCGCTGAAACCGCCCCATGCTGGACCATGAAAACGCCTGGCATCCATGCCGTATATCCTGGTTGAGCTGCCCAATAGTCCCGTTTCTATGCTGGGACCTTCCCTTCTCAAACACTCCAGCATCCTCTCTTCCGCTTTCCTCATCAGTTCGGCAAAGCTATGAGGACGCTGGCGGGGGTCATCCATTATATCGTCCATCGCCTGCCAGAATTCAGATTTGATGTCTATGCCGGCATAGCCGATAACATACGCCTGGCTTCCTTCCAAAGGAATATCCTGCCTTAGCCCAATATAAGGGGTATCGGTCAGCCCCGTTTCCAGTATGGCAATATCCATCCCGGTATCGGGGTCCTCGCGAAAGCGGATGTCCCGCACCATGTGTGGCTCTTCCTCGCCATAGCGATATATGTAGTCCACCTCTTCGGCGGTGATAGTCAGCTCATCGTTTAGCCACATCCACCATACTTCAGCATAAAGCGCATAATAGAAGCTGGCAAAGTCAATCTCTTCATACCATTCATCCTCAAACCATATGCCGCCGATGAAGTACATGATAGCTGCTGTTGCCAGGTCTTCCTCTGTCATCTCAACAGCGTGGGCTGCGGTGAATACATCGCCATCCTCATTGGCAAAGAAGCCACTAGCCAAACCCCAAGGACCTCTGGCCTCAAAACTCCACCCGTTACCACTCACCCTGCCATCGACCCAGGCCATAACCTCAACCACACTCTCCTCAGCTGCAGCTACTCCCTGAGGGTACCGGGTTTCAGCACCGAGGGCGAGAGGGGGAAATAGCATTAAAAATAAACCCAAAAGCAGAAAGGCTGACGCCAAGATTCTCTTACCTCTAGACATTTATCTCTCCCCTATCTGTCTATATCTAGGCAATTGAAGCCTACTATATAGATAAACCCCTGTCAATAAGGAGGCGATGTGGTGTTGTTGGGGGAGGCATATCTCTGTTATACTTTAATAATCATGCCCCCATCGTCTAGAGGCCTAGGACACCGGCCTTTCAAGCCGGTAACAGCGATTCGAATTCGCTTGGGGGCATTCCAATTCACCCCCTGGAGGCGGTGGAGATGCCAGAGATGAAACCGAAATCAAAGCACCTAAAACAGGATCAATTAACCGGAGCACTACAAGGGGAGCTGGCCGCCTATGAGAAGGTGGGACTGTTTCAGCGCTCGGTAACAAAAAGGACGGTTTACCGTTATCGCGGGTGCCTGCTCCAGTACCAGAAAGCCCTAAACGGCGCCGCGCCAACATTGGAGGCATCGGCTCAGTTCCTGGCTCATCTTCGCAAGCAAGGCTTCAGCCCATCATCGCTAAGGCTTTACCGGGCAGCACTTCAGGGGTTCCATGCCTGGCGTGGGGAGCAACTGACATTCCCGGTGAGAGTCCCCCACCACCTGCCGGAATATATCGAGCCCACTATCGTTGCCAGGATACTGGAGCTATCCAGAGATAATCCCAAAGACCATCTTATCTTGCGACTAATGACTGACGCTGGACTGAGGCGTGATGAGGTGGTAAGACTAAGGGTGAAGCATGTCGGGACAAGGGCTTTACGGTTTAGGGGCAAGGAAGACCGCGACCGGACTGTGCCGCTTACCAGAGAGCTAGCCGCGGCTTTGGAGCCATTTTGCACCGGCAAATCGCCAGATGAGCTAGTGTTGGGAGTTGGCGAAGGGGTCGTCTACCGCACCGTCAAAAAGTATGGCAAGCTGGTAGGTAAACCTGAGCTCAAGCCACATGACTTGAGACATAGCTTTGGCACCCGGCTACTTGAATTGGGGGCAGACCTGAGAACAATTCAGGAACTTCTAGGGCACGCAAGTGTGGCAACAACACAGATTTATACTCAAGTGGCTGGCACTCGCCTGGAGGAAGCGATCAACCGTCTCAGCCAAACTGAGGGTATTCATGCTCAAGCGCAGACTGAAGAAATTGCCAAAGAGGGCAGGGGCGGGGCGCTCAGGTTTCTATCAGACCTGACTAGGATTGTACAACAGGCTCACCCCGAGTTTCGTCCAAGTATTGAGATTGTCGTGCCTCGTTCAACAAAAAGCCATACCGTCACGCAGGAAAGATAAGCTTTCAAGCGATTCCCATAATAGTTTGCCTTTTCTGCTTTGCCTATGTCTATTTCCGCAACTTAAGTTGCGGCATTCGCCTAATTGTCGATAAAAGTTTATCGGCATCCCATGCGGTCAAGCCACTTCTTTTTGGGGTTAGCCAGCCTATGAATAGGTTCATCAGATCTATCTTTGGAACGTCTCCATGCATAGGCAAGCTCGCTAGCATCCTTTAGCAGTGCATCGCCTAGCGAGCCCGCGTGAAGGTTCGGCTCTTCGTTCAGCACCTCGTTATTTTCGTCTTCTCCTCCACGGTAAGCACCGGTTGGAACCAACCACAACAAAGTCACATCTACCAATGGTACCAAATTCTAGGTAAATAGATTGATTGTCGTGGAACATTTTTCCCTGGCTGATGCGATAAGACATAAAAAGAAGGCTAGATACCCTTACTGTAGGCCTGCAATACTGGGCTTGTTTATTTAGATCTTATCCCGAAAGTACCGAAGGGGAAAACCACACAAATCGATGAAATGTTAAATGCAAGACGACCGGATAGAAAAACTCCTAAAAGGCACCATAGTAACCGCACTGACAGGAGTTTATCAGCGGGGTGACTTCAGCTGACTGTTCTATCCACTCCACCTGATTCCTTAGTTACCGGAACTATCAGGATGTTCAACCGGTAGACTAATATACTTCTCAACAACTTTACGGAAATGATATCCGTAGACGCTAAGGCTTATCGAAAGGGGAAATTTCCGCGGTTGCTTTAGCAGGGTCGAGAGGAATAACTTCCAGTAGTATCTTCTTCCCTTTTCTCTGATACCCAAAAACCATATAGATTTAACCAATGCCCTGATATGGTAAAATTGTAGTCTGCTTGCTATTTCCCTGCGAGGTTTATATTCTCTTAAAAATGTTTTGACCCGTTCGTAATAATGCCTGGGGGAATAGATTGTATTGAGAATGTGTTTATAGCCATTAATGAGTGTTTCATAGTTCATCTTAGGAATGAAGTTGAGTGAGCAGTCGGTATTGTTACCAGTAAAAGCTTTTATTAGGCGGTTCTCCTTTTTTAAACGCTGGTGTAGTCTGGTACCAGGAGGAGCATTCAACAAACCGACCATTGCGGTAACAATACCACTCTTTTGAATGAAGCTGATTTGGTTCTTAAAGATGGAAAGTGGGTCGCTATCAAAACCGACAATAAACCCTCCCTGTACCTCCAAACCATAGTTTTGCATCTTCTTGACCAAAGCCACTAAATCACGATTTTGATTTTGTGACTTAGCACATTCAACCAGACTTTCCTCATTTGGGGTTTCAATGCCGATGAATACAGCACTAAACCCGGCATCGACCATCAATTTCATTAATTCTTCATCATCAGCAAGGTTTATAGATGCTTCCGTAGACAGGGCAAAGGGATACTCCTTCCCCTTCCTCCACTCAATTATTGCCGGTAGTATTTCCGACTTTAGTTTTTTCTTATTACCAATGAAGTTGTCATCAACAATAAATACGCCCCTTCGCCAGCCGCGGCGATACAGTTCCTCCAGTTCTGCCAGAAGCTGTTCCTTGTCTTTCGTTCGTGGCGTATGTCCGTTTAACAGGATGATATCGCAGAACTCACAGTTAAAAGGGCATCCCCGCGAATACTGAACGTTCATTGATGAATAGTTCTTCGTATTGATAAGAGACCACAGTGGGATAGGGGTCTTGCTGATTTCCGGTCGCGTGTCTGAGGCGTACATATGCTGGGTACACCCCTTCTCCAGGTCTCCCAAAAAGAGCGGCAGGGTGACTTCAGCTTCGCCGAGGACAAAGTGGTCCACTCCATCAAACTCTTCGTATCCGGTAGTAAAGAGAGGGCCGCCAGCAACAATCTTGGTGTTCAGTTCCTTACATCGGGTAATAACTTCCTTTGCCGAATTTTGTTGCACTACCATGGCACTAATAAACACATAGTCAGCCCATTTGACGTCTCCGTCAGTCAGTCTGGTCACATTCATATCCACCAGTTTTTTCTCCCACTCACCGGGGAGCATTGCTGCAACAGTCAATAGACCCAGTGGCGGGAAAGCTGCCTTTTTGGAGACGAATTTTAAGGCGTGCTTAAAACTCCAGAAAGTATCCGGGCACTGTGGATATACCAAAAGTATTTTCATAGTATTATTCTTATTCTAATGACCTTTGGAGCAAAAGTCTATGATGGGGGCAAGGTGCAAACAAAATGGCTTTTTGTTTATGAGATTGCACAAAGCAAGCTTGTGTTACCTGTTAACTGGGTGTGTGTGACTATTGACATTGCAGGAACGAATAGCTTATGCTTCGTAACAAAAAGGGGGTAGACCAATGCAAGCATACTGTATGAAATGTCGAACCAAGAGAGAAATGAAGGATGCCAAGGCGATAACCATGAAGAATGGAAGGCCAGCGACTAAAGGCGTCTGCCCGGTATGTGGGACTAAGATGTTCAGGATAGGAAAGAGCTAAAGCCGACACTGTGGGGATCGGGATTAACGAAGGCTGGATATCTGTGAATAGATATCCAGCCTTTCTTGTTATCCACGACACATAATGGACTCTTGTTACCTAAGATAATATGCGGTTTCACCCAATTTCTTGTTAGTGCACCTAATACGTCCTTCATCTTTTGCCTTCCTTAAGAACTTGCTCCAATTTATGAACTGCACTCCGGTGATCAAATTTCCTTGCTAATGCCAAGGCATTATTGCCAATCTTTTTCCTTAGCCTGACATCTCTTAGAAGCATAACGACATACTTAGAAAAAACGTCATAGTCGTCAGCTACAAACATGTCCCTTCCATTCTTTGGATTCATTCCAAAAGTAGCTAGTGAAGTAGCAACGACTGGCAACCCACAAGCCATGGCTTCCAAGAGCTTACCTCTAAAACCAGAGCCTAACTCAATTGGCGCCACAAAGACATCACTATTCCAATAAAACCACCGCACATTTTCGTTGTCCCCTCCTTCCTGGACTATTACATTCTCACGTCGTAAATTAAGAAGTTCCTTAGGTGGATTGAACCCAATTGCGTAGAATCGTGCATTTGGAACTTCTACCAGGATTCTATTCCAACAGTGATTGATGAAGTTTTTCATAGCATCTACATTGGGGTAATGCTCAAAATTGCCTAGGTACAGGATATTTTTAGTATTTCTATTCCAGGACTTCTCCGTAGGCGAAGTGAAGAATTTTGTGTCAACTCCATGAGGCACTACCCGGCTCTTCTTTTTCAAGCTGAGGGCGTAATTCATTAGGATCTCGGCATCCTCTTTGGTCAAAGTCAAGATCTTATCAGCGGTGGCATACATCTTAAACTCGTAATTAAATATCTCTTGTATTGTATTTTCACTAATATCCTCTCCTTTTTTGGCTCGCAGTTCAAACGCCTTTGTATAACATTCATGCACCGAAATCATGGTCGTGGTATCTGTGGGAATGAGGCCATGATTTGCCTCCAAGTATTGTCCCATCATCGAATATTCAGCAACAATGGCGTCAAAATGTTTCTCCTTCAAAGCTAGCCTGAATGCGTCTTCAAGACCTTGGCAAAACCCTCCGTCTCCGGTCAAAAAGAATCTGGGTCTATTCAATCTTTTATAAAGAGCTTCCACTTCATCGTAAGGTCTCTCCTTAATTGCATTAATCCGAACAATCTTCTCACAGAAAGGCTCAAGACTTTTATCCTTTCGATCTTCAACGGTATAGGCTGGAGCAATTAGAGTTATCCTATGCCCCATTAAATACAGGTTCTTAATTCTATGATAGATAAGGATAGGCCCACCTATGACATCCGCTCTAGGTAGCAACTTAGTCAGGAACAGTAAGTCTAGACTCACTTAATCCCTCCTTGAATGATTTTCATTATTCTCAACCGAGCTTCTCTTTTACTTGTATATTCCATTAATTCCTGCCAACTTTTCTGCAATTGGCACAGGCTTTGAAAGGGGTCACGTTCTAGCATAGCATGAGTCTTGGCAAGGGCAATATTGTTTAATGCCTCTTCGCTACTTCGTCTGTCACCTTGAGCAAGATACTTTTTAGATAACAATTGGCACGAGGTTGCAATCTTCTCTTCAAGGTCCCCTTTCAAGAAACAGCCGGGATAGGGGTCAAAGTCCTCAGGATAAACCTTAGTCATACCCCTTACTTCCTTTTGATTCTCAATCTTCGCTTTCTCATAGATAAAACGATAGATATCCTGCCTCAACTGCATCCAGGCGGGATGCGTCTTTGGTGGTGGCAGGTGCCGGATAGATAGCTGATTATCCAGGAAGAAGGTAAAACCAAACATCCTGGCATTTATTAAGAAGTCTATATCCTCTCCTCTCGGGATCTTAGGGTCAAAAGGCACGACACTAAAAAGATTCCGATGAATAATCATGTTGCCACCGAATACAAAAGGAGTCTCTTTCAACCTCGGCTCAGTTCCAATGACCTTATCAAAGGCTTCATTCATGCTGTCATACTGTCCCCAGTTCTTCATCCAAGGGTGAGACGCCTTTTTAAGGCGGTAATCTCCGCTTGGTTGAAGGTAATATCCAGCTACCGCATTGATTGTTCTTCCCTCAATATTCTTACCGATAAATTCTTTTGCTTTCGTCATAAATTCTGGGTCTTCAAATACCTCGTCATCATCAATAAGGACGGTTGCTTCTGAGCCGAAGATGTGTGGAATGAACAGGCATAGATTTCGTATATTGGAATATCCTCGGAGTTTAAGAAGTTCACTATGCTCCTTTCTGCCCTGACTAATCAATAGCTCACGAACCTGCTTCAGATGGGAGGGCCCAAATAGCGATACTTCAACTCCTATTGTTCCCGAGGCCGATTTGATGGTGTTGGCTACTTTCTCTTCAACTTGGGTTTCAATGTCTTCTGCGGTGGCAACGGCAATTATCACCAGTTGAAAATCTGTGTCTCTCAGTATCTTGATACTTTGTATAGCTCTGATTAATGTACCTTCGTTATCTAAAGGAGTAGGGTGGTCATAGATGGTATCCCCTCTCTGCCATCCGACCTTGCTCTCTCTTGCCCAATAGGATGGAATTACCATTGTAAATTTCAAGGACTCTTTTCCCTTCCGCCTTCCCCTCTATCTGTTTGAGTAGGGAGGTATAGTTGGATACAGCTACACTATGTATGTATTAACCCAGGTTAGGCTAGTCGACTTTGCCTTATCGAATTCTAGCATCTGCGGTGGTGAGTGTTCAATGCGACGCGGAGTGCCTCGGACCCATCAAAAGGGAAGAATCTTGGCCTGCCCTCATGAGATATTAAACAAATCGCCATTTTGTGCAATTACTTCCCCCGGTTTTTCCAAAAAGACCAGATGACCCAGAGTAGAAGCAGACAGGCAATAAGACTGGATAGCAGGAGAAGGGTACTTATAATTTTACTCAGGGGCGGGGCAGCTTCAGGCGAGGGAATGAAGTGAGCAAAATGGGAGACTAGAGCGATAATACCTGCAGTAACCACCACCGTAATCCCGATTACAACTGGCAGGTGTTTTAGCTTTTGCAGACTGGGTTTGATGGTTAGATAGACAACGAGGGCATTTGCTCCTATAAGTGCAAAGATAAGTGGGATGAAAATGACCATGGTACCTGATGTCGGGATGACGATAATCTGCCAGACGGCACGGATAACTACGGCAATAACGGCCAGCGTAAAGGACGCGAATATTCCTATTTTAAGATACGAGTAGTTCATAATATCTTCCAGTTAGACGAGTCTAATAGTAGAGACTAAGGTCTTTCCATCCTCTGAATTTGCCTTCCAGATGCTTAACGCCTTTAACTTATCAAATAATAGCATCAGGTACGACAGTTATCAATCCAGCGGGTACTTCGAGCCAGAATCGAACACAATCTATAAAGCAGGCCCATCTGTTGAGAGTATATTGAACGATACGTCACAAAGTTCAATCGGATAATGAGGAACGGGGCACCCTGGTCCGTTGCTGCTTACAACTTAAACTGTGCCACTTGCACCGACAATATACAAGGGAAGAAGGCTAAGCACCCTCTGCCAGTAATCTTCTCAGCTCAACCACCATTTCTGGTGTGTCAATTTTCATAGGGCATCTTATCTTGCACCGGCCACAAGTTAGACAGGTATAAGCTAATGCCGCTGCTTTTTCCTTATTGTTCGTTATCATTGCTGCCCAGACAGCACCAATGCCAGCAAAGTACTTGTCTCCAAAGTGACCTGCCGTTACGCCAAAGATGGGACACTCATAAAGACAGCCGCCGCACCTCAGACAGTAGAGTAATTGGCACAGTATTGGATGCTTGGCTAATTCAGTTCTCCCCCCGTCCATAAAGATAACGTGGAACTCCTTAGGGCCATGGACTCCATAGGTTATCACCTTCTCAATATCACTAGTGCTACTTGGACCAGACACCACACTTATATACTGGGGAATAGTATAATTGGCATATCTCCAGGTTACCTCGGCAACTTTCCAGGCATCAGAAAAGGTTGGCACTAGTTTCTCCATACCAACAAGGGCAATATGTACCGGTGGGGCACCAGTAGCCAGGCGAATATTCCCCTCATTTTCGATAAGGAATAATGAGCCGGTGTCGGCAGCAACCACATTGGCACCACTCAGGCCAATGTCCGCCTGGAAGAATTTCTCCCTGAGTAATTTCCTGGCGGTGGCCACCAGTGTTTCGACATCCAGGGGGAGCTCCTCTCCGGTAATCCGGGACAAAAGCTGGGCGACATCTTCCTTAGGTACGTGAATCGCCGGTGCCAAAATGTGCATGGGTCTTGAACCTAGCTTTTGAATGATAAACTCTCCTAAGTCAGTTTCGTAGACCTCATTGCCCCATTCTTCTAGGTGCTCTCGTAATTCAATCTCCTCTGCGGTCATGCTCTTAGCTTTAACGATTAGTTTGCCGCTACCCACCAGCCCCCGGATGATATTCAGGGCATCATCAGCGGTTCTGGCTATGTACGCTTTACCATGGTTTGCCTCGATGGCTTCACATGCCTGTTCAGCCAGCTGCTCCATCTCGCTGGTGGCTTTTTCTTTTATCTCCCTGACTTCTTCCGCCAGCTTAATGGTATGGGGGAATTTCTTAAGGGCATTATTGATATTTGCCCGATAGTGCTTGATTGCCCGTGACAGAGCAATCCTTATTCTCTCGTTATGGGCAGCATCCATTATTTCTTTCTTGTAGTCGGTAAAGACAGACATTCTGTTCACACCCCCATAGCCATAGCCACTACTTGCGCCAGGTCAAGGACTTCCACGTCCTCGATTTCTAGTTCCTTAAGCCCCTCCTCGAGCTGCATAATACATCCGGGGCAGTGAGTAACAATAATCTGGGCTCCGGTTTCGACCAATTCCCTAGCCCGGTTTGCTGCTAGAATCTGGCTTAACTCAGGGAAAACAACTTCAAACCCACCTCCACCCCCACAACACGTCGCCCACTCCCCATGGGTCCAATCAGTTTCCACAAGCTCAATACCTCTGATAGCCCTGAGTATTTGACGCGGTTCCTCTATAAGTCCCAAGTAACGGGCAAGCTGACAGGGGTCATGATAAGTAACCTTAACTTGACTAGGGAATTGCAATTCTCTGGACTGAATTCCTTCCAGGACCACCTGTGAAAAATGCTTTACCTCTAAGTCATATCCCGGGATATGTTTAGGAATTAGCTCACGAAGGGTATAAGTACACGAAGGAACAATACCAATAATTCGTTTCACCCCGTGGGATTTTAGCTTGTCATATAACTGGCGAGCATTTTGGACAAACTCTTTTTGTAGCCCAACGTAGTGCAAAAGTCCTCCACAACACGGTTCATCCTCAGCTAGATAGCCAAACTCAACCCCAAGGTTCCTTAGCACCTTGACCGCATCCCTTAAAGGTTGGGCGGCGGAATCACTATCCTTTACCAATAGCCTACGGTATACCTGTGCTGGGTCAACACCCATCTTTTTTTGAAAGCTGGCAATACCTATTGGCAGTTCAGCACCAATTGGGCTTTTATCCAGCTTTCGTATGAGAGACATCATAGACTGCAGGCTGGTGTTATACTGATACCCACAACCGGCGAAGAATATGGTCTTTGCTTCTTCAGGCAGGTTAAGGTTTTTAGCCCACTTTGCCCCTGTTCCTCTTGGGGCACCTAACAGGTTTTGCTTGGAGGCAATGTTATGCGCTATATAAACTAACCCGGGAGGAATTAGCCCTTTGGTTTTTTTGTTCATCCGATATCCCAAATGGCTTGCGCCAAACAGATGTTAACCTAGGCGTCATCGCATTTGAAGCAAGGCTTCTCCCAACTCAACCAAGGTCAAAGCTTCTAAGGGAGTATCAAGTGCCTTTGAACCAGCTCCACCACCTCTGCGGGGTACCTAGCGACATCCACGCCCACCTCCCTAAGAGCGGCCATTTTGCTCTGGGGCGTTCCCCTGCCATGCTCGCCTTGAATGATGGCGCCAGCATGACCCATCCTTTTCCCCTCGGGGGCGTTGTAGCCGGCAATGTATGCCACCACTGGTTTGGTCATCCACCGATCGATAAACTGAGCCGCATTCTCCTCCTGAACGCCCCCCACCTCCCCGACAATCACCACCAAGTCGGTGCCTGGGTCCCTTTCAAAAAGCCTCAGTAACTCAGGCATGTTGGTAAATACCACTAGGTCAGCCCCAATACCGACCACCGTACTCTGGCCGAGTCCAGCAGTTGCCAGGTTGATACTAATCTCGTAGGACAGAGTGCCACTTCTGGAAATCACCCCGATGCGACCAGGGGTAAACATATTCCCTGGCATTATCCCCATCTTCGCTTCACCGACAGTAATAACGCCCGGACTGGTGGGGCCGATAATCTGCACCTCACGGTCGCTAGCATATTCCCTGATTTCCATAACATCGTGGACCGGTATGTGCTCGGTAACGACGACGATAAGTCTGATGCCAGCGTCAATGGTCTGCAGGGCAGCTCCCTTGAACGCTCGCGGTGGTACAAAGAATACAGAGGCTTGCGCACCCTGCTTGGCGACAGCCTCGGCGACAGTATCATATACAGGAACACCCTCTACCTCCCCACCACCCTTACCCGGGGTGACACCGGCAACGATGTTAGTCCCGTAATTCAGCATCCACTTGGTCTGGGCTCGCCCTATCCTGCCGGTAACGCCCTGCACCAGGACCCTGGTCTCCCGGTTGAGCAGGATGCTCATGTTTCACCCTCCAGCAGGCGGGTAAGTTGCTCCACACCCTTCTCCGTGGATACATCAGTAACTACATGAACCCCATGCTTCTGGAAAATCTCCCAAGTCTCCTCCTGGTGATTACCCAAAGCTTTAGCCACCACGGGTATGGTAACCCGGTGTTCTTGCATATAGCGGACAACTCCCTTGGCTCCTTCGTGGATGGGGTTGATTCCCCCGTAGACATTGATAAACACCGCTCTTATTCCTTCCTTTTGTAAAACCAAGTCCATCACCTTGTATAGAAGGTCAGCAGTAATAGCTCCTCCCGTTTCCAGGAAGTTTGCCGGACGCATTCTGCGGCTGATGATGTCCATGCTAGCCATTCCCAAGCCAGCGCCACTGGCGATGATGGCTATATCCCCATCAAGCTCCACATAGGTAACACCGATCTGTCGTCCCTTCCGTTCCAGGGGGTTGGGGATACTGTTCTCTAGACCCAAATGGAGCTCGGCGTGGCGGTACAGACTAGAGTCGTCAATTTCCACTTTGGCATCCAGAGCCAGGTAATCTCCCTTTGAGGTTCGAACCAGGGGGTTAATTTCGACAACCAAGGCATCATAATGACGGAAAACACGGTACAGTGCGCTGAGCATGTTGGCTACCCGGGTCACCTCCCCACCACTCATGCCTACCTCCCGGCACATTCGCCTTGCCTCAGAAGGAAGGAGTCCCTTGGTGACGGAAACATACCTGGAAGCGACCGCTTCGGGACGTTCCCTGGCTATCTTGCTAACCGAGACCCCGCCTACAGCGCTGAGGATGGCTACGGCGGTGCCGTGATATTCATCTATGGTGACTGCTAAATAGAACTCCCTACCGCTGTCCACCTTCTGGGCGACCATGACCTGCTGCACCGGCCAGCCTCTGATTGATAAACCCAATATACGGCGGGCGGCACTCTCCACCTGGTCTAGAGACTGGGCGGTCTGCACTCCTCCAGCTAGCCACCGACCTCCCGTCAGCACCTGAGCCTTTATCACCACCGGGAGTCCTAAAGCCTGTGCCTTTTCCCGCGCCTCTTGAGGGGTGGTCGCCAAAGCGTAATCAGGAACAGGTATGCCCTCGCGGCGAAGCAAATCGTTCCCCTCGAACTCATATAGCTTCATAGTGGTTATCTGCAATGTTACCCGATTGTATGGGTTGAGTCAAATCAGTCGCCTTATGCCTGGCTGGGGTCTATCACCAGACGATTTGGGGAATGGAGCTAGACCACCAGTGTTCAATTGCTCATAATTTTACAACCAGTTTATCTACGTGCTACACTTAACGAGTCTAATTTTGGGTTAACCTGACTTACATCAAGGAGAATGGAGAAGACCAATGGCACTGAAAACAGCTGAACAATACTATGCATCGCTAAAAGACCTGCGCCCCACTGCATATATTCTGGGAGAAAAGGTAGAAAACGTTCACCAGCACCCGTTAATCAAACACATGACGGCAGCGGTGGCCAAAACCTATGAATTAGAAAATGACCCGGAGAGTAAAAAGCACTTGGTAACCGAGTCTGACCTGAGCGGCGATGAGGTCAGCCGCTTCGTCAAATTCTACAAAAGCCCAGACGACCTTCTGGCTAAGGTCAGAATGCTGAAGTTCCTGGCGCAGAGGATTGGTGGCTGCTTTATGCGGTGCACAGGCATGGATGCCATAAATTCCATCGGCATAGAAGCCTACAACTGCGACCAGAAATACGGCACCAATTATTGGGAGAGACTGCTGAACTTCACTAAGCAGGTGCAAAAGAACGACCTGGTTGTTTTTAGTGGTGTGACCGATGTCAAGGGGGATAGGTCGCTGCGGCCATCAGAGCAGAAGGACCCTGATATGTACCTGCACGTGGTGGACAGGAACAACGACGGCATTGTGGTCAGAGGGGCGAAAATACACCAGACAGGCTCTCTCTGCGCTCACTGGGGGCTGATTGTACCCACCAGAGAAATGCGTGAGCCCGACAAAGACTACGCTGTCTGCTTTGCTCTCCCCACCGATGCCGAGGGTCTCATCCACGTTTACGGTAGGGGGACGCTGGAGGCCAGAGCACTTCAGGATTGTGACTTGGGTAACATCGAATTCAGCAAGTTCTGTCCTATGATAATCTTTGATGATGTCTTTGTGCCCTGGGAACGGGTGTTCCTATGCGGCGAATATGAGTTTGCCGGTACGATGGTGAGGCACTTTGGTAATTACCACCGCCACTCACACGGTGGCTGCAAGTGCGGTGTTGGTGACGTGCTGATTGGCGCTGCTGCCGCTGCTGCCGATTACAACGGTCTGCCCAAAGTATCGCATATCAATAACAAACTAGCCGAGATGCTCAAGGTCACCGAGGCAATCTATGGCTGTTCTATAGCCGCCTCGGTCGAGTCTGTACCAACACCGTCGGGCATCTACACTGTTGACCCCGTACTATCTAATATCTCCAAGCTCTATGAAGGTAAGGAGCTACACGAAGTAGTTCGGATGATGATTGAGATTGCTGGCGGCATGGTGGCTGACATACCATCAGATAAAGATTTCCAGAACCCGCACATTGGCCCCTTGCTTCATAAATACCTCAAGGGTGCGGAGAACGTGTCCACTGAAGACAGGGTACGTCTCTTCAGGTTAATTGAGAAACTTGCCTTTGAAAGTAGAGACATTGTCTCCAACATCCATGGTGCGGGCTCACCGGAGACCCATCGGATGGCCATTCTGCGGAGTGCAGACATTGAGTCAAAGAAGAAGCTGGCCAAGAATCTGGCGGGTATCAAAGAAGAATAAAAGTGGTTCTGAACCATGCCGTTACCTGTTTATTCTCTAGGTAATTTCAGCCCACTGATAGCAATTATATTTTTTAGGATCTCCGAAGTCCCAGCAGCAATAGTCACTCCTATGGACGACAGATATAAATGCTCGAACCACCCATGTAAAGGTGCTTTGCTATCCCTTTTGTCAAGCTGACCATATAATCCTAATAATTCTATAGCTACACTAGCTGCATGCTTAAACAACTCGGTGCTATATAATCGCGACATAGCTGCGTCGTGGACTGTAGCCATCCCATTATCGTGTAGCCAGGCTAATCGATAACAAATCAAGCGCCCAATCTCTGCCTCTATCTTTAATTGAGCTAATGTCTGTCTGCTGTTTTCCCACTGCCTCTTGGGGTTAGCTTTTATATGCTTTACAATTCGTTCGATTAAGCTTTGTACCACGGCAACCGGAGCAATCGCTATGCGCTCGTAACTCAGCATCGTTTGTACCACTTTCCACCCTTCATTTTCTCCACCTACAAGGTTCTCTCTCGGCACCCTGACATCCTCAAAGAATATCTCACTGAAGTCTAGCTCACCTTGTATGTTATTTATGGGCCTGACGGTAACACCAGGCGTAGACAAATCAACCAGGAAAAAACTAATCCCTTGGTGTCTTTTTAAGTATGGATCTGTTCGAGCCAGTAAACAACACCAGTCCGAATAATTGGCAAAGGTACTCCAGGTCTTCTGCCCATTTATTATGTAGTCATTGTTGTCCTTGACGGCTTTTGTCTGGAGAGAGGCGAGGTCAGAACCTGCATTGGGTTCAGTGAATCCTTCACACCAAAACTCTTCTCCCTCAGCAATTAGCTTAAGATGTCTCTCTTTTTGTTCCTCAGTACCATATTTGAATAGAGTGGGAGCCA
This sequence comes from Dehalococcoidia bacterium, assembly GCA_030615865.1. The sequence continues at coordinate 18,363 of JAUWYK010000029.1, forward strand.
GCATTTTTACTCCAACAGCGTTGTAGCCTGGTGACCCACGACGTGCTATTTCCTCTAAAAAGATGAGGTAATCTACATAAGAACAAGATTGTCCACCGTATTCCTTAGGCCAGAAGAGAGATAGCCACCCCTTCTTGCCAAGTTTATGCGCCATATCTTTAAATACCTGCCGACCATCTTCCCTGTGGACAACTGTGTCATCTATCGGTGTCCCGATGTAATCCACCCAGTCCGCCGGTAGCTCTGTAGCCAGAAAAGCACGGACCTCCTGCCGAAATTTCTCCTGCTCCGCAGTGAATAGAAAGTCTATTGGATTCTCCTTTTGCTGCTTATCAATAGGTTATAGTGAGAATAACAAGTCTGCCCAACTAAAATTAGGCTAACATATCTAAGGACTAGTGAGTGACCAACTAAGAATAAAGCTGAGAAGTAACAAGCTCAGTGATGGAGAAACGTTAATAAAGGCAAGCCTTTTCTCATCCTCAAGCTTGCCCAGATCCCATTCGAATTTGGACATGTTCTTCTTAACATCCTCGGGGTCTTCATCAAGTGAGATATAGATACCAGGCTCGTTGTGCTCCGTAGCCCCCTTATACAAGAATTGGATGGCGAAGGTGGTTTTCCCACTACCTGGTCCCCCAGCAACTAAGACACTGTGGCCCCGTGGTATGCCTTTCTCAAACTCGTTCTTGAACTCTTGGAGAAGTGAGAGGTTGACTAATCCCTGCATTTCTGGGGCGAGCGTCTTTTTCCTTTCCCTTAAGAACCTGCGACGACTTTTGTGAGGGAGTAGCACCTGCAAAAGTCGAATTAAATCCTCTCCTGGCAGTACTTTCAATTCAGACCAAACCTGCTTTCGGAAGTAAGAGGCACGGGGCAGGGCAAGCTGAGCAATGACTCTCGCTGTAGGCTCCCCCAAGGCCTTCTTCATAAGCCAATGTATTAAGCTCCAACGCAGTGAGCATTCGGCAATTACAAATCTAACCAAACTATCGACAAGCATTTCATCGCTTTTGCTCATGACCAACCTCAATTCCAATTTTAGCACAATTCAGTGCTCTTCTCACAGCTTCACGAGACACCCCGTATTCCCTAGCCAGACTACGCACGCTTTTAGTGCTATGTTGTTCAGCAGGCTGTGACCAAACAGAAGGTTGCAATTTACGGTTGGGTCTCGGGGGGACAGTGAGGGGTAGAGGGGCTAATATCGGGAAGATGTCAACAGAAAAGTAGCAGGTGCGACCCCGAGGGGGGTTGGGCTCTTATCTGCAATACATTGCATACTTGGTAGAAGTTCTCTGCCCCTCAAGCCCAAGCCCTATTATATCACGGCATAAACTGCCCGTCACATTATGGCCAGAGCTTGCCGAGCGGCATAAGACTGAAAGCTTGCGTGAGCTAGCTAAAGAATATGGTGTCTCACACGAGGCAGTAAGGCGGGCTATTAAAGAATAGCCAGAGTCAAGGCGGGCATTGAATTACATATCCGATTAGAAGTGGTACACAAGAGTAAAGGTCGTTAGAACTGGGATAGCTGCCCCCGGTTCTACTATCTCACCAATGGGTTATCTTGCTAGGCTGGATAATCCGTCATCAGCCCTTGTTTAATCGCCTTCTCAATTCCATCGAGTCTCTTAAACAAGTAAAGAAGCATGCCAATATCCTTGGATTGGCCCCATTCTACGATCATTCTTCTGTGCAGACCGATCCAAGTTTCGACGAGACCGGGGAGGGGATTACCTAGGGGGATTCGCGTCTGCCCCAAAACAAGCTTGACCCAAGGAGGATCCCCTAGCATAGTGTCATAAGAACTTTCGTCGGGCAGACCTCTGGCACCTTCACTGCGGCAATACTCGATAGCGAGCTGATAAATTAAATTACCAAAGTTAGCAGTCAGAGGCTGAGGCGCAAAGGCTCGGGCTGGGCCTGCACGGAAAATCTCACCTATCCATGCACGAGTCTCTTGTCTAGCAGCATCGCGTATCCTCATCTGTGTGCTGATGGCGTCTGTTAAATATGAACCGCCCAAACGCTTCCACTCAGCGATGTCTTGTTTTAGCGTGCTGGGGGCTGAGGCAAGCCAATCCCGAAATAGTGGGTCGCGCTCTGCGGGACAGTAACGCTCTACTAAGAGACTTGGGAGAACCCTCCAAAAGACTTCCATCTCTCTGGGGCGGGGTGCTCCCCAAGTAGTTGTTGAGACCGTCGCTTTGACCCCTGCTGTGTAGCCCAAGCTTTGTAGAATTACATTTAGAGTGTCCTGCCTGAGCCGAGCACTGTGGTCTCCGAGACTGCCAAGGTCATCAATCGGGATATCCTCTGGGGCCAGCGTGAAAAGCTGGGCTTTAAATGTCTCCTTTGCAGCACTTAGTAAGTCTTCACCAGGAGCCTCCTGCCCTTTGCCAGGGCGAGCAGGTTGCAGTTCCCTCCACCGTGCTTGGAGCGCATCCGGTAATTGCTCCACCTGTGCCGGGGTTAAGAGTAGAAAATCACCGATCACTCTCTTGACTGTGTTCCAGCTGGGGGTTACTTCGCCTCGCTTGACTCCCCAGCGAATCCTATCTATGGGGGTTTTTTCTAAGTAATGTAATTCCCAAACCTTAATTTTGTCTGGCCAGTCCATCATTATACAATCCCCGACTCAAGAAAAAAGTGAGAAAAAAGTGAGAAAAAAATCAGACGAAAGTTGGAGACTATCATGGAAGAAGTTCATACAATAATTATAGTGGATGATACAAGCTGATGCAATGAAAAGGGAGAGGAGGCTAGCGTGCAAGTACCAC
>JAUWYK010000066.1 GCA_030615865.1 Dehalococcoidia bacterium
TAAATATGTCTCCATGGATGGTCGTGTTCTTGAATCAAAACAGGTGCTTCAACTCAAAGATGGTCTACCTCAAGACCGAGAAATACTAATAGAAATTTCCAAAAAATTGGGGCGCGAGTTGAGTTAAAGCTAGGAGGTTAATGGTGGCAAAGGTAAAAGTAGCTACAACTTGGTTGGATGCCTGCGCTGGCTGTCATATGTCTTTTCTGGATTTAGATGAGGCACTTATTGGTCTGGCAAATGCAATAGAAATCACTGCCAGCCCCATAACCGATATTAAGGAGTTTTCACCGGTTGATGTCGGGATTATTGAAGGGGCAGTGAGTAGTACTCATGATGAAGAGGTAGCTAAAAAGCTGCGAGACAATTGCAAGATACTGATGGTCTGGGGCGATTGCGCTTGCTTCGGTGGAATATGCACTATGCGCAACCTCTTCAGCAAAGAAGAGATTCTTCGTAGGTGTTATATTGAAACTGAGAGCACCAAAGACGGTAAGATTCCCTCCTCAGAAGATATCCCACCGCTTTTAGAGCAGGTTAAGCCAGTAAACCAGGTAGTTAAGGTTGACTGCTATGTCCCAGGTTGCCCTCCTAGCCCTAAAGCTATTCACTATGCCCTGACTGAGCTTCTGGAGGGCAGGATTCCGATACTCCCCAGTGAGATAATGAGATTTGATTAAGGTTTTAGATGGAGAGGAACACTATGACTAGAAAGATTACTATTGAGCCGGTTACCCGGATTGAGGGACATGGTAAGGTAACCATCCACCTTGACGATAAGGGAAATGTAGATAAAGCCAGATTTCATATTACTCAGGTACGAGGATTCGAGAAGTTTTGTGAAGGGCGACTCTTCTGGGAGATGCCAGTCATTACTCCTCGAATCTGCGGCATTTGCCCGGTAAGTCACCACCTGGCTTCAGCTAAAGCCGGCGATATGATTTTGGGAGTAGAGCTGACACCTACAGCCGAGAGGCTGCGCCGGCTAATTCACATGGCGCAGTTTGTTCAGTCCCATGCGCTTCATTTTTTCTACCTGGCCAGCCCCGACTTCCTCTTTAGCATGGATGCTGACCCAGCCAAGCGAAATATCATGGGTATTATTGCCGAAATACCAGAAATTGCTAAAAAGGGAGTAAAGATTCGAGCTTTCGGTCAGAAAATAATAGAGATGCTCGGGGACAAGAGGGTTCATCCCAATGCTGCCATCCCTGGAGGGATGAATAAGGCTCTTGCCCCTGATAAGCGTGATGAAATTCTAGGCCAGGTGGATGATATTATCGCTGACTGCCAATTCGCCATTGACTTGGTTGAAGATTACTATGCTCAACATAGTGGGGAAGCTACCAGCTTCGCTAGTTTTGGCACTGGCTACCTCGGGCTCGTGGATAATGATGGTAATGTTGAGTATTATGATGGCAAGCTCAGATTGAAGGATAGCCAGGGTATTACCCTAGAAGATAATGTAGCTCCTGAGAATTACCTTGCCATTATTGAGGAAAAGGTCGAAGATTGGTCTTACCTTAAGTTTCCTTACTACAAGAAGCTGGGCTACCCCGGTGGTATGTACCGTGTAGGACCTCTAGGGCGATTGAACGTAGCTGACGGTTGCGATACTCCTCTAGCTGATGAAGAGTTTCATAACTTTAAAAAACTAGGCAACGATGGTGTAGTGCAGGCGTCGTTATACTTCCACTACGCTAGGCTGATTGAAATGCTTAATGCCGCTGAGAAGATAAAATCACTGGTACAAGACGAACTCATCTGCTCAAAGGACATATGGGTCAATTCCAGCCAGATTAACGATGAGGGCATAGGAGTAATTGAAGCTCCCAGAGGAACACTTTTCCACCATTATTGGGTAGATAGAAGTGGTAAAATGCGTAAGGTCAACTTGATTGTGGCTACCGGTCATAATAATTTAGCCATGAATCGTGCTGTCTATGAAGTAGCTAGGGAATTTATCAAAGACGGGAAGGTTACTGAAGGGATACTTAATCGAGTCGAAGTGGCTATTCGTTGCTATGACCCCTGTCTCTCTTGCTCAACACATGCCTTAGGTCAGATGCCTTTGGAAATCACTATTTACGAGTCAGATGGAAGTATTCGCCAAGTGTTGAGAAGTTAGCGTGAGGACTCTGGTTTTAGGTATAGGCAATCCAATCCTGGGAGATGATGGTATCGGCTTCCATATTGCTCAAGAGTTAGCCAAGGAAATTAAAGACGAAAACATTGATGTGAAAGATACCAGTGTAAATGGCTTAAATTTATTAGAACTCATTGTAGGATACGATAAGTTGATTGTAATCGATGCCATTATGACCGAGGAGGCAAAGGCAGGGGAAATATATAGGCTTAAGCCGAGTAGTAGTGAGACGGCGTGGTCGACTATTTCGCTACACCATTTGAATCTGGCTACCACGATTGAGATAGGGGAAAGGCTTTTCCCAAAAGAAATGCCAGGGGAAGTCATAATTTTTGCTATAGGCGCTCAAGAAGTAACTGAGGTTACTGGAGAAATGACAGCTAGAGTAAAGGAAGCTATACCAAGGGTCATCAATCTAGTTTTAGAAGAGCTTAAGCCTTAAGCGATAGTTAGGTGAGCTGAGACGTAATTCTTCGTTAGTTTCCTCATTACTCCTTACCTTATGTATTGTCTTATCATATATGCCTTACCTGGCTGTTTTGCCCTCAGCGTCAACAACGTAGCATTTGACTTGAAAGATGGCTTGGCTGGGGCTACAATCGAATTAAACATGAAAAGGAAAGCGCCAGAAGCTAAATACGGTGTAATCATGGTTGGAGCGGGTAAGTAGTGTTCCTTCCACCATGTTTGCCGAAAGAGTAGTCGTTAGTATGGTACGGTAGAGAAGTATGGAGGTGAAGATAACAATACGCAGGTAGAAGGAGGAGGTCGCTAAAGTGCCAAAGTATGAATGTACCGTTTGTGGCTATATTTACGACCCTGAACTGGGAGACCCCGATGGCGGCATAAAACCGGGCACGCCTTTTGAAGAAATACCCGATGACTAGGTGTGTCCTGTCTGCGGGGCGGCTAAGAGTGAGTTTGAAAAAGTGGAATAAAAGGGGGTAGAAAACATGACAGTACAAAAGCAGGTCTACAGGTGTAATGTTTGTGGCAATATCGTTGAAGTGTTGCATACTGGAAAGGGGGAACTGGTCTGTTGCGGGCAGCCAATGGAGCTATTACAGGAGAAGACAGCAGATGTCGGTCTAGAAAAGCACGTACCGGTGATAGAGGCAACCGATGGCGGAATAAAGGTCAAGGTTGGCGATGTTCCCCATCCCATGGAGGGGAAGCACTACATAGAGTGGGTAGAAATAATCACTGATGGCAGGAGTTGCCGGATATTTCTCAAACCAGGAGATAAGCCGGAGGCAGAGTTTGACATAAAGCCGCAAAAAGTAACCGCTAGAGAGTATTGCAGTATTCATGGTTTATGGAAATCTGGCTAATAGACTTATACTTCCAAAACCAAACCCGAGAAAATAACATAAAGGAGATGAAAAATGGACTTCAGTAATCCTTTTGGGACTATGGTGCCCCGAAAGATGACTGCCGGTGAGCTAGCCAGGGCTATAATGCAGGACATAGCTGCCGAGCTGGATGCTGTTGCTGTCTACCAAGCCCATATTGACGCTACTGATGATGAGCGGGCTAAGAAAGTGCTGGCTCACGCTCGGGACGATGAAAAGGAGCATGTAGGCGAATTTCTGGCGCTACTGGAGATTCTCGACCCCAGGCAGGCGGAATATATCAAAAAGGGGGAGGTAGAGATTGCTGAATTACTAGGGGAAAAGTAGTCCAAGAAAGAGCGGCAGCACATATCCGATTGTACTGGGAAGTTACAGAACAAGTGAAGCTCTGTAGGCTTGTAGGTATACGAGAGACCTGCGGCTGCACCTTTGTTCAGATTGTGTAGGTGAGGTAACAGTTGCTTGTTTTGTTGCCTGGCGCACAATAAAAAGGCTGGACATTCCTCGTTACAATGTCCGGCCTTGCACATAACTGTAATACTGGGTTATATTTGCTCTTTCCTATCCTGAACATCTTAGTCCCGCATGTAGGACATATATCTTGGGTTGCCGGCCTGCCATTCTTCATAGTTATGCTCTTTGCGTCCTTCATTTCTCTCTTGGCACGGCACTTTATATAGTATGCTTGCATTGACTTACCTCCCTTTTTCAGTATCAACGATCAGACCATTCCTTCCCTTGATGTCAATAGTCTAATAGTTATACAAGCCCTCTTAGAGGATAACAAAAGCTTAAATTGTTCAATATGAAATAAAAGGGAGCTATAGTAATATCAACTATAGCTCCCTTTTGACTGTAGTTATCCCCGCAGATTTAATCGATCCAATGGTGAAAACTTCTGGTGCTGTATGCCTATATGGCTTGATGCCAGATTTACATAGTGCCTCACCATTTCTAGTGTGGAGTGCCCCAATATCTGCTGAAGACTAAATACGTCACCACCATTAATCAAAAACCTTGTAGCGAAAGTATGTCTACAAAGGTGAGCATGAAGCCTATAAACCCCTGATCTCTTTGCTAGCCTGGTAAACATCAACTTCATACTATTCTCGGTCAATGGTTGGCTACTAATAGATAGGAATACATTGTTTATAACAGGATTAGTCGGTTTAGGCCTGAAACGGAACAAGTAGCGCTGTAGTGCTTTTTGAGCGTTATTCCCCATCGGAACAATTCGCTCCTTTTTACCTTTACCCATCACCTTAAGGTATCCTTCATCCATATGAACGTCATCCATCTTCAGATTAACAAGTTCGCCTATCCTTAGTCCGGTATCGAGTAAAAGCATAAAGAGAGCCCGATTCCTGGCATCAGAAGGTGATGTACCAAAAGCGTTGAGTATGGCCCCTATTTCTTCATCTGACAGCGTAGAGACCACTTTCCTGGTGACCTTTGGTGGCTTCAAATCTTTAGCGGGGTTATTCTGAGTCAGCCCTTCCGCTACTAACCAGTTATAGAAAGCACGTAGAGTTCTAACATGGCCATGAATAGTTGCCGATGACAATAAATCGGTTTGTGCTGGGGTGTATGGATGACCATCAAACCTGTTTCTTTTCAGCAGGTACAGGACATACCCTCGTAGCAGTTTTGTATCGATATTGTCTAATGAATCAGGAAGATGCCTGTTCTTCAGATAGTTACGAAAGCTCTTTAAGTTTGCGGAATACCAGTTGATCGTTTTCGGGCTTTTACCTTCTGCCCTGTTACACACTTCGTAGTATTCTATGAGTTCAAATAATTTATGTGCCTTTTCTTTGGTATTTACATGAGTTGTCATGCTGGATCTTAACCTCCATTATAGTATTTTGTCGGCTTAGACCCAGCGCTTGAATAATCAGGGTGTTAAAACGAGTCAGAGTGTCAAGGCGAGTCAGGGTGTCGAAAATACTGTTTCCACCTCCTTTTGTGCCTAAACTAACACTCCATGACTTTTAATCAGGGTGTCACAGGTTCGAGACCTGTACGGCCTACCAATCACCTCTTTTGCGACACCAACCTGCTCCCTTTCTCCGTTATTATTCGCAACATTTAGCCGGCATATTATTCGTCGTGTTTTGAGATCCTCTGATGGGCAGACGTAAATACCAAGCCTGGCAGCCAAGTCAGCCTTCTCGTCGAATGTTGCTTCATTGAGGTTACGCTCACGGAGCCTTTGTAGCTCCTGGTATAGGTCTTGTACCTGTTCCTGAGTGAAACCTCTTACTTCTGAGCTCAAACGAGCTATTTCTGCCTCCGCTTCGTGGATCTCCTGTAGATATTTGGTCTTCCATTCCTTAGCCTCCTTGATGGCGTACAGCTCCTCGTTATAGCCTTTCTCTACCTTGACGATTGACTTCTTCCGACGATCTATCTTCATATATTGTATCCTGATAAGTCTGTCCAGATCCTTGGTCTTATTCAGCTTCACTTTAAGCTGTCTTTCTACCCAAGTATCATCTCCGAGCATATTGCAGATATCCTGCCATATCTCATCATCCCATCTCGCCGGGATGAAACGATTATATGGACATGAATTTGGCCGCCACTTACGGTAATGAGCCCGGCAATAATAGTATACTTCGTCATGCTTGCCCCGCTTAACAGCCATTGGTTTACCGCATAATGGGCAAATCATCCGCATGCGAAATAGAGCTTGTATGCTCTTGCCTTGCTTGCCCCTACCCCGTCCCCTCTCCCTAAGGGTCTGGTTAGCCTTTTCCCATAGCTCATGAGTAGTGAGGGAAGGAACGGTAAATGGGACTCTTTCGTCATCTGGCTTTGGTCGTAGGAGGGTTCTCTTGATACCCAAAGTAGGATCTGGGAAAGGATTATTGGGATTAGGGACGCGGTGGTTTTTGTTGTAATAAGCTTTCCCGGTATAACATTCGCGGGCTACAATCTCCCCCACCATCTTAGGAGCCCATATATCACTGTATAGTGGCCTGAATAGTGACGGATAGTCCTTCCTCGACTCATCTAGTTGATGTTTAACCCAATATTGAGTGCGTTCCTCACTACCACCTGTCCAAATGAATATTTGCCACACAACCCAAGCCGGACTTCCCCAAAGTAACTCACCATCAGGCCCAAGCTCATCGATTTCCCACCATGCCTCTGAGATTTTTAGCCTCCCCCTCTGGTCTATATAAGACTTTCGACAGTATTTATAACCATATGGTGCTTTGCCTGCGGGTACTTTACCAGCGAGACAGCGACTCTTATTACCTCCAATGGCGTTACCTCGATTATCAGTGACTCTAATCTCATTAGCGTAAGACAGTTGGCTTCGAGCGGCACGACTCCACCATGCCATATCACTAGGGGCATCTCCATACATAAATCTAACGCCGTAATACTGACATTCCCTCTCAAAGGTCTCGCCGATGGAGATTGTCCATTGAGAGCCTACCCAGCGCCGGTATTATGACACCTGCAATGCGCTGTCCGGCTACTAGTTCCCGACGAACACGGGTAATACCTGGTCTACCAAGGTGCTCACTGGAATCAGCATCATAGATTATATACTCGATTGGGACGACTACCCCTAGTTGTTTCGCCAACCTAACACAAGTGAGAAGATAGTCTGCTACTCTGTCATTCTCCGCTTGCTCCCTTAGCGATTGCCTGGTATACACTGCCCACCAATGCTTCCGGCTGAGGTCACACCCTCGCACCCCGAACCCTTCTTCATATCCCGCCGCCTTAGCGGCCTCTTCTATGTAGCGATCTAGTCGCTCCTGAGGCATTACTTCATCTGCTATAACCATGCTCACCTCCTTCTGAATAGCCATTCGAGGACTACTTTGCTTTCAATATCGTCGATTGGTGATTCACAGAACTCCCAAACGGTAGTTGGCCTATCCATTGCCTCTTTTAACCGCGATGCTATTGCCAATAGCATTTTCCACAGCACATGGAATACAAGAGTACCGTCTCTGCTTCCGTAATCTTGCATGAACGCTGTCTTCACTTCACCTCTTACAGATGCCAAGATGGAGAGAAGTTCCCCAGGAGCCTCGGTCCAACTCTCTTGATATGATAGTACCCTGACTCCACAGGTAGATAAGCTATGTACCAGACTTAATATGGCTAAAGCACCTTCACGGCTCAGGCGGTCAAGCGCCCAGACCAAAACTGCCTGAAATCCTCTCCGTCTGGCATCAGTTATTAGATTGGCTAGTACTCTCTGGTGACCAGCCTTCCAGGCAGATTCTTCTTCCTCGTAGACTTTAACAACCTCAAAGCCACGCTGACCTGCCCAGTCAGCAAGGACCGCAGACTGATTATTAGTATCCTGTTCACCTGTACTAACCCTGCTATAGATACAAACCTTCACCTGTCACTGTCTCCTCCACGAGTATGGTCATAAGGCACCACCGGTTTCGCATGTCTACTGTTCTGCGGAAACTACGTTCTGCAGGCATGCGAGCAAAGGTACAGTATTAAGCCAGCGCAGATAGGCGCATAGCCTATCCTAGTCCTATATATTCAGGCACTTCCTCACCCTCCACACAGTGCAACCCAAAGTCTTCGCGATTTTTTCGATGCCATAGCCCTGTCGGCGCAGTTCAAGGATGTCTTTTTCCAAGGAGGGGTCATCAAGAGAACGAGCCTCCCCATCGATAGCTTTATCCAGTTCCTCTCTTGCTCGCGCTTTATTCCCCATCTCATTCAGGTTTAGCTTAGAGTAAACATGGGATAATTCCTCGCTCCAAAAACTAGGTAAGGTGAACCTGATCATCCCTTCAAAGTCGGCATCACATACATAGCCGAACTCAACCCGCTCCTGCTTGGGTATCTCTTTGAATGCTAAAACTGCCCGCTTTGCTTTGGCCTTAACATCGGTGCGTTCTGATTCAGTCTGGTTAAGGCCAAGTTCCTTGAATATGATGGTGTCAGCCTGTCGTGTAATAGCCCAATCGATGTCTCGGGAGTTCTGGCCGGCAAAAACTAGAGATATGTGCCTTTGCCTGGCTATCATCAGCAGTTTTCGCATAAAGCGGTTCTGTGAGGTATTGAAAAGCAAGGATAGGTAGTTTATCCCTGCCTCGTCGCAAACAAGGAATGAACCCACCGGAACCTTGTCGGGTGCATCGGTAATCTTAATCCAGTGGGGCAATAAGTCTCTTGCTGCTTCTGGCAAGCCAATCCAATAGCAGGGCATTTTGTGGATAGCCATCATATACTCAGCCATCTTAGCTGCCAGTGCCGACTTGCCGCTCCCTCTTTTACCCAAAATCAAGATCACGCGGCCTGATTCAAGGCCGTCCAGCCATGTCTTATAGTTTTCCCGCTGCACTGGCGGGCCGCTTAATCCACTGGGGTTGGCGGTTGTTTCAAGAACCCCAGCTACCGGCTCTGTGACGATACGCAGGTCTATCTGAGTCCTCTGATTTAGTAACCGATTCTGATTCTCCCTGGATCTCTCCAAAGCCAATTCCCGTTCCTGAATCTGTAGGTTGTAGAGGCGGGTTCGTTTCTCGTCTAACGCCTGCTGCCTTTGGTGTTTTTGCCACAGTATTGCCGAACGCTCTCGGGCTTCTTCCTCTCGTCTCTTCTCGTGTGCTATGCCCATCTCCATTTTCCTCAAGCAGAGTTGAGAACGGTCTTGCTTTAATTTCTGTTCTGGCGAAATACCCCCTAGTCCAAGCATCTTAGTCATGTTATTGGATACTTTTTGGAAAACAGGGCCAAGTATTACATCCAAAGTATCATTGAAAATGTTGTCTAGTGGATTAGATGAACTGCGCCGGCGAGGGTAACTGCGATTCCTACCAGTATGGCTTCCTTTTCTACTCATTTATTACCTCCTGTAGTTTGTATCGTTATGAAACAAGCTGTGTCAAAGCTCACATGAACATCATGCCTTTATGATCTCTATCTTCCCCCTAGGCCAAGGCGTAGCAAAACACTCAGCCTAGGGGGTGCGTGATCCTAATCCTATTCCTCTGTCCCTTCGCCTTCGTTGGCCTCATTTTCCTCGACAATTTCTTCTACCTGGCTGAGAAAATTATCGTACAGAACTCCAGGTATTTGGATCTCATCCGGGTCTGTATCGAGGCTGCTGAGTTCATCTAGCAAATGTTTAAGCGTAGGCATCTTTTGGACCTCCTTTTAGATTCCAGCCAGGACCCTTAGCCCAGGGTATGGCACGGGCCTCGTCCTTTGATTGTAAGAAAACCCGTCCCGGCTAGTTATAGAATCCTTATGAACCATCATATTGGGTGAAATAGTCATTCTTATCCCCCTTTAATGGGCGACAAAAGTGGGATTAGCTATAGATTCACTCGACACCATTGCATCCTCCCTGTCACTAGTCTGTTTATTTTTTTGAGACGTCTTTTAGCCCAAAATACGCCATCACCGCTGCTGAGAATCCGGTATGATGTGCTCCTTGAGTATCCGAATCCAGAGACCAAGGACTTTATAGCGTATTCAAGATCTAGGTACCCGCTCCCCCAATAGTTGATAGCACGAAGGCAATACCGCAGGGCTAGTTCTTGGCCAAGATTAGCCTTGAGGACCACTATGGAGAGCTGAGGTACTATCCTAACAGTTGTGGGAGGTGAACTCGTAGGATGATGTATGAGAGGATCACGGAGAAGCATAATACCTATCCCCTCTAAGAGAGGGAGCAGGCATTAGTGTAAGTTCAAAAAATGTCTCAATGGGGGTTGCAAAAGAGGTGTTTGGCCTACCAAAGCTAGAAGACCGACCCTTTAGGGGGTTATTAAGAAGAATCAGGGTGTCAAGACACTAGGTCAACCGACACCCTGATTTTAATGTTTTTCGAGAATAATATCAATGCTTGGATTTCTAAATTTTAATAGCGGGGGTTGGATTCGAACCAGCGACCTTTGGGTAGTGAGACCGAAATCCCCTCCAGTAGTTTATAACAGAATATCCGGCGGGAGTCAATGCCATGAAGCATAGTACATCGATTATAGTAGGAGTATCCTTACTCAACCTCTGGTAGGTCATCTACATAATCAACAGTAACCAGATATCGTTGACCAATAGGGATTTGATCTTCAAGTTTTTCACCAGAGTTGAGTTCCGTCTCAAAATGGGCTCGCCCTATTTTAGGCTCTAGCAAGGGCACGCAAAGCAAGGTTCCCTTGTTAGCCTTTAGAAGTTCTGTATACACTGGTTCAAGAAAACTTCTTGGCTTCCTTTTTCACCCTCACCCCATAGCGCCCGACACCACCCCTCAACCTCGGGTCCAGTATGTCTCTCACCGCATCGCCAAACATATTTATTCCATAGACCACAGTACTCAGGGCAAGGCCGGGCCATATAATCGGCCATTGAGACTCGAACA
>JAUWYK010000051.1 GCA_030615865.1 Dehalococcoidia bacterium
GATGGGCTCAAAGCCTTGGGCATTCTTCCGAGTCTGAAAGCTGAGGCGGCACACATTGCGCGGATACGTAGGGCACTAGACGAACTGCGGGGGCGTGGTATATTGGAGAAAGGCCGGGAGCTACCGGCGCCAACCAGGAAGACCGAGCCAGAAGCTATTGCCGCCGAGGTACCACCTGCCAAAACTGCTGAAGAGGCTATAAGACAAAAAAGGTGGATTATGCTTGCCCTGATAGCATCAGCAATTATAGCCCTGAGTGTCGTGGTCGTGTTTTTCCTTGCTCAGCCTGAACCTCCACCCCCACCCCCACCACCAGCACCCACGCCAGCACCACCACCCCCACCACCAGCGCCCCTACCCACACCAAGCATTTCCGTTACCTTCCCTGACAAAAATCTGGAGGCAGTTGTTAGGGCTGCCTTGGGTAAGCAAACCGGTGTAGAGATAACAGTGGCTGAGCTAGCTAATCTTAGGGGGATGGACGCCAGCCAGCAGGGTATTACCAACCTTGCGGGCATCGAGTATTGTGTGAATCTTGACAACCTTAACCTCAAGGGGAACCGTATTGGTGATATCTCCGCCCTCTCCTCGCTTACTAATCTAGGCGAGCTAAACCTGCCTCACAATCAGATAAGCGATATCTCAGCCCTAGCCTCCCTTACTAATCTAACCAAGCTCTACCTTGGGGGGAACCAGATAAGCGACATTTCAGCTCTCTCCCCCCTCACTAACCTGACCGAGCTCCACCTGTGGAGTAACCCGATAAGCGACATCTTTCCTCTCTCCCCCCTCACTAACCTGACCAAGCTCTACTTTGGGGGGAACCAGATAAGCGACATCTCTCCTCTTTCCCCCCTCACTAACCTGACCAACCTCCACCTGTGGGGTAACCAGATAAGTGACATCTCTCCTCTTTCCCCCCTCACTAATTTGACAGTGCTCCACATGGGAGGGAACCGCATAAGTGATATCTCACCTCTCTCCCCCCTCACTAATCTAACCGAGCTCTACCTGAGCGGGAACCAGGTAAATGACGTCTCACCCCTTTCAAACCTCGCTAACCTGATAGACCTGGAACTTGACGGTAACCAGATTAGTGACATCCTGGCTCTCTCCTCCCTCACTAAACTAGACTGGCTCAACCTGAAGGGAAACCAGATAAGCGATATACAGCCTCTAGTTGCTAATAGCGGGCTTTCAGAAGGCGATACTGTGACTTTGAGCAGAAATCCTTTGAACACATCATCGGTGAATGTGTATATCCCTCAGCTTGAGGGAAGAGGGGTGATGATTGTTTGGGAAGAGTAAGATAGGAATGGCATTTCTCCAAGGCGGGGAGATTGCATAATAGCAGGAAGAGGGCCAATCTTTTTCGCTATGCTTCACTGCCGTGGAGCATGCCTGCATCTTCAGGATGATGACATTCAGGGGTGCATTTGACATCTATTTTGGGGAGTAGATTATGTCAGAAAAGCCATTAACGTTATCCGCTAAAGTCGTGGTTCGTGATGAGAGCGGCCGCTGTCTGCTGCTCAAGCGGTCATTGAGTTCCAAGGGGAACCCTGGCAAATGGGATCTGCCAGGGGGCAAGGTTGACCCCGGGGAGAGTTTTGAGCAAGGACTGCTTCGCGAGGTCGTTGAGGAAACAGGGCTGACGATTTCCATTCAGCATGCGGTCGGGGCAGCCGAGTCCGAGTCACCGACGAAGAAGGTAGTATACCTCATTTTGGAGGGACGTCTGGAATCGGGGCAAGTGCGGCTCAGCAGTGAGCACGATGAATATGCCTGGGTCAATCGTCGGCAGCTTCCAAAGATGGAGCTGGCTGATCAGTTCCAAGCGTTTGCCCAGGCTTACAGTCAGACAGATGTCTAGTGGCAGGGGACCTGTGCGCTATGGCAAGGGCTAGAGTCGCTTGCCGCAGTCTCAGAGATTGATCGAGGGAGGTTTTAAATGGCTGAGATCGACAAAAAGGCAGACCAAAAATGGGCTCGGGAGCAAATGAAGAAATATATGGAGATCTTCCCCCGATACGAAGCATATGCCTGGGTACTTCAAAAGGTGCTCGAAAAGGCGGCGAAGAAGTATGCTCCTCTGGCCATCGTGCAGACTCGACCGAAGTTGATCGCCAGCTTCGGAGAAAAGAGCCAGCGCAAGAAAGCCAAGTATAGGGATTCCGTCAACCGAATGACAGACCTGTGCGGAGGACGAGTCATCACCCACACACGGACAGAGGTTGAGGCCATATGTGAGTTTATCGAAAGGTATTTTGATATTGACTGGGACAACACTATCGATCTGAGCCAGCGGCTCAAGCCCACTGAGTTTGGCTATCGGTCCATCCATTACATTGTCAAATTCAAGCCCGGCGTCTTTCCAACGAAGGACATAGACGTCGAGATACCCGAAGAGGTGTTTGACCTGAAGGCCGAGGTACAGGTGAGGACAGTATTGGAACATGCCTGGGCAGATACTGCTCACCTGATGAGTTACAAGGGCGCTTTCAGGATACCGAATAAGTGGGAACGTGAGCTAGCAGGCGTGGCGGCGGTTCTTGAAGGCGCTGACAGTTCGTTCGCTAGAATCCAGGCAGGTCTTCAAAGATACGCCGCCAGTTACGGAGCGTACATGACCGAGGAGCAGATGCGTGATGAGATCGACAACCTGGAGATCATACTGGAACATGATCCAGGAAATGCAGAACTGGCCACTCGCATCGGAAAGCTGGCGATCACGCTTGGGGACTGGCAAAAGGCGATAGACGTCCTTTCCAAATACGTCGATTCAGAATATCAGCCAGTCCTGAGAGAACTTGGTATTGCAATGTGCAAGCTACATAAAGCCAACCCGGATACCCCGGAATACCGACAAGGACAGAAATATCTTGAGACTGCCAGCCTGCCGCCCAATAGAGATTCAGATGCTATCGCTTCATTGGCGGGCACCTGGAAAGGCATTGACGACGACAAAGCGCGAGAACTTTACCGTCAGGCTTTCGAGGTTGACCCGTCCGACCCGTATCCACTTGGAAACTATCTCGAGTACGAGATTACCTATCGTCAAGACGCTTCCCTGGTGCCAATGATGCACCCCGCGATAGACGTCGCGATTCAGAGGTGCCGCGATCAGGCCAACGTCAACATGAACCTGCCCTGGGCGTTTTATGATATGGGGAGATTCTATCTACTCCTCGGAAAACCCTACGAGAGCCTTGCCGCTTATGCCAAGGCTGTCCAGCTTAGTACAGCCGATTGGATGATCGATACTTCACTTCGCTCCTTGGAAAAACTTGCTATTGTCCGAGATGCGCTGCCAGGATACGAGTGGGTGCAAAGGCTATTGCTGGTTGGACAGGCTGCAAAGTTCCCGGCAGACGAAGCGATAGAGCGACTGAAGAGGCTGGTCTCGAGCGCTCATAAGCTGATTCCCGCCCCTGTCATTATCGTGGCCGGCGGATGGGACATCAGCGTTGAACAGCAGACGCAGGACTATCGTCACTTCATGCTGGAGGCATTCCGCGACTTCAAAGGTACCATCATCTCAGGCGGGACGACCACAGCGGTCAGCGGTCTGGTCGGTGAGGTGGGACAGAAATATTACGATGCCATTCGAACGATCGGCTATGTCCCCAAGAAGCCCCCTGCCACTATAGACAAACGATACAGCGAGATTCGTTACACCAAAGACGGTGACTTCAGCGCCCTGGAACCGCTGCAAAGCTGGATCGATCTCATCGCCTCCGGCATTTATCCACCCCAGATCAAGCTTCTGGGCATCAACGGAGGCGTCATCACCGCAGCCGAATATAGGATAGCATTGGCCCTAGGAGCCCGTGTGGCTGTTATCAAGGATAGCGGGCATGAAGCGGCAAAGCTCCTCCAGGATGATGACTGGGGCACATCCAAGATGCTAGTGCATCTGCCTGCCGATGCAATGACCATCAGAGCATTCATAGGATCAGGAACTCCCAAGCTAGCCCCTGACCTTCGTGAGACCATTGCCCAGGCCATCCATGAGGATTACCGACGAGTTCGAGCAAGTAGGGCAGGGAGCCAAGAGCCCTCGACAGAAGAATGGGACAAACTGCTGGACTATCTTAAGGAGTCCAACCGAGAGCAGGCTGATCATATTTTTGAGAAGCTACGCCAGATTGGTTGCACCGTGCATAAAGTCAGCGATCGTGATATTGCACCAATGACATTCACTGAAGATGAGGTCGAAATTATGGCAGAAATAGAGCACGCCCGATGGAATGTTGAGCGGCTTCTTGACGGGTGGAAATGGGGAGAGAAGAAAGATATAGTCAACAAGACCAGCCCTTATCTTGTAGGTTGGTCGGAACTTTCCAATGATGTGAAGGAGTGGGATAGACAGACAGTGCGCAAGATACCAGAATTCCTGGCTAAGGTTGGGCTGGAGGTCCGCCGGCAAGCATAGGAGGCTCCATAACTTGACAGGTAAGGATTTGAGCTATCTTTGCGTATACCATGGTGCATGAGCTATACTTCAAGAAGGAGGATGAAATTATACCAATCTAGTCCGTGCTTGTTTCGAGAAAAACTGCCCGCCAATTTGAACGATTAAGCCGTGCAGGTACAAATTCTGGCCTTACCTGCAGGAACTGTAAAAATGGGGCTTAATTAAGATGCCACACGAAGCTTTCATTTGTTATTCGTCCCACGACAAAGCCGTTGCTGAGGCAGTATGTGCCACGCTTGAATCGAGACACATACGATGCTGGATTGCTCCACGGGACGTTTTGCCCGGCTCTGAATGGGCTGAGGCAATCGTTGATGCCATCGATGGGAGTAGCGTCCTTGTCTTGGTGTTATCATCCAGCTCGAATAGCTCACCGCAAGTAATAAGAGAGGTAGGAAGGGCAGCGAGCAAGGACATCCCCATCATCCCGCTTCAGATTGACAGTGTGCTCCTCTCCAAAGCTATGGAGTTTTTCGTAAGTAGTCATCATTTCTTTGATGCTCAGACGCCACCTCTGAAGAAGCATTTGCAACGACTCGCCGACACGGTACAACAACTTCTGGCTCGAAAACGTGCACCTCAGGAGGTCATAGAGATAGCAGAGGCTGAGGAAGCCAGGAAGGTTAAAGAAGCTGAAGAGAGGGCAGAGAGGGAAGCCGAGCTAGCCGCCAAGGAGAAGGCGAAGAGGGAGGCTGAGGAAGCCAGGAGGGCTAAAGAAGCTGAAGAGAGAGCAGAGGAGAAGCCGGCTGTCTCCGTGGAGAAGCCTGCTGAGGCTGTAAAGGCGGTAACCAAGCCTAACATCTGGTTTTGGTCAGGAATAGTGCTTTTATCCCTTGGGCTGGGGTCGCTAACTATGGTGACTATGGTCCTCCTAGATGAGGAGATGGCGACATTGGATTTGCTTATAGGTATGCTAATGTTTGTCCTTCCCCTCGTAATCCCAGGTGTCTATTGCCTCAGACGAGGGATGACTCAAGAACTCCGGACCAAACCTGCTGAGGGAGCAGTCCCGAATTGGTGGTGGCTGTTGCCCGTAGTCTTAGCTTTTGTTGGCGGCATAATTTCTTGGACGAAGCAAAAAGACGTAAACTGGCGCAAAGCCATGAATATGCTGACACTGGGCATCATAGCAACGCTTATCTGGACAATTCCTTTATTTATGCTCTTCACCCCAGTGCCACCACCACCGCCACCTCCGCCAATCCCTGCTCCAACCCCAGCACCTACACCGGTAGTTCCAGGAATCCCAGTGACGCTAAGATACGAGACATTTTGGCCCAGCAGTTCTACATTGGTTGTGGCGGATACCTGGTTCTTCAACGAGGTAGCCAGCCTAAGTGGCGGGCGTATAGAAATGGAGTATCACTACGGGGTGCCTTATTACGCCAGCGAGTCACCGCTGCTCCAGGCGGTAGGCAATGGTGTCGTCGATTGCGGTATTATCCCCCTACACGCAGTGCCAGACTTGATTTTCTTGAGTCAGGGACTAACCTTAAATTACCTGACCTACAAACCAGATGCTCTGGCGCTGGCTGCCAGGGAAGTTTATGACACGTTTACACCGCTGCGGGAGGAGTGGGAAGTTAACAACAACGTAAAGGTTCTCTATTTCCTGCCTTCAGATACGGTTGCTCTGTGCACCACTAGCCCTGTGGCTGGTGTTGTTGACCTCAAGGGACTCAAAATTCGCAGCTCTGGCTGGGCAGTAGATACTTTGGAGAGACTTGATGCAGAACCAGTATTAATCCCTAGCGCTGAGACTTATACAGCTCTGGAGGTAGGCCTAATTGATGGTGTGCTTATGGGCTTCGACGGTATCTCGTCACTTAAGCTCTTTGATGTGGCAACATACCTGACCGAGCCCTGGGCTGGCCCCTATCTAATATTCGCTACGGTCATCAACAAAGATATCTGGGACAGCCTGCCAGCAGATATAAAGAGCCTTATGGACGGGTTGGGCAACGATACCCTGGAGTATTACACCAGGCTAATTATGGAAGCCAACCGTGAGGCTATAGAACAGATGGTAACTGCTGGCATAAACGTCCATCTCTGGTCGGAATCTGAGCGAGAAATAGCTAAAAACCGGGTGCAGCCGGCTCAGGCCCAGGCCTGGATAGAAGAGGTTGGAACTAGCGGTCAAGAACTCATCACCCGGTTACAGGAAGAGCTGTCTGTTTATGAACCGCAGAGCACTTACAAGAGCGGTTTTGAAATATGGGAAGAAGAATATGGGACACCTTCGCCTAAGCTGCTATATGAAGACGACTTCAGCAACCCCGCCAGTGGCTGGTCAAGGGAATCTATAGAAGAACGCGAATTTGGATACGAGGATGGCGAATATTATATCCTGGTCAAGAAATCCGATTACTCAGCCTGGGCCTGGAATAAAAATGCTGGACGACTTACCGACTTTGCCCTCGAGATAGATGCTAGACCGGTCAGCGGACCAAAAGAATGCCTCTACGGGGTAGTTTTTCGTTTTCAAGACACTAACAACTTTTACCGTTTCCTGGTTTCGGGAGATGGTTATTACCTTGTAGGGATAAAGCTCGATGGTAACTGGACTATCCTGCAGAGCAAGACAAAGTCAGCCTTTATCAAAGAAGGCAATATCACAAACCACCTCAAGGTCGTTTGTAAAGGCTCCGAAATGGAGGTATATGTTAACGGGCATTATCTCACTACTATCACAGATAATACTTTTGCTGAGGGCTATGTTGGAATGATTGTAAACACGCCTGAACCAGATACTCGTGTCGCCTTTGATAACATTAAGGTATACAGCCTTGATTGAGGAAAATGAGACAGATAAAGTTGGTGCAATTTTGATCAACTAGGAGCTTGACCACCACTATTGCTAGGAGCACAATGACACCTAAAATGAAACAAAACGATGAGATGTATGACTCGCCTTCGGATATGCCATCTTGTCAACCTCTTCGTGATGCCCTCACCCTCTGTCGGAACACCGTTGAGGTGGGCTACTGCAAGGCCGATACATCAGCCCTGCGCCACCAGAGATATCATCGCCTACTCACAGTCATCGCCGCCATTTTTGGTACTACCGCTGTACTGTTAGCCATCGTACAGCTTTCTGGCCTCTTCCACGGAGTGTGGCCGGTGCAGATGTCAGGCATCGCAGTGGCATTGGCATTAATTGCCGTTATAACGGGGCTGGTTTCATCGCAGCGGCTCAACTGGCTTCTGGAACGCCATAGAGCTGAGCGATACCGATTGCTGAAGTTCCGCTTTCTCATTGATCCTGCCTTGTGGAGTGGGGGAAAAGAAAAAGCCAAGGCACGGATGAATCGATTCACCAATGAAGTGGATAACATTAGAGCGCTGAATCGGCAGGCACTTCGTCAATGGATCGATGAAGCTGAGGTTCCTGAGGCACCAACTCCATTACCGCCTAGCAAGACCGGCAAAAACATAATCCAAGATTTTTTAGAGTATTACCAAAAGAAGCGACTAAGCGTGCAGATGGACTACTTTGCCCGTAGGTCGCTGCGTAATGTACATGTGCATCGGTACACGTGGTTTCTACCGCCTTTGTTTTTTTTCTTTAGTGTTTTGGCCGCATTAGGTCACTTTGTTTACAACATCGCCACGTCAGCATATGATTTGCAGGCCAATGCTGCAACGTCCAACTTCATTGTGCTTTTCGTTGTGTTGGCGGCAGCCTTTCCTGTTGTTGGGGCTGGAGTCCGCAGTCTCCGCACGGCGTATGAATTCGCTCGGAACAACAGCCGGTTTCGAGCAAAGCATGTGGTACTGAGTCGCTTAGCTGAAAGGCTGCGTCAAGAAAACGACCCAGAAGCCATATTCCGCGACTTGTGGAGTTGTGAGCAGATTCTAGAATCCGAGCACCGCGAATGGCTTCGCTTGATGATTGAGGGTGAGTGGTTTGGGTAGTACTTAACTCCCGCTACGCTGATCGTCTCCTTCTCAAGAGGAAAATGATCCCCACTGGTGCCAAAACAACAATGACCGGCAAAATTATGCTGATAGGATTGGGACCACCCCCAGTTGCTGGTGGCGTTGGTGTAGGCATCGGTCTTGGAGGGGGCGTTGGTGGAGGTGTTGGCGTTGGTGGAGGTGGTGGCGTTGGTGGAGGTGTAGGCGTTGGTGGGACTTCCTCCTTCTCGGGCGGCTGCCAAAGGTCTATATGCTCGTCAGGGAATATTTCACGTCCCAAGATAGGCTCTTCGACCTGTCCTTTGGGAAACCAGCCAAACGGGTTGGTTTTGCCGGTGGCCTCAAGCCATATCCATCCCGGCTCACCGTCCAGTCTGAATTGCTCACTAGCCTTTTCGTAGTCAGGCAGATGGAGAAGGGCGGCTGTGTGGTTAGGGCAGACGACAATTGCCGAGCGGTAGCCAGCTCCTTGATACATAACTGCCAGAAGAATAGCAGACTCCTCGCAGTCGCCATAGGCAATCCCGTCCTTCTGGATGATGTTGGCTACCTCGTCAGCATTCTGGGCGTACTCCTTCCTATCCCACTGGTCAATATCAGGCGTGTACTGCACTCTGTCTCTTACGTACTTAAATATCCTCTCTGCCCTTTGGTGACGGTCAGGGTATTTGTCAGCAAATTGCTCGCCCAATCTGTAGGCTGTATCAATGTACTTACCAAGGCTCTCATACGGTATCAACGGCCGAAACTCGCCCCCGGTCTTGGTTTTCTTTATCTGTAAAAACCCATCCTCGCCACAGGCGTTAGTTCTGCACACATGCCAGTCGTCAAAGATATTGTCAGCTTCTTCGTAGAAGTCACTGGACGGCCAGGCAAAACAGATACCGACAGGCACGACCTGCATCGATACAACCATAAGTACGACTAGAAAGACCGTCAGTTTTCTCATGGTCAAACTCACAGA
Source organism: Dehalococcoidia bacterium (assembly GCA_030615865.1). Next base: position 9,363 of record JAUWYK010000051.1, read on the forward strand.
GGTGTTGTTAAAGCAGCATGCATTATCAGGCCAAAGAAGAGCAAATATCCGAACACGTATAGGCCAACGGCGACAGGCTCCTCATTTATCCTTCTGAATGGTATCTTAGGTGTCAGCCAGTCAATGATATGGAAGAGGGCTATCCCTACCAGCAAGCTCAGGAAGAAGCCCCCTACCAGGAGCCCCAGCCTTATCGGGCTAAATACAGTTAGCACTGGTGAGGCGCCGACCAAAATAGGAAGTGTCGATGCCCCATGTATAACCAGTCCGATACAGATGAGGAAACCACCTATAAATAGACCAGTCGAGATGGCACTTTCTCCTATCTTTTGTCGCTCGTGAATATGGGGAGTGAGCACATCTAGAGCCCGGATGCCGAGCCAGAGTAAAAAGCCACATACAAAAGCGAAGAACGCAGTTCTTGCCATCCACAATAGCACAGTAACATAATAGGGAACAGTAGGCCCAAGTTCTCCCAAATTGCACCTCCTAACAACTCCTTTTTTACAATGTACTGCTACCCTGGTGATTTGTCAAGTGGCGAACTGCTTTCTCGCGTTTCTCCCCCTTTCTCCGCTGGAACTTGCGATTCATAGGTCATCTCTAATCACCTCCTTTCTGTTGCCCTCAGGCCTTCATCGTCAACTCTTCAGATTAATTTCTTTTGCGGTCTGTACCGACTTGATTCTATGTTTTTCCTTTGTACACTATGGTAGGCCTTTCGGCACAGTTCCCGAACCTCTCTTTGAGAAGAAACAGCTAATTCCGGCTATGAAGTAGGTACTCAATTCCTATCCGAGACCCACAAGACAAGTTTATTGTGTCCAGTAGTATTGCCTAATGACTGCATTATTGACAGGCAGCACGCCTTGCGATAGAATAGTGACAAGCATACAGAAGTAATATTGGACTCCTGTCACCTATCTTGCCATCCCCACTTCAGGGGCGTAGGGGATGAGGGACTTTGATAAAACAAAGAGCAGCCCATAAACGAATTGTTGCAAATGCGCTAACAGATTGCTAAAAAACCAAACGACGGTTGGGGTATTCCACACAGCTAGGTGAGCAGAAGGAGGAGTAGATATGCGTAGCCTGAGCTGGAGAGTGAAACTGACGGTGCTCTTCACACTGGTTCTGCTTGCGTCGCTACTGTTACAATTGTTTTGCGTTCTTCCGCTCATCCAAAACCAGCAAGTAATGAGAAAGGTCCACCAGAGAGAGGTCGCCCGCAATATTGGTTGGGAACTGGACCGCTATCTAAGGAGGTTCGCCAATGAACTGACCATTATAGCCAAGAGGGAGGAGTTTCGCAATATGGATGTTGTCAACCAGACACAGACCATGGTCAAGATTGTTGAGATTTCAACGCCTCTGAGCTCCCTTTTTGTAATGGACGCCGAAGGCTGGTTCGTTTCCGGCACTGTAGATAACTTCCCCGTCTACACAACCAAGAGCTATGCTGATAAGCCCTACTTTATCGTTCCTTTTGAGCAAGGCGAAGTCAGCTTCGACCGGCCTCAGTCCTATTCCCAACCAGAGATTGTAACCACTACTGTTAGTGTACCTATCAAGTCAGATACAGGAGAGAGGGTGGGTGTTCTAGTAGGCAATATGGTACTGAACGAACTGATTGAATATATGGCAAACTATCCGCTACGAGGAGAGCAGGTCGCCTTCTTGGTGGATAGAGAAGGCAGGGCAGTTGCTCATTCCGAGATAGACCTATTCACTCTCGAAGAAGGTCCACTGTCGTTGGACTATAGTGACTGGCCAATGGTGCAAGCCGTCATGGCTGGGGGGGTAGCAGGTGGGACTCAAAAGTATGTTACCGCGGGCGTATCTTACTTTGCCGCCTATGCTATCCTGGAATCCAACGGCTGGGGGATAGTGGTAGAAGTCCCGATGTCGGTGATATTGGGTAAATCTAACGTGCTGACCGCGCAACTCGTGTTTATCAACATTGCCATCTTTACTGTTGCGCTGGGTATAGCGCTTGTCCTTACAAAGCAGATAACGGCGGCACAGAAGCGGGCGGAGGACGAACTCCAGCAGAAAACAAGGGCGGTGGAAGAGGCAAGCCAGCTAAAGTCTGAATTCCTGGCCAATATGTCTCACGAGTTGCGTACACCACTGAACGCCGTTATCGGCTTTTCTGAATTGATGATGGACGAGGTGCCTGGCAAGATTAACGATGAGCAGAGGGAGTGTCTTGGTGATATCTTAGACAGTGGACAGCACCTACTAAATCTTATTAATGATGTCCTTGACCTGTCTAAAGTGGAAGCCGGGAAGATAGAACTAAAACTGCAAGATTTGAACCTGGCTGCTGTTATTGCTGATGTGGTAAAAATTGTGGAACCTATGCTTGATGATAGCAAACACAAGCTAGAGGTCAGCGTAGAGGAGGGGCTGCCGCAGGTTCGTGCCGATAAAAGCAGACTAAAGCAGATATTTTTCAACCTGCTGAGTAACGCCGTCAAGTTTACCCCGCCTGGTGGCAAGCTGGCCATCGAAGCCAGTAGTGCCGGCGACCAGTGCCAGGTCAGCGTGGTTGATAACGGCGTTGGCATTAAGAAAGAAGACCGAGAACGAATATTCGAAGTCTTTACCCGGGCAGAAACTCTGCCCGATGAAAAGAAAGAGGGCAGCGGGCTGGGGTTAGCACTTACCAGGCAGCTCGTTGAGATAATAGGCGGCAGGATATGGGTAGAGAGTGAATACGGCAAAGGAAGCCGGTTTACCTTTACCCTACCACTGGCAACAGCCGATTAGCCATATCTAGTGTGGAACATGAAAGAGGAGATACTAATTACAGAACTATTGATTTAAAGTTTTAACTGCGAAACTGCCAAACGGAAACCATCCAGATTTTGATTTTACTAACTTTGAGGTAGTCGGACACTTAAACCAGAATTAGGTCCAGCAGGCACCCCCTTTGACAAAGGGGACGACTTCAGGCTAAAATAGGTATGATTTTGCGGGAGTAACTCAGTTGGTAGAGTCCCTGCCTTCCACCTGTGAAGCTAAAGTGGCTTTTTTTAGCTTCAAAAATAACAAAAGGACTCAGCTAGAGTCTAAAAGTTAAAATTCGTAAAAAGAAGAATTCAAAGCAGGGACTCAAGGCGGACAGGCAAAAATGAAAAATGGACAACCAAAACCTGTCACAGCTCATATCCCGTTTCCTCAGCTCGCGCCGATACCTGTCACAACGCTCGGTGGAATACTACCAGACCTGCCTTAGAGGACTGGAGTGGTTTTCCCGAATTAACGGCTGGCCGCCTCCAGAGCAGCTCAGCCGGGAGCACATTTCGGACTTCCTGGGCTATGTCGCCACCGAGCCTCACCGCTGGGCAGGGGATGGGCGGCGCTCAACCTGCAAAAAGGCGTCTCCGGCTACCATCTATCACTACGCCAAGGTGGTCAAGTTCTTCTTTAGCTGGGCCAAGGACGAGGAGTACATAAGCAAAAATCCATCGGTACGACTGGAACTGCCCCGGCCACAATACCGCCAGATCGAGCCTTACTCCAACCAGGAGGTTAAGGCCATGCTCGATACCTGCCAGCAGGATGAGCACTACTACCCATACCTAGGAATAAGAAACCAGGCCATTATCTCGCTGTTTATCGACACCGGTATTCGGCTGGATGAGATGGCCAAGATGAAGCTTTCCGACCTCGACCCCAGGCTGGGGCAGGCCCGCATCATGGGCAAGGGGGCCAAGATGAGGGTCGTCCCCATCAACGGCAGGGCAAGAAAAGCACTTAAGAGATACCTTACCTCAGCCAGGCAACCGGCGGGCGATGAGCTGTGGAAGACCGATGACGGACAGCCGCTTTCTCGGTGCTCGATAAAGATAATGGTCAACCGCTTAAAAAGGCGGGCCGGGGTGGTAAGCGGCGGTGGCGCCCACCGCTTCCGCCACTACTTCGCCACCCACTGCCTTGATAATGGAATGGACCTAAACACACTGAGACTGCTACTCGGCCACGCCACCCTTAACATGGTTCTTCACTACTCCCAGTATGTCGATGTCCAAAAAGCATTGCTCCAGCACGAGCAGTTTAGCCCGCTTGATGGCTTATATAAAGGGAGCAGTAGTATACAAGATAGCTGGGGCTGGCGCGGATAAAATAAAGGAGCTAAAAATGGAGGACAAGCGACACCGACAGTCCACCGACGGATAATTAAAACGGGGGCGCAGGTAGCGCCCCTCTTTTTTTGATGGGATAAGGGTTGAGAATACCAGAGGGTTATCGCCGGCTTAGCACCCAGGCGAGGAATTGAAGTTGAATGTCGGTATATTGAACGGTTCTATCCTCTTCTGTCATCACAGCCTCCCATAATAGATTAGCCTTCTCAAGCCATCGTTGGTTATTGTCCACTCCCCCCTGCGGTCATTTATCACCAGCTTCTCTCTTTTAAGCCAGTTCAGCATAGCTGCGGCACCACCACGGCTGTAGCCGAACCTCTCCATTAGTTCAAATGGGCTTATAACCCCCCTCTCATTGATAAATTCCAAAACCTCAAGCTTCGATGCCTTTCTCATATCAAATGCTTAAGTTAACTTAAGCATTACCTTGCTTAGCGGTAGCAAGCCTTATTTAAAGCAACAGCTTTTATAACAAAGGGCGGCTAGTTCCACTTGCTTATTCTTCTATTTGGCTTAATGCCTTCTCTTCACGGCAATATTTTTCAGGTTTAGATCCATCACCTGGAAGGCTCTATCAGCGTACGCCGTGGGGCTAATCTCTTCTATCTCCCCGGCCGACACGACCAAGGTAGCGGATTATGGTTTCCTTTCTTTTAATCACAGGTTAACCCGTGACTTTTGCCTTTAAGCGGTGGTAAACGCTGGCTATCTATACCCCATACGGTTAAGAAAAAAGCGGGTGCAACTACCCCGCCTTTTTCCTATTTGGCTTAATGCCTTCTCTTCACGGCAATATTTTTCAGGTTTAAATCCATCACCTGGAAGGCTCTATCAGCGTACGCCATGGGGCTAATCTCTTCTATCTCCCCGTATTGTTTAGCCAGCCAGGCATTACCCATTAT
>JAUWYK010000030.1 GCA_030615865.1 Dehalococcoidia bacterium
CAAAGCTAGGTTATCAGTTTAGAGTATTCCCAAAAGCATTATGTCAATAAGCATAATTAAGGAGGGGTACAATGCCTGGGGAGAAAGGGTTTAGATACGTTTATGCTCCTGCACATATCACGACCATTCTGGAGAAAATACATAACACAGGCCGTCCGGACAAACTAACCATGCCTTATATTAAGAAGACGTGGCTTCTAAAAAACGACCAGTATTCGGCAGTTCTGCCATTGTTGAGAGATATGGATTTCATTAATGCATCTGGAGCTCCACTAGATGCCTATAAAAAGTATCAAAATCCAACTTTAGCAACAAATGTTCTGGCCGAAGGGATAAAGAAAGCCTATCCCGATTTGTTTAAGGCATATCCCAATGCTTGCTCAATTTCAAAGGATGTCATTGAGGGTTATTTTAAAGAACATACTGGGAAGACAGGTTCAGTATTAGAGAAGATAATATCAACCTTTTATGCACTTTGTAATCTTGCCAAATTCCCTGAAGCAAAAGAGCTAATAAAAGAAGCGGAAGAGCAAAAAATTGAGGAACGTGGAAAGGAAGAAATGGGTATTTCTAAAATACAACTCGAGCCAAACATCCAAGTCAATATCGGTATAAACATAGCGGCAGATACACCAGATGATAAAATCAAGGTAATCTTTGAAAATATGAAAAAGTATCTCCTAACAAGAGATAAAGAGTGATCAGTTCGATTAATTCATACAAAAGAATTGTGAATTACGTCGCTAGTCTACCTAAAGAATTACTCGTTGATTACCGTATTACCAAAGATAAGTACAGCGATGACATAATTCCTTTTGAAATTTACAAAGGCACTCGCGGATACATAGAGCGGATAGCTGACCAAATTAATAAAGCGTACCATTTTCACATATATGATGGGTGTCTGGTTCTCATGCGTCGTTTAATAGAAACGTTACTCATTCTTGCATTTAGAGAGTCTGGGATTGAGTCAGAAATTAAAAACAAAGATGGTTCTTATCTACGCCTATCTAGGATCATAAATAAGGCTGAAAATAATCCCACTATAGCGCTGACTTCCAATGCCAAGGAAAGTCTTAAACCGTTCAAAGTTGGCGGAGATTTGTCAGCACATAACCCCTATTTCTGCGCTCGCCAGAGGGACATACTTAATTTCCGTCTGCAATATCGTGCCTTAGTAGAGGAATTACTTAATAAAGCGGGAATTTTAAAGTAATTGACTAATTCTCTCAACCCCATCCCCTGTATCCCCTTCCCCTTAGCAAGGGGAAGGGGAATTTATTATAAAAGAGGGTCTGCGCCCCTCTTAAACACCCTTGCTTATTGCTTGAGGGTAAAGAGAGGCGAAGCCTTTCTTAAACACCCCAATAGGTCAAGCTCTATTAAGGGAACTTACTTTTTGGGGGAGGCTGCACCCCTCTTAAGCTCCTCTTTATGTCAACTTCTATAGCCAAGGAAAGATAATTTCTCCGGAGAGGATATGAACCTACAAGACCACCAAAGATAACGATGATTTTGGGGGCTGCAGTACATGGCTCGCATGTCGAGGATTATTACAGGGTTCCGAGATGGAGCTTGACAACCAGGTGCCATGGATATACATTAGTGACAATAGCGATGAGGTATCCTGACCCCTCATCGCGAGTCGAAATGGGAAATCCCAAATAACATAGCAGAATAAGTAAAGAAAGGAGGGAAGATGCCAACTGTATTTGCAATATATAATGCAAGGGATTCAAAGGCTGCAGACGAATATGAGAAATACCTAAAGGACAAGAAAGTTGCTTTAGTTCGGTCAATACCTCACGTCGAATCGTATGAGATTTATCGAATTGATAATGTACTTGGTCCTGTGGTAGCCAACCCACAGAATCCGCCCTCAGAGCCTCCATATCAGTTTGTTGCAAAGGTTGAGATTACCAATCTAGAGGATTTTACTAAAGCGATGCAAACACCTGAAGCGCAGGCCTTCATGCAAGAATATGGTGCCTATCTTGACCAAAGTGGACCTCTTAATGTATTCACTCTTGGCCATAAGGTTGAGCCTGCAGGATAGGTAGCCGTTTGACCGTTGATTAGTTCACTTGGTCAGACTAGACACGAGCTACCAATCCCAATGCCTGGCGAATCTTAATTTAAGCATCCTGGCCCCATTTATCTAGCTTTAGTTCGTGACTTGCTCGTGGAGCTGCATCAAGACCCTAACCTGAACTGGGTAGATAGATGGCCCCTACTGACCGTGCACCTCAGCGGTTAGGTGGGTATATTGAGTTTACTTTCTGTAACCCCATCCCCTGTATCCCCTTCCCCTTATCAAAGGGAAGGGGAATTTATTATAAAAGAGGGGCTGACGCCCCTCTTAAACACCCCCCACATTATTAACCTACAGCAAGGAGAGGGGGACAAAGGGGGTGAGGTAGATAAAACCTCTATTGACTTTTATCAAGGCACCTCCGTATAATCGGTGCAAATAAGCCACTATCCAGTGTAAGGAGGAGAGATGGCCGGAGAACTGTTTCTGGTACTGGGGTGGGGGTCACCTATAGGCATCGGAATTTTCCTGGCTCTTCTGGGTACGATGATATTTCTACTTTCCAAGGCCAGCCGCAGGAAGGAATAGCGAAAGCCAGGAGGAGGCTCTGGTAAGGAGGGGCGCCAGCCCCTCTTATACTCTCATAAAGCACAGGCACAGCGAAAAAGAGAGTCGAAGCCTCTTTCATCTATTCCCACCCACCACCCCCTAGGAGAGGGGGATTAAGGGGGTGAGGTAGATAAGTAATCTGATTGCAACCAGTGCAGCAAGAAGGTATACTATGTCAATAACAACCGGCGACCAGCCCCCAAGCGGTGAAGAAATTAACTAAAAGGAGGGATAAGAAATGACTTTGGACCCAATCACCTTAACAAATTTAGTGCTCTGCGCCATAATACTGGTCTTAGGCATTGTCGGTTACAAGAGAAGCGAAGAGGCGTGGCTTTTATTTATCGGTATAGCCTTTGGGCTCTTTGGTGTCTCGCACCTTTTAACGCTTCTCGGCCTGAAAGAAGCTTTGACCACTCTTTTGATTGTAATTAGAACGCTTGCTTACCTGTTAGTTGCCTTCACCTTGTACTGGATAGCATTCAGGCGATAGATAAAGGTTGATAAATAATACCTGATTGCAACCAATGCAGCACGAAGATATACTATTAATATGCCTCAGTTTGAGATAGTCTCCGACTTTGGGATGACCGGCGACCAGCCCCAGGCGGTGGATAGGCTGGTGGAGGGGTTAAACAAGGGCTTTAAGCACCAGACACTGCTGGGGGTTACCGGCAGCGGCAAGACATTTACCATGGCTAATGTTATTGAGCGGGTAAACAGACCGACCCTGGTTATCTGCCATAACAAAACACTAGCCGCTCAGCTCTGCACCGAGTTCAAGGAGTTCTTCCCCAATAACGCCGTAGAATACTTCGTCAGCTATTATGACTACTACCAGCCAGAGGCGTATGTCCCCCGCACTGATACCTACATTGAGAAAGAAGTAGATATAAACGAGGAGATTGATAAACTGCGCCATTCAGCGACCAGAGCCCTTTTTGAGCGGCGGGACGTGGTTATTGTCGCCTCAGTATCGTGTATCTACGGCTTAGGCGAGCCTGAGGAATACCATAGCTTTGTCTGTAGCCTTAAGCGGGGTGATAGTCGCCCTCGACGCGAGATTCTCCGCCAGCTGGTAGATATGCAGTATGAGCGCAACGACATTGACTTCACCCGGGGCAGGTTCCGCATTCGTGGCGACACCCTGGAGATACAGCCAGCTTACGAGGAGTTAGCACTGCGGGTTGAGTTCTTCGGCGATGAGATTGAGCGCATTGTAGAAATAGACCCGCTAACCGGTGAGCTACTAGCCGAATTAGACTCGGTGGACATCTATCCCGCCAAGCACTTCGTTACCTCACATGACAAGCTAATGCTGGCTATTGAAAGCATAAAGCAGGAGCTAGAAGAAAGGCTAAGTGAGCTAAAGCGGCAAGGCAAGATGCTAGAGGCGGCAAGGCTGGAAGCACGCACCAACTATGATATAGAAATGCTCAGGGAAGCCGGCTATTGCACTGGTGTGGAGAACTACTCCCGCCATCTGTCAGGGCGCGCTCCGGGCAGCCCACCGTGGACATTGCTTGACTATTTCCCCGATGATTTCCTGCTGTTTATAGATGAATCGCACATGACCCTGCCCCAGGTTCGTGGTATGTATCATGGCGACCGCTCTCGCAAGGAAACGCTGGTGGAATATGGCTTTCGCCTGCCCTCGGCTCTTGACAATCGCCCGTTAAACTTTCCTGAGTTTAACCAGCACATTAACCAGGTCATCTATACCTCAGCCACACCGGCAGACTACGAATATGAGCACAGTCAGCAGGTGGCGGAGCAATTAGTCCGACCCACCGGTCTTCTTGAGCCAACGGTTGAGGTTAAGCCAACCAAGGGGCAAATTGACGACCTCCTTGACCAGATTAAGACACGGGTTGATAAAGGGGAGCGCTGCCTGGTAACGACTCTAACCAAGAGGATGGCGGAGGAGCTGGCTGATTATCTCATAGAGATGGCGGTAAAGACCCATTACCTTCACTCTGAGATTGATACCCTGGAGAGGGTGGAGATACTGCGCGACCTCCGTCTTGGTGTCTATGATGTGGTAGTAGGTATAAATCTGCTTAGAGAGGGGCTTGACCTGCCCGAGGTGAGCCTGGTGGCTATTCTGGATGCTGATAAGGAAGGCTTTTTGAGGTCGGAGGAAGCGTTAATCCAGACTATGGGGCGTGCCTCCCGCCATATAGACGGGCATGTCATTATGTATGCTGATACCGCTACTAATTCTATGACTAGAGCTATGGAGGAAACACACCGCCGACGTCAGATTCAGGAAGCCTACAATAGAGAGCACGGCATTACTCCACAAGGGATAAGGAAGGCAATCAAGGATATTACCGACCGGGTACGGGCTGTAGCTGAGACTCGTGCTCCTTACATTGCTGCCGCTCCTATTGCTAAAGAAGATATAGCCCGTCTCATTAAAGAGCTGGAATCGCAGATGAAGACCGCCGCCAGAAACCTGGAGTTTGAGAAGGCTGCACTACTCCGCGACCGCATTATTGAACTAAGAAAAGAGTTTGAACCGGTGGAGATAAAGAAGTGAACGACGAACGGGCAGAGACAAGGCAGGAGCGCCGCGAAAGGAAGCTCAAGAAAAAGCAGGAGCGGATACCCAAGCACGGGAAAGGTCTGGCTCGGATATATATGGAAGCGATACTGAAAAGGTTAAAGCGGCAGAAATGAGCCATGTTTAATAGAATGTCTATTTATATTACTGCGCTTTGTAGATAGGCCATATTTTCTGCGATAACTGAAATAGTTTTTGAGTCCTCTTTTCTATTTCACTAGCACTCCACTCCGGAATATCAGTGAGTGATTTGGTTAACCCAATTTCTGACTTCTCATAATGCTTTTTCTTCTCTAAGAAGGGGGCATTCTTTGCTGCTTCATTTAATCGAATGAATAGTAATGTGAAGTTACCGAATCTGTAAGTGTATTCTCTCATTTCTTTCTCGTCTTCAAATAGGCTCTTCCAGCTTGGGGCTGGATTTATGGGAAGGATATGTTCTAACTGTACCTTAGTTGGGCTTTTCAGCGTTGTTTCAACTTTCTTAAATTCTTCTTTTTCAATATTGGCTAAAACCATTTTTATGAAACTAGTATCAGTAAAATCTCTAGTTCTGAAGCTAGCTTCACATTCATCAGAAGAAGGAAAGGCGTTGTAAAGCTCGTTTGCTACCTCATTTAAAATGACTGCTTTCATTGACGGGCTTCCATGTCTGATTTTCCGAGCCAGTGCATGATAGGTGCTTTCCAATTTTTTTGCGTCTTTTCCACATATTCCACTATACCAAAATGTTAAACAAGTTATCATTCGAAAAAGTTTAACAGCCTCACTCTTATTTATGTATCCTTTTGTATGTGCCCAATCAATACTGAGCAGTAAAGGGTAACATCTTGTAGCATCCATTGCCCGGAGCATTTCCAAGTACTGTCTCTTATCTTCGATAGACTCATCAGCGGGGTTCTCATAGTTGTGGTAGTGTTTGGATTCGTCAAGGATTAGTTCTGTTGCAAAATCAAATGCTTTGTCCGAACTCATGTCTTTGACGCCCTGTTGTAGCTTGTTAAAAACTTTGTTCTTAGGGCAGGTGTCATAGCGGGAAACCCACGCATGCCACATAAATGCTGCGAAATCCGATACTGCTACCTCTGCTTCATCCCAGTCTCTTTCGAAGTCGTCAATCCTATCTGGGCCCAAATCCGGCTCAAGTTTTTCGAAGAACGTATTCTTGACGAGGTCACTCAGAGTTAACGGTCTAGCTCTAGCATTTATTGTTTCGAAGACTGTATATGCGTCAGATTTATTTTGTACTGTAACAATTAGGAATTGTTTCTCATTCAAGAGAGAAGTTTGAAGTTTGTACAGCTCCAAGACTAAGCTTTCACCGTTCATCGCATTGTACTTTTCTTCTAAGGTATCCCATACCTTTGTGTATGCATCTATCAATCTTGTTATGGAAGGATGCTGTCCTTTCTTGATTGCTTTCAATTTTTCAACCTTGTCTTTTTCGTCTGACATGAGGATATAGTCTCTAAAAAACGGGTTTATTTTTCTGCCTAAATGTATAACGACATCGCTTGCTACCAATCCGCCTTTTACTATTTTGGATGTCAGGTCATACTGAATTTTGTTCATTTTCTCAACCAAGCCTGCTGGAAAAGAAGCGTCGCTCTTCCTCTTCTGAACGTAATCCACCAAGGCCCTAATGAAAATAGCCAGAGTTGCCAGTCTCTGTTGTCCGTCTATAAGTTCAATGGAACTTCCATTAGGGGGTATTACAGGACAAAGTATGATTGGTCCCATAAAATAGGTTTGTCCGATATTGTCAAAAATGTCTTCTATGAGTTTTGAAACTTCCCTTTCCTTTTCCCAATCATACTTACGTTGATATTTCGGAACCTGAAGATAAGAATTTTCCTTCCCTTCCATAGGAGTATTGAATAATTGGCCTAGACTACGTTTATCATGGCTGAACATCACTATCACCCCCCATATTACAAGGTATTTCAAGAAATAACCCGCGTAGGACTCGAACGTACTTCAACCAGAGTGCCCTTCCCCTTCCCCACTCTCTTCCTCAAGCTGTTCCATGATGCGGGCGGCCCTGGGGTAGCCGATACGCAGACGCCGTTGCAGGAAAGAGGTAGAGATGTGCTTATGTTCTTCTGCCAGTTGCTTGGCTGCCTCCAGGAGCGGGTCTTCAGGGAAGCCTTCTCTTCTGCCAGGGGCTGCGGATGGGACAAGCTCCTCAATCTTTGGCATAGCTGCTTCTTCCCTTCGCTGGCTGCTCCAGAAATAGACAAGCCTTTCTGTCTCAGCATCAGAGACAAAGCACCCCTGGAGGCGCTTAGGTTTAGCTGCCTCGGTGGGCATATAAAGCATATCTCCTCTACCCAGCAACTTTTCGGCACCACCCATATCAAGAATAGTACGTGAATCTACCTGGGAGGTAACAGCGAAACTAATGCGGGTAGGAAAGTTAGCCTTAATTAAGCCGGTAACCACATCTACCGACGGGCGCTGGGTAGCCACAATAAGGTGAATACCAGTAGCCCGGGCAAGCTGGGCTAATCGGCATAGAATGTGCTCTACTTCATCAAAACCTGCCATCATTAAGTCGGCAAGCTCATCAATGATTAGTATCAGGTAAGGAAGCCTCTCTTCGCCCTGCTTGTTTCTATTATAACCCTCAACGTTGCGGGCTCCAGATGCGGCAAGTTTCTGATACCGCTTATCCATCTCTTGATTGAGCCAGCGCAGTGTGCGCAGGGCCTTGTGGGTATCAACTATGACCGGTGTCGCCAGATGGGGTATGCTATTAAATGGGGTCAGCTCTACCCTCTTGGGGTCAACCATAATAAACTGGACATCATTGGGCGTATTGTGTAGCAGCAGGCAGCAGATAATGGAATTTAAGCAAACGGTCTTGCCACTTCCGGTAGCTCCAGCGATAAGCAGGTGGGGCATTCTAGACAGGTCAGCGGCTATTGCCTCACCGCCAGCACCTTTACCCAGTGCCAGAGTCAGCTTAGACTTGGCTTCCGTTTTCTGGAAAGCGCTGGTCTCTATCACCCCTCGCACGCTAACCAGACCTGAAATCGTATTAGGCACCTCAATACCCACCACCGATTTACCCGGCACCGGGGCTTCCATCCTGATACTAGGTGCAGCCAGAGCCAGGGCTAGGTCGTTAGCCAGCGAGGTAATTCTCTCCACCTTAACCCTTGTCTTGGCTACCTCCTCCAGCCGCACCTTGACATTTCCATCTTTATCCCTTTCCTTTATTTCCTTTATCTTCCTATCCCAACCCGGTTCTACCCCAAACTGGGTAACTGTTGGGCCGGCATTTATCTGCACTACCTTAGCCTCAACGCCATAGCTGGCTAGAGCCTCCTCAATAAGCTTGGCTCTTTCTATATTATCAGCCTGACCAAACTCAATTTCAGGAGCCCTATCCAAGATGTCAATAGGTGGTAACCGCCAGCCATCAATAGTAACCAGTGCCGGGGACTCGCCATATTTCTTCCATACCTCTTGAGCCACCTGTCGCAGCTCCTGTTGAGCCTGGGTAGGGGTAAGTAGTGGGATTACGGTTTCCCTTTCCGGCTCTACCTCGGGCTTGGGGGTTACCGTAACCGGGGGAGACGGCGGCTTTTCAGCAGGGGTAGGTTCGGCATAAGTCACCGGACGAAGCGGTGGTTGAAGCTCCTCGCTGATTGGTCTAGGAGCAGGTCGTCTTTTCAATTGGCTACCTAGCCAGGAAAAGGTACTCACCACTGAGCGGAGGCAAGCCCCGGGGGCTACCAGGATAGTGCCAATGATAACCAATCCCACTACCCGAAGGATGCTAGCCAAAGTTGGATAGTCAACGATATCCTTGCCAATAATACCCAGACCAAGGTTGCCTCCCAGGCTATGGCGGAGAACACCTTCACCAGTGAAGAAGGCTAGTATTCCCCAGATAGCCAGTATGAAGGCAATGCCACCTAGCCACTGGTTCCAATGATAGATAAGTGATGATAACTTCTGTTGCCATACCACCCCGACCAGGGTTCCAGCAGCTATGACTATAAAGACTAGCCCCCAGCCAAATAGCCTCAAAATATCAGTAGCCAGTAGAGTAATAGTCGGCCACTGCCAGAATAATAGTGCCACGATGATTATTACCAGTACGAGACTGCGCACCGGTGGCAGCGTTAGGAAGTGGAATATCCCACCCCCCCTGGCCTTTCCCTTAGCCTTTCTGGCGGGCTTGTTCCTAATATTAGTAGCTTTACTCTTAATATTGGCTTTTCTCTTGGCCATATAACCACCCGACAAGTCAAGACGATTTTACACCTTCACCATAAATGGCAGAATCATAGGACGGCGCTTAGTCTGCTCATAATAGAATTTATGCAATACATCTCTAATTTTGGTATTGATAAAGCCCCACTCAGCAGGGCGGTCACGACCGTGGTCTAGGGCTTGAGCTACTATGTTGCGGCTCTTTTCTATCATATCTCTTGCCTCTCTGGTATCAACAAAACCCCGTGATACAATATCAGGACGCCCCACCAGTTTGCCCGTTTGCCTATTGACAGCGATAATCACTACTACCATTCCATCCCTAGACAGCATCCGTCTATCACGGAGAACCACGCTGCCAATATCACCTACACTCAGACCATCTACATATACATTGCCTGAGGCAACCTTGCCCGTTATCTTGCCCGTCTGCGGGTTAAGCTCAAGGATATCACCATCTTCCAGCTTAAATATATTTTCCTTTGACATACCTACTGATTCGGCTAATTTAGCGTGAAGACTCAGGTGGCGATATTCGCCATGGATAGGCACGAAAAACCTTGGCTTGACTAAATTTAGCAGCAACTTTAGCTCTTCCTGGCTGCCATGCCCATGGACATGAACCCGTGCCACCTTATCGTATAATACCTGAGCCCCCTGCTTGAACAGGTTGTCCACGGTTCTATTGATTAGCGACTCATTGCCCGGGACAGGGGTTGCTGAAAGAACCACAGTATCACCACGAAGAATATGAACCTGACGATGGTCCCGATTTGCCATACGGACCAGGGCTGAGGTAGGCTCCCCCTGGCTGCCGGTAGTGACAAAGACGACCTTATTGTGAGGCATGCCCCTGAGTTCATCAAGCCGAGCCAGTATGCCATCGGGGGCATTAAGATAACCCAGCTCCAGTGCCATGCGAACTATATCACTCATACTACGCCCAACAATAAAGACACGGCGCTGATGTTTAGCTGCTGAATCAATAACCTGCTGGATACGTGAGACCAATGACGAGAAGGTAGTTACAATCACCCTCCCTGGCGCATCAGCCATAATATGGTCCAGGGTTTCACCAACCACCTTTTCTGATGGAGTGTAGCCAGGTAGTTCAGCATAGGTAGAGTCGGAGAGAAGCAATAAAACCCCTTGGGCTCCTAGCTGAGCCAGCCGGGAAAGGTCGGTTGGTTTACCATCGACTGGGGTATAGTCAAGTTTAAAATCACCACTATGAACTATGGTTCCAACCGGAGTAAATATGATTAGACCTACTGAGTCAGGTATGCTGTGGCAAACGGGGAAGAACTCGACCTTGAATTTCCCCAGTGTGACCACCCCACCGGGTGGTATCATTTTAAGCTTAGCTCCGGTAAATGCTCTTCGCTCTTTAAGCTTGACCGAGACAAGACCCTGGGTAAGCTTTGTTGAATAGACAGGCACATTAAGCTGGGGCAGTAAATAGGGCAGGGCACCAATATGGTCCTCATGACCATGGGTGATAATTATACCTCTTATTTTTTCCCGCCTCTCCAGCAGGTAGCTGATATCAGGGATTACCAGGTCAATGCCTAGCATTTCCTCCCCGGGGAACATAAGCCCGGCATCAATGACGATAATGTCATCTTCATATTCCATCACCATCATGTTCTTGCCGATTTCACTTAGCCCACCGAGGGGAATTATTTTTAATCTTGACTTACTCATAATCTTAAACCTACTCAAACATAGTTAACTGCTGTGGTTGTGGTTTGGCTTCGGCTATACCCTCTGCCTCAGCCAGAAGCAACGGAATCTTGAGCATATCAGCCTCTATTGCCTGACGCAGGCTTTGCTGGTGAAGAGCCGCCGCCGGGTGATACATAGCGTAGTAGATGACATTATCCTGCTTCTGGGCGGTGCCGTGAATCTTGCTTATGCTCTTGCCGGGGAAGAACATTGCCATTGAGTAACGCCCCAGGGTTACAATCATCTTGGGGCCGATTATCTCAATCTGGCGGTCTAACCACTCGCGACAACTATGTATCTCCGTAGGTAACGGGTCGCGGTTTCCGTGGGGACGACACTTAATCACATTGGCGATATAAACCTGCTGGCGCTTCAAGTTGATAGAAGCCAGTAGTTCATCAAGATATAGTCCAGCCGGTCCAACAAAAGGACGCCCCTGCTGGTCTTCATGCCAGCCTGGTGCCTCACCAATAAACACTATACCGGCATCCTCCGCCCCCTCACCAGGTACCACCTTGGTTCGGTATTTGGCTAGTTCACATAGCTGGCAGCGTGCAATTTCTCCATATAGCTCAGTCAGCGCCGACATCTCATCTTGCTAACCAAGTGGCAAACCTTTAACCACCTTTTAACTTATGATAGCATGGCTAATATATCAAGTCAATTAAATAGAATAAGGTTATTGACAGCACAGGGGTGGGGTTGTAGACTCTTAAAGGTCACTTCTTATATCAAGAAGGGGGGGAAATGAACTTTTTAAGCCAAACTGACCCAGAAATTAGTCGTGCCCTTTATATGGAGGCGAAGCGGCAGCGGGAAACAATAAACCTTATTGCCTCAGAGAACTATGTCAGTAGGGCAGTGCTTGAGGCTGAGGGCTCGCTTTTGACCAATAAATATGCTGAGGGTTATCCCCAACAACGCTACTATGGTGGCTGTGAAAATATGGACGTGGTAGAAAGTTTAGCTATCCAGCGGGCTACGGAGCTGTTTCATGCCGAGCATGCTAAT
Organism: Dehalococcoidia bacterium; assembly: GCA_030615865.1. The sequence continues at coordinate 12,168 of JAUWYK010000030.1, forward strand.
GTCCAGGCGCACAGTGGGGCTCAGGCTAATATGGCAGCCTATTATGCCTTGCTGGAATATGGTGATACCGTTATGGGTATGAGCCTGGCTCATGGTGGGCATCTTACTCACGGTGACAAAGTAAGCTTCTCAGGCAAGTCTTATAATTTCATACTCTATGGTGTTAACCGAGAAACTGAAAGGATTGACTACCAACAGGTGGAGAGGCTGGCTAAGGAGTATAGACCTAAGTTGATTGTGGCTGGAGCCAGTTCCTACCCCAGGATTATTGATTTTGAGTGTTTTCGGCATATCGCTGACCTGGTAGGGGCAAGGCTTATGGTTGATATAGCTCACATAGCCGGTATGGTAGCTGTGGGGCTGCATCCTAGTCCTGTGCCCTATGCTGATGTGATAACCTCAACTACGCATAAGACACTACGCGGTCCAAGAAGCGGGTTCATTTTGTGTCAGAGGGAGCTGGCTGCCTCAATAGATGAGGCTGTATTCCCCAAAATGCAGGGTGGACCTTTCATGCACGTCATTGCTGCCAAAGCAGTTGCCTTTTATGAAGCTTTGCAACCTAGCTTCGTAGATTACCAACGGGCTATACTGGATAATGCCCTCATCCTGGCTGGTGAGCTGCAACGGCTAGGACTGCGCCTTATATCAGGCGGAACCGACAACCACCTGATTCTAGTAGACCTCAGTGAGACAGGAGTCACCGGCAAAGAGGCTGAGGAGTCTTTAGGGGCAGCAGGCATTGTTGTTAATCGGAATGCTATTCCTTTTGACTCTCATCCACCCCGGGTAACCAGTGGTATCAGACTAGGCACACCAGCAGTAACCACACGCGGCTTCGGCGTTGAGGAAATGAAGCACATTGCCTCACTAATCGTAAAAGTAATTACTAATATTGGTAACCCGGATATTCAGAATCAGGTAAGCCAGAAGGTTAGCCAGATATGTTCCCGCTTCCCGGTACCTGGGATTGATGACTAAGATTGTTTAATAACCCTATCCCCTTTATCCCCTTCCCCTTATCAAGGGGAAGGGGAAGATTTTTGAAAAGAGGGGCTGACGCCCCTCTTAAACACCCCAATAAGTCAAGCTCTATTAAGAGAGGATAATTTTTCAGCGGGATGTACTCCTTCTAAACTCCCTATGGCTATGAAACTTTTTAAAGATGTAGCCCTCTAAAGCTCCCCAACTTCTACTTCGGGCAAGGGGAGTCAAAGCGAGGCTTAGCCCCACTTACACACTAATTTCCCCTCTGCTTTGTGGAAGTGCACAATCGGCAATAAGTTGTTCATCAATAGGGGTTTAAGGGGCGAAGCCTCTCTTACATTATTCTTCCCCCTCCCTTGGTAAGGGAGGAGGATAAAGGGGGTGAGGTAGCTAAATAATAGTGCTATAATGTATATGATATGAGTTAAAGGCTTGTATTTAAGGGGAGGTAATAGTTAATGGATGAGCTAAAGGTATTTACTGGTAACGCCTACCCAGCCCTAGCCCGGGCAGTGGCTGAATATCTGGGTATACCTCTAGGTAAGTGCGAGGTCTTTGAATTTAGTAATGAGAATATATTTGTTCGTATTCTGGAGAATGTCCGCCAACGGGATACTTTTGTTATTCAGCCCCTCTCCTCTCCAGTCAATAAGAACTTGGTTGAGCTACTGATTATGATTGATGCCCTGAAGAGAGCCTCGGCGGGGCGGATTACCGCCGTGGTTCCTTATTATGGCTATGGTCGAACTGATAAGAAAGACCAGCCCCGGGTGCCGATAACAGCTAGGTTAGTCGCTGACCTGCTCACGGTGGCTGGTGCCAATCGGCTGCTGACGGTGGATTTGCATGCGGCGCAGATTCAGGGCTTCTTTAACATACCGGTTGATGAACTGACAGCCCTTTACTTGCTTAGTGATTATTTCGCAACGAGGGAGTTTGATAGCCTGGTGGTGGTTGCCACTGACATCGGCATCTCCAAGCGGGCGCGAGACCTGGCAGCTAAGCTTAATGCCCCACTGGCTATTATAGAAAAGAGGCGGGTGAGCAATGTGGACCAGACTGAGATGCTAAATGTAATAGGTGAGGTGGAGGGCAAGGTGGCGCTTACTGTAGACGATGAAATAGATACCGCTGGCTCTCTGGTGGGTGTTGTCTCTGCCCTAGAGGAGCGAGGAGTCAAGGAGATACATGCCTGTTGTACACACCCAGTATTCTCCAGTCAAGCTATCCAGAAGATAGCCTCATGTCCAGTGAAGGAGGTAGTAGTTACTGACACCATCCCTGTCACCGGTGATAAGAAGTTGGATAAAATTACTGTCCTGCCTATAGCTCCACTACTGGGTGAAGCCATCCACCGCATTCATACCGGACTATCTATAGGAGCTATGTTTGAATAAACGGACGGTGAGTAAGCATGTGAAATTAGTGGAGGTGTATCGGGCAGTAGGTGAAGCAGAAGCACAGATTATCAAGGGCTTACTGGAGAGTAACGGAATACCTTGCCTCCTGCAATCAAATGCTGCACCTTCAGTACATGTGTTTACCGTCGATGGGATGGGGGAAGTCAAGGTTATGGTCAGGGAATCAACAGCAGAGGAAGCGAAGAGACTAATTGTGGGGGAAGGACGTGTTTAAGTGGCTAGGTGGATTTATTGATTCAAATGAGAAGGAGCTGAAACGGCTCCAGCCAGCAGTAGACCGAATAAATGAGCTTGAGCCTGAATTTGAGCAGCTCAGTGATGATGAGCTCCGGGCTAAGACTGATGAGTTCAAGGCTCGGCTTAAAGCTGGCAGTTCGCTTGATGAGCTTTTGCCGGGAGCCTTTGCTGCCGTTCGTGAAGCGGCAAAACGGACTATAGGTCAGCGCCACTTTGATGTACAGTTGATGGGCGGCATTGCCCTTCACCAGGGTAAAATCGCTGAGATGAAAACCGGCGAGGGTAAAACCCTGGTGGCTACCCTTCCCCTTTATCTCAATTCCCTTACCGGTCAGGGCTGCCATTTGGCTACAGTTAATGATTACCTGGCTCGGCGAGACCCGTACTGGATGGGACCCATCTATCACGCCCTGGGGGTACCTGTCGCCAGCATTTACCCTCAACAGACCCCAGACGAACATATCCCCTCCTGCCTGTACGACCCCGGCTATGATTCAGGAGACAAGCGATGGACACATTTTCGTCCCATCACTCGCCGTGAAGCCTATCAGGCTGATATTACCTATGGCACCAGTAGTGAGTTTGGTTTTGACTATTTGCGGGACAATATGGTCATAGACCTGTCCCAGTGTGTCCAGCATCAGCTAAGCTATGCTATTGTTGATGAGGTAGATAACCTCCTTATTGATGAGGCACGTACCCCACTTATTATCAGTGCTCCTGATGTGGAAGCAACGCAGAGGTATCAAATATTTGCCCGACTTGTCCCTCGTTTGCGCCAGGAGCAAGACTATGTAGTAGATGAGAAGACACGCACCGTAAACCTGACCGATGCTGGTATTGTCAATGTGGAAAGGATGCTCAAGCGGGAAGGGCTACTAAAATCACCCAATCTCTATGACCCGTCAAATTACTCGCTGACTCACCACCTGGACAATGCTGTTAAAGCTCATGTGTTGTATAAGAAGGACCGTGAGTATATGGTCAAGGATGGTCAGGTTATCATCGTTGATGAGTTTACCGGGCGGCTAATGCTTGGTCGCCGCTACTCCGAGGGGCTGCATCAGGCAATAGAAGCCAAGGAGCATGTCAGGGTTCAGCGGGAAAGCCGCACTTTTGCCACTATTACCGTCCAGAACTACTTCCGCATGTATGCCAAACTAGCCGGGATGACCGGTACTGCCGTCACTGAGGCTGAGGAGTTTCATAAGATATATAAACTTGAGGTGGTGGTTATCCCTACCAACGAGCCGATGATTCGTGAGGACTTTTCCGACCAGATTTATAAGGATGAAGCGACTAAATTCAAGGCGGTGGCACGCGAGATTGAACAGCTTCATAAACAGGGACGCCCGATGCTGGTTGGCACGGTGTCTATTGAGAAGTCAGAATACCTCAGTGACCTGCTAAACAAGAGAGGGGTTCCCTACCAGATACTCAATGCCAAGTATCATGAGAAGGAGGCTCAAATCATCGCTCAGGCGGGACAGCCGGGGGCGGTAACCGTTGCCACCAATATGGCTGGCCGTGGCGTTGATATTGTGCTAGGGGGAAGCACTGATGGGCAAAACGAGCAGGAGTGGCAGGAGAAGCACAATAAGGTAGTTGAACTTGGCGGACTTCATATTATCGGCACTGAGCGCCACGAGGCAAGGCGAATTGATAACCAGCTCCGGGGTCGAGCCGGTCGGCAGGGCGACCCGGGAAGCTCCCGCTTCTACGTCTCTTTGGAAGACGACATTGTTCGCCGCTTCGGTGGCGACCGAATTAAGGGCTTTATGGAGTGGGCTGGGATGGACGAGGATACCCCCATTGAGAATGCGCTGGTTAACCGCTCTATTGAAGGTGCCCAGGTTAGGGTTGAGGGCTACCACTTTGATATGCGTAAACACCTGGTGGAGTATGATGACGTAATTAATAAGCACCGTGAGCTTATCTATGGTGAGCGAAGAAAGATACTAAGTGGTGCCGACCTTAAGGCAAATATCCTGTCCATGGTCAGCCAAGAGCTCCAAGGTACGGTGGCAGCTCATACCGGTGACGGGCATAGTCCTGACTGGGATTTGGAGGGCTTAATTGCTGATGTTTCCACCATCTTCCCCTTACCACCGGCGTTTAATGCCAGTGCCCTTTCCCAGTTCAAGCTGGGGGAGATTGAAGACAAGCTAATTGAGCAGGCAGAGGCTCTTTATGAGGAGAAAGAGAGGGAGCTGGGTTCAGAAAATATGAGGGTGCTGGAGAGGCTGGTAATGCTTCGCACCATAGACAACCTGTGGGTAGACCACCTGACGGAGATGGACAATATGCGCCAGGGGATAGGGCTAATGGCTGTGGCTCAACGAGACCCGCTGGTAGCCTACAAGCGAGAGGGGCATAACCTGTTTCAGAACCTCTTATCCAATATTCAGCATGATGTAGTTCATACTATATATCGTGTTGGTATTGTCAGGAAGGAAGCCCCCCAGCCGGCGCCAGCTCAGGTCGGGGGTGGCAGCAAGAAACGACTAAAGGTCGGTGGTAAGAAGATAGGTCGCAATGACCCCTGCCCCTGTGGCAGCGGCAAGAAATACAAACACTGCTGCGGAAGGTGAGACAACAATGAGGATTCGATGGCTTAGTGAAGAGGTAACCAGAGGTCTTGCCCAAGACATTGCCCTTCGGCAACGCTACCAGAAAGAGGACTTCGGTCTAGAAAGTGCCTTTGGCAGTGAGAAAGAGGCCAGGGCGCGAATATCAGAGCTTAAACAAACCTTCGGCTTGAGGGACGGCGATATTCGCTTGGTGCAAAACATATCTAGAGTAGGTGCCGGCGAGAGGATAGCCTGGCAGATTTTTGTCAAAGCCGGAAAGGGAATAAGAGTCCGCTTCTTTAATTAGGGATGGTTAAGGAATACAAATTGTGCTGGGGGAGGTAAGCTCACTAAAGGGGAACTTAATAATATGCTTGAAGCAAATAAAGCAGCAGCAGCAAAATTTGGAATAGACCTAGATTTTATAGAGAAAAAAAGTGATACCCCAAGAAATGTCCGGATTTTAGGGAATGATTTGACATTTATCGGCGTAAGAGAATATGAGAGAACAAAGCATGTGCATAGATTGCATTCCTATCTTGGTAAATTTATCCCACAGCTGGTAGAAGTATTCTTAAGAAAATATTTTAAAAAAGGTGATACTATACTCGATCCTTTTTCAGGTTCGGGAACAACGCTTATAGAAGCAAATGTTTTAGGCATAAACTCGATTGGCATAGAGTTATCGCCCTTTAATGTTCTGATTCAGCAAGTAAAGACCAAAAAATACAATACTACAGAGGTCGAAGCAGAAATCAAAGATGCATTAACAAGATTAAGGTCTTTCAGTTATTATCTGCAAAACAAAACCCAATTTCTTTTCGGCTCACAAGCAGAAGAATTTAAGACAGATAGCGAATATCTAAAATATTGGTTTTCAAAACGAGCCTTGCAAGAAATTTTATTTTATAGAAGTATAATTAAGAACTACAAAAATCAGGATATACTTAAAGTAATCTTATCGAGGTCAGCTCGTTCGGCAAGACTTATCCCTCATTATGACTTGGCTCGTCCTAAGAAGGCAGTTCGTGGAACTTACTGGTGCATTAAGCACAAGAGATACTGTGAACCTATCAATGAAGCGCTGAAGTTTATTAACCGTTACAGCTGGGACACGATCAGAAGACTAAAAGAATTTGATAAATTAAGAACAGATGCTTTTATTGAAATTATTCAAGGAGACGCACGAACTGTTAAACTGCCGGAAAGTTCAAGAATCACCGGAATATTTACTTCACCTCCATATGTGGGCATTATTGACTATCATGAACAACACAGGTATGCCTATGAGCTTTTTGACTTCCCGAGGCAGGATGAACTGGAAATAGGGCCCGCCACTAAAGGACAAAATGGAAAGGCGAAACAAGACTATTCAAAAGATATAGTGCAAAGCTTAACAAATATGGCTCAGAATTTGGTTGATGGGGCTCTGGTTTTCATCGTGGCTAATGATAAGTTGGGTCTATATCCCGATATAGGCAAACAGTCTGGATTTGAACTAATAGATGTTTTCCACAGACCTGTTCTTATGAGAACTGAAAGGGATTCTAGCAAGTATTTTGAATCAATATTCCACTTTAGGAAAGGCTGATATGAGTTTGTCAGTAAAGACTAAGAATGAGATAGCTGGACTACTTATCACAAGGGTGAGCGAGAAACTAATAGCGTATAAACCAGAAACAGTACATATGCCATTTCATCACAGGCTTCTTGGCAAAGATAGATATGCCATGTTTTCCTTTATGCAATCAATGAATACTACCTTTGGTATGTCTATTTGGGAACAAGTGGCAGTATTTTTGGTTAGAGGAGCTAACAACTACGCAGAAAGGCAGCATAAATTGCTTGGGGAAATTGACCAAGAGACAGAGACGTTCATCAGTGATATTCACCATAAATTAAGGATAGGGGAGACTACCCCGAATATGATAGATGAGACTGAACAGATTAGGCGTAGAATAAAGAGAGGGCAAGCTAAAGTTGATCCTGATTCTATAGTAGATTTATTTGCTAGGATTGAACAAACAGAAAACTACTTAGATATTACGAGTGCCAAGCCTAATATGAAGGAATTTGTTGCATTAAAACTTAAACTTCTTAGGTGGACCGCTCTAAGACTTAGTCAAGACAAGAATGTTCAAGTTTTTACGAGGTTAGCAATTCCGTATAATCCTTATCATCCTAAGCCTTATGAGCGGTGGACATTGAAGGGGCTATATGATTTGGAGAATGGTGAAGTCTTAGTAGGTGAGGAATTCTGGAATTTTATTGCCGGCGGAAATATTTATAATGAACTATTAGATATTTTTCAAGAAGTAGGTGAGAAGTTAAGAGTCGAAATTGATAAAAAGTTTGCTGAATTTCGGAGGTAGCTGAACATGCTTGATAGGGCAGTTGTTGAGGAGTTTTTGAACTGGGAGTTTGAGGAGGGAGACTGGGAAATTCCCGAGGACATCTCAAAAGATGCCTTGGTTGAGGCGTTCTGCCAGTATACTGAAGATGACTATTATGAATGGCTGAAGGATAATTTTAAGTCGTTCTTTAATCATGGTGACCCGGATTGGGAGTGGATAAGGGGGAGGCTCACCACCAATGAAAAACAGTGAGATTGCCAAGGTATTTGAGGATATTGCCGACTTCCTGGAGCTTAAGAAGGAGAACCCGTTTAAGATAAGGGCTTACCAGAAGCTGGTCCG